>JAEUQX010000154.1 GCA_016788625.1 Anaerolineae bacterium
TGGACAGATCGTGTTGGTTACGGGCGGCTCGCGCGGGATTGGGCGGGCGATTGCGCGGCAGTTCGCGGAGAAGGGCGCACGTGTGGCGGTGCATTACCACCAGAACGTACAGGCCGCCGACGAAACGCTGGCGCTGCTGCCAGGGACGGGACACATGCGCGTGCAGGCGGACATCGCCGATGCCGACGCGGTGCGCCAGATGGTCGATGCTGTCGTGGCGCAGATGGGCGGGCTGCACATCCTGGTGAACAACGCCGGGATTTACGAAGATCACCCGCCCGCGACGAGCAGCTACACCGCCTGGCAGGACGCCTGGGCGCGCACGCTGAATACCAATCTGATCGGCGCGGCCAACGCGGCCTACTGCGCAGCGCAGCACATGATGCAGCACGGCGGCGGGCGCATCGTCAACGTCTCATCGCGCGGGGCGTTTCGCGGCGAGCCGGACGCGCCTGCCTATGGGGCGAGCAAGGCGGCCATGAACGCGATGAGCCAATCCCTGGCGAAAGCGCTGGCGCCGCATGGCATCTTCGTCACGGCAGTCGCGCCGGGGTTTGTCGAGACGGACATGGCGACTACTTACCTGGAAGGCGCGAGCGGGGACGCCATCCGCGCGCAAAGCCCGCTCAACCGCGTGGCGACGCCGGACGAGGTAGCCTATGCGGTGCTGTTCCTGGCATCAGAGGGCGCGGCGTTCTACACGGGCGCAATTCTGGACATCAACGGCGCGTCGTATTTAAGGACGTGAACCTGTAAAACAAGATATTATATAGATTTTGGTGTGTATTTTCGAAAGGTAGAAATGGCTGATCAAGTCGATAACGATATGTTTAAAGACCATGGAAAGATATTGGAAGAGTTGCAGCGTGAGAGTCATCGCGGTGGTGTGTTACTTGGTGCTGCAATGCTGGATGATTGCCTTTTGAAACTTCTCCAGGGTTTCGTGATAGATGATGCTAAAGCAGTTAAAAGACTCCTTGACAGCGGTGCTAATGCTCCTCTCGGTAGTTTTTCGGCAAGGACACTCAGTGCATACTGTCTAGGGTTAATTAGTGAAGATGAATTTACTGATATTGAGATAATCCGAGACATCAGGAATAAATTCGCCCATCGGTTGCTAGACGCTACATTCAATGACCAATCTATAAAAGACAAATGCAACAATCTATCTACGCCCAATATTCTCCCTCACATGAAACAATCAGATGCTCCGGGCAAGTTCCTTGTAGCAGTGGCTATGCTTTCCTCGCGCATTGCCATTCGAGCATTAAGTGTGCATCAAGAGCGACGAAAAAGACCGAAACCATTTACCCTCGCTGAATACATAGAAGTTGATAGCAAGACTCCTGGGGTTGGAAAGTCTGAACAATGACAAAAGCAAAGAACCATCACTATGTTCCGCAGTCGCACTTGAGATGCTTTAGCCCTGACCGAACCAAAATCCATGTTTTCGACAAGTTTACGAGGCGTTCATTCACCAGTAACATCAAAAATGTGGCAAGCGAAACGTACTTTCATGACGTTCCAGAAGAATATCTAGCAAGTCTTCTGGAAAGGGTACAGCAAAAATACAAGAACTCTGAAGACCTTCCTGATATTGTCGATTCGGTCAAAGGACTAGGAACTATAGAAGAACGGCTTTCTCAGATTGAGGACCAGTTTGTAAAAATGGTTGATGATCTGGTTGACAATTTAGAGGAGAAGAGTGCATGGTTTAAAAAGGAGCCAGAGATCAAATCGTTTAGGGAAGCAATAACTGACCTTGATGTAATTGAACTTATTGGTCGCCTGATTGCCTCAGAAACCGTTGATCCAGTATATAAACCTGCTGTTGCTTTTATGGTCGCAGTGCAGTTTGTGCGGACTAAGGAATACCGTGCCTCCTTAAAAGAATTTCTTGAGAAGTCAACCAAAGCCGTTTCAGAGATGGTTCTTCGAATGATGGGGGCAGACATTTCGAAATTTGACGTAGAAACTAAAATCTCCGAAGAACAACTCAAAATCATGCATTTAGGACATATTCAAGATAACGATGTGATTTCACGAATGGTCGATGCCCTCATGAATCATATGTGGTCATTCGAAGCAAATGAGACACCCCAACCGTTCTTCACTTCGGATAATCCCGTTGCTTTAGTGCCGAATAAGGTCGAACCGTTTCGACATCATACAGAGTATGCATCGGAAGGCATCATCGTTCGTATGCCATTGTCACCTAAATATGCGGTAGCGTTTTATGAGAGAACCTTTTTTGCTGAATTGGAGCGTATAGAAGGTAAGGTACTGCCCATTGACCTGAATCATGTAACGTACCATAACAGCGTTCAAATTAACCAGAGCTACCGACAAGTCTATGCGTCATCTAGTGATTTCGAACTTGCCGAACGCACTTGTAGAGAACATCCAGAGGTGTGCGACCCTGAAAGAGCGCGATTTGGGAGATATCCTAGCATATAATAAGGATAAAGGTGTAGGGACTTCAACAGATGAACACGACACCCTTGTTAGAAGAAGCGCTGGCGCTCAAACTCGCGCCGAAAGAGCGGCTGCAACTGATCGAACGAGTTGCATCATCCGTCGAGCGCGAAATCGAAGCGCCACCTTCCGGCGAGGAACAACCGGAAGAACATTGGGGCAAGGCACTCAACCGCCTGATGGACGAGATCGGCCCAATAGAGATGAAATATCCAGAGATCGAAGGCCCGGTTGAGTGGGTCAAACATCTACGCGCTGAAAGTCGCCGCCGACGCCTGGGCGATTGGGGTGAACAAGGCACGGACGAAACGGAATGACTGCTGGCATTGTTGATACCACCGTTGTCTTGCATCCAGTTCAGTCATCATATCGGCAAGGAAGATTGTCTGATTGCATCTGTCGCCTATCCTCTCCAATTGCCGCTTTATACGCACAATGTGAAACATATGGTTCCACTGATCGGCAGCCTTGCCGTAAAGCCATATACATGAGCATCTGCGCCAGTAATGTGTCACAATCTGCCCGATTGTGAACACATTCGAAATGGGACGTGATGCCATGACCGAATCGACCACCATTTACCAGCGCCCGGCAGAACTGCTGCAAGCGCTGATCCGCTTCGATACCAGCAACCCACCCGGCGGCGAGGCGGCCTGTGTCGCCTATATCGACGGCCTGCTCAAAAGCCAGGGCATCGCCACTACCCTGCTGGAAAAAACCTCCGGTCGCCCCAACCTGATCGCGCGGTTGAAAGGGACGGGCAGCGCGCCGCCGCTGCTGCTCTACGGCCATGTCGATGTCGTGCCAACAACGGGACAGCAGTGGACGCGCGACCCGTTCGGCGGCGACATCCACGATGGGTTCATCTGGGGACGCGGCGCGCTGGATATGAAGGGCGGCGTGGCGATGATGGTCGCGGCGTTCCTGCGGGCGCACGCCGAGAAGACGGCCTTACCCGGCGACGTGATCCTGTGCATCGTCAGCGATGAGGAACGCGGCGGCGATGTAGGCGCGCGCTTCCTGGTGAACGAACACGCTGATCTGTTCAAGGACGTGCGCTGGGCGATTGGCGAATTCGGCGGCTTCACGCTGTATTTCGGCGGGCAGCGCTTCTATGCCATCCAGGTGGCGGAGAAACAGCCATGCTGGCTGCGGGCGACACTGCGTGGGCCAGCCGGGCACGCCTCCACGCCCATACGCGGCGGCGCGATGAGCAAGCTGGGCAAACTGCTGACGGCGCTGGACGAACAGCAGATGCCCACCCATGTCACCCCGGCGGCGCGGGCGATGTTCGAGGCCATCGCGGCAGGTGTACCGTCACCGATGGACATGCTGCTGCGCGGCCTGCTCGACCCGGCGCAGACCGATATGTTGTTGGAGAACATGGGCGACCAGCGTCAGATGATCAATCCGCTGTTCCGCCACACTGTTTCGCCGACCGTACTGCGCAGTGGGGAGGCGACCAACGTCATCCCGGCGGCGGTGACCGTCGATCTGGATGTGCGGATGCTGCCGGGCTTCCAGCCGGATGACATGCTGCGCGAACTGCGCGCGATCATCGGAGATGCCGTCGAGTTGGAAACGGTAATATTCGACCCCGGCCCAGGCGACCCGGATATGCGCTGGTTCGCCACGCTGGAGGGCATTCTGCGCGAGTCTGACCCCGGCGCGAAGGCCGTGCCGCTGATGTTAGCAGCGGTGACGGATGCGCGTTTCTTCGCGCAGTTGGGCATCCAGACCTACGGCTTCCTGCCCATGCAGCTTGCCGAGGATTTCAACTTCGCGGCGTCGATTCACGCGGCGGACGAGCGCATCCCGGTTGAGGCACTGGCCTTCGGGACGGACGCCGTGTTCAAAGCGCTGGGGCGCAGCGGGGGATAACCAGCAGACAACGTAAAAATTGATCTATACTGGTGAGTGAAGCTGTGGATGAATAAGTATGAGTGACAAAACGACGCTTCCAACGCCGACGCTGGATAATCTGCGCGCACGGCGCGACGACATTCTCGCACTGGCTGAACGTTACGGCGCGTACAATGTGAGGGTGTTTGGCAGCGTCGCGCGCGGCGAGGCAACAGCAGGCAGCGATGTCGACTTGCTGGTCGATTTCCGTGATGACGCGACGCTGTGGGATGCGGTTGGGTTGTGGCAGGATTTGCAGGAGCTTCTCGGTTGTGAGGTCAGTTTGGTTGGCAACGATGAGCGACAAACTCGCTTCAGGAAGCGCATTGAGGAAGACTTAGTTGTGCTATGAAGACTTCGCGCGATTATCTATTGGACATGTTGGACTACATTGCCAAGGTGGCAGAGTTTACGCGCGACGGACTGGAAATAAGACACACCCTGCCCAAGCGCTACTCGCTCTCGGAGAGCACCTGCTGGATGGCGGCGATCATGCGCTCGTGGACGCGGCCATTGCTCACCAAAATCCCCTTGTTTGCCAGCGCGCGACCCTGCGAAAAATCCAGCGGTGAGCCGTCGATGTCGGTGACCATGCCGCCAGCGGCCTGCACCAGCGCCGTGCCCGCCGCATGATCCCAGATCATAAACGGACGCGTGCTGTTCAGGCGCGGCAGCCGCAGATACATCTCGGCATCCCCGGCGGCGATGCGCGCATACTTCTCCATGCTGTCGATGCGCGTCAATGTGGCATCCCCTAACCCGGCGACTTCGCGCACCCGCGCCATCCGCTCGTGGTTGGTATGGCTTTTCTCGACACTCTCCAGCGCACGTACCTGGCTGGCCTCCGCGTGTTCAGAGACTCGCACGCGCCGCACCGCGCCACCCGTCAGCGGTTGCATAAACGCGACACCGCCCTGAGCGTGGAACAGCGCGCCAGCGTTGTCTTTCGTCGGATAAGCCGGGCAGCCGATCACCCCGGCAACAGGCTGTTTATCGACCAGGATGCCGACCGCGATCACGTAACTGCGCAGCGCGAGGAAGCCCTTGGTGCCGTCGATGGGGTCGATCACCCAGGTGCGGGCGGTCTCGCGGCGCTGCCCATGATCGAGCCAACGGACGACATCGGCCTGCGTGACGGGCGTGTTGAGGATTTCCGAGAGCAGTGCGACGACCTCGGCACGCTGCTCCTGCGCAACGAGTTCGATGAACTGCCCGCCATCTTCCTCCGCGATGATGCCATCATCCGGGAAGGCGGCGGCAATGGCGCGGCTGATGATGGCCTGCGACCCATAATCCGCGATGGTCACGGGTTCGTGGCCGCCCTTGTCGCTGCTGACGAGGTGCGCTTCCTGTACACGGCGGCACAGCACGGCGGCCTGGCGCACGGCCTGGAAGATCGGTTGGAAATCAAGGGGCTGAGTCACGGCGGCCTCACAAGGGATAACGTTAATACTAGCCTAGCACAAATAGGCGAACGTGGGTAGAGTTTCCCTGACGATGATAGAACAGGTGTACAATGGGTGTAACGCTGTCGATTTCCGTAGTGTTGTGAGGAGGCACAGCGATGCCCTCGAAAGTGGAATTGGACGAACAGCTTCTGGATTGGCTGCTTGAAGACGAAACCCCCGACGCCCGTTATCTCACCCTCCGCGATTTGCTCCACCGCCACCCCGACGATTCCGAACTGACTGCCGCGTGCGCTGCTGCCCACGAACGCGGCGAAATCGCGGCCGTACTCAACGCCATGCACTCGGATGGGTACTGGGTTAAGCCCGGCGCGGGTTATGCGCCCAAGTATCATGGGACGGTCTGGTCGATCATCCTGCTGGCGCAGTTAGGCGCGTCCGTCGAATGTGATGTACGGGTACAGCGGGC
>JAEUQX010000175.1 GCA_016788625.1 Anaerolineae bacterium
GGCGCGGTTGCTACGAAGAACAGGTGCTGCTGGCTGATGAACGCGCGCAGATCGTCGGAGATGTGATCGAATACTTTCGCCATCGCTGCCTCGTATTTCTCTTTTCGATGTGGTTGTTTAGAAGAATGCTTGAAGCCATCCGTATTCCATTATCTCTTTTTCGTAAGCCCGGTGGAATACCATAGCAGTACAGGTGTGCATCGAAGGGTGTTCGTGTAGGAATTAAACGAGAAACCCTTGCGGTCACTGAGGGGTTCTGGAAACGGTGTTTTCACTCGTAGGGACATGGCAGTCTGGCAGTCCGAAGAACAATCAGCCCGGAGCAAATTCGGAGGGGTTGAGCAGCAAATCAGCCGTCCAATAGTCCATATCTGCTGGGACTGGCCGGGGGCTTGAGCGCGCTTCCACGGTGATCCAGCAAGGCAATGAAAACGAAGTACCGAAGCCCCCAGGCGAAATCACGCTGGCAGCACAAGTCAACTGAGATCGCGCGGCAGTCCACACAGCATTGGCACGGCAGGCTTTGTCGACGACAGAAAACCTTCGTGAGGGTCTACATCAGGTGAATGAAAGCGGCCTCGTGAAATCACGAGGTTGACAAGAACCTGCAAGCAAGCTCTTGTCGTACCGGTGTCGCTACTGCGGGAACAGTTCCTGCCCGCGCTTCAGGCACATCTGCTGCCCAAGGGCGTCCTCTGGATAAACTTCCCAGGCATAGCGTTTTCCGCGCTCGAACAATTCGGCGGCGAAGGTATAGTTCGGTTCCAGGGTGTAATCGACGAAGATTTCGGTGCCGGTCTCGTCGATCAGGTTGATGCGGTAACGCGCGGCTGTCACGACTGCCGTCCAATAAACGGCGGGCGCACTGCCGAAGGTGAATGTAGGCAGACTGCGCTCGCGATCAACGACAAATGTACCGCACACAACCAGTGTCGCCTGCCCCTGTGGCTGTTCGACAGTTGCTGGCACGGCTTCCGTATTTTGCGCAGCGGGTTCAATCACGGCGCTGGTTGGCTCAGGCGAGGGCGTCCAGGTTGGTGGCAGAGTGGCGCGTCCCAGCGGAATGGGCGTCGCGCTGGGTGGCGCGGCTTCAACCAGTGCGGTTTCTTCTGGGGGCAGGGCTGTCGCGGCCAGCGTAGGCAGTGTCTCCGCGCTAGGCTGCCCACACGCCGCCAGGAGCAGCATCAGCATTCCGGCAAACCACATGTATCTCATGATTGCTCCTCAGCCTGTACGAGTCGAAAAGTAGCCATAGATAGTCAGCGCCAGCACCCAGATCAGGAGTACGGCTGCGATTGCCAGGTACCAGATCACCGCCTTGCGCGCGCGCGGCTGCTCCCCGGCCATGCCGATGATCAGCCACCAGCCGACCCCATAGGCAATTATACCAAACGCGACCGTCACCATTGCGGGCAGTCCGCGCGTTTCAAACGTGTAGAAATAGCGCAGATAGATATCATCCACCAGCGGGCTGACGGCAATCGTGACCACCAGCGCGACCAGGGCGACCAGCACCAGCCGTGCCAGTCGCGGCAGCTCCAGAACCTCGCGCACCATTCGGATAGCCCCACCCCCCGCAGCAGGCGCGGCAGTTTGCTGCTGTTTGGCTTTCGTCTTCATGCCTCGTTGTTCCCTGGCTGCCAGTGCATCAGATTATCGGATTTCGATTCGGCATTGATCATGAAAGTGGATGCGCGTTCGAAATACTCGACCATTGCGCCACGTGCCGGGTCGGTGATGCCAACTGCGTCAATGGCCGCGAGCATATGCGCCAGCCAGTGATCGCGCGCGGTCTGGTCTATCGGAAAAGGCATGTGTCGCATCCTCAGCCGGGGATGCCCGCGCACCTCGCTGTAACGTCCTGGGCCACCAAACAGTTGAATCAGGAACAGGTACTGCCACTCTTTTCCGGCGTTCAGGTCATCCGGGAACATCGGGCGCAGGACGGGGTCTGCTTCGACCCGCGCATAAAACTCATCCACCACCTGGCGAAACACAGCATCGCCGCCCGCCAGCTCGTATATCGTCGGTTCCGTCATCGCTTGCTCGCCCTGTTCACCTCTTCTAATGTGCTTCAATCATAGCGCGTCCGTGCCATGCTTAAAAGTCTGGCTGGACAACCCGATTCGTGAGTGTACAATTTTCGCGCATGTCAACCACCTTCAAGGAGCTTTCCACCATGAAATCAATATGGCGCAGGGGCGGCATTCTCGTCCTGTTCGCGCTTTTCATCACGGCGGGTCTTGCCACTGCCCAGGATGACGCCGTTCAGATTGTCGGTTCTGGTATTGTGAACCCACTGTACGAAGCGTTTCAGACCGCCAGCGGCGCGGCCATCAATGCAACGACCAGCCTGACGGGCACGCGCGGCGGCCTCGACCAGTTCTGCCTGGGTCAAGCCGATGTGGCTACCGCCAGCCGCCCGATCTCTGCCGATGAAAACAAGAATTGCACAGCGAATAGTGTTGACTATCTGGAACTACTCGTTGCCCATAACATCATCGCTTTTATTGCGTCGCCCAACGCCGGCGTTCCACAATGCTTGGAACAGACTGCGCTCAATACGATTTTTGCCCCCAGCGCGCAGCTCGCCGATTGGAATCAGATCGATCCGGCCAATGTTTCCCTGCCGCTGACTGTAGCGCTGCCCCCGGCGACATCAGCGACATACCTTGTCCTGGATGAATTGATCGAAGGCGACGGCCTGCGGGCTGATGCGGCGCAGCTTGGCAGCGACAGTGATGTAGTCGCCGCCGTCACTCAGTCCGATGGCACGCTCGGCGTCGTCAGTTCTGCCGTCGCAGCAGCCGCCGGGGATACCGTGCGGGTGCTCGACCTCAACGCGGGCACAGGCTGCTTCGCGCCTTCCGCCGATTCGGTTGAGCAGCGCCTGTATACGGCGGCCAACTCGTTATTCTTTTATGTCAATCGCGCCAGCCTGACCAAGCCCGGCCTGCAGGACGTGCTCAATTATGCGCTCGGGACCGATGCCGCGACAACCATCAGCGAGTTGGAGCTGACCGCGCCCACCGCGCTGATCAGCGAGACCAACCTGCAAACGCTCGCCGGGACGGGCAATCCACGTCCGTTCAGCGAAGCTACATCGGCATTCAATATTCCGGGTGATGTCAGCGGTCAGGTGATCATCGCGGGTTCGGCAGCCGCCAGCGAATACGTCAAATCAATCACCGATTCCTTCACGGCCCAATATCCCGGCGT
This sequence comes from Anaerolineae bacterium, assembly GCA_016788625.1. Taxonomy (GTDB): domain Bacteria; phylum Chloroflexota; class Anaerolineae; order Aggregatilineales; family Phototrophicaceae; genus CFX2. The sequence continues at coordinate 3,220 of JAEUQX010000175.1, forward strand.
AACCTTCGATACGCGCACGCTCGGCCAGCCCGCCGGAGTGCGCCGCCTGTGTAATGGTGAACTCGATATCGCCATCACGGATGCGCCGCTGACTGATGAGCAGGCACAAAACTGCGCCGCTAACAACATCACCACCCTGCCGGTCAGCCTGGGCAGCCGCGCGGTCGTGCTGGTCTCCAATGTGGCTTCGGACTTCCTGACCTGCCTCACCACAGAGCAGTTGCAGACCACCTGGGGCGCAGCATCGGCCAATACAGTTGAAACCTGGAATCAGGTTGATCCGGCTTTCCCGGAACAGGCGATGACGCTTTTCGCGCCGAACTCTGGCGCAAGCTACAGCGATATTCTGCTCGATGCCGCTATCCTGCGTGGCGACACCGAGCAGAACGATGACGCGCTCTATCGCGCCGCCGCGACTGCCAATGTCGAAGGTGCGCTGACCTACATGAGCTGGCAGCAGTACCAAAGCGTCCTCGGCAACAACCAGGAGCGCATTCAGCTCGTCGCTGTTGATGCGGGCAGCGGATGTGTGACGCCGGATGTACAGACGATTGTCGACGGCAGCTACGCCCTGGCGCAACCCGTACAACTGCTCGTCAACCGCGCCGCGCTGACCAAAGTGCATGTGCAGTCGTTCCTGTGGTTCGTCGCCAGCGATGATAATTACGGCGTGCTGGATGGCACGGGGCTGACGGGCGTGACGTTCGGCAGTCTGCCCGCGCTGCGCCAGTCGCTGGAAGCGGCCTACATCGAAGCGGCATCCGCGGCCTCGCAGCCCGCTGCCGAAGCCACACCGGAAGCTACGCCGTCGAGCTAGATAACCCTGCCTAACAGCGAAAACATCATAGGGACATGGCAGCACCGCCGTGTCCCTTTTGATTCCGCAACTGCCCTGACAGACAGGTGTATCTCGATATGGGACCCTACTCTGACAGGAGGACGACGGAAGAACGCGCAGCCGCGAGATAAGTATCCTCGGAGACAAGCGGGGCGCGGTCTGGTTCGACGAAATCATCAGGCGTGGGGCGGACGGTATCAATGATGCGGTGCCAGCGGCGACCACGGGGCAGCCTGGGCAGGTCGAAGCGCAGAGGTTCCCAGTAGGCGTTGAGCATGGCGTAGATGACGTTCTGCCGCCCGTCCAGGTGCAGGCTGAAGGCCAGGCTGTGAGAATCCGCACTCCAGTCGGGTTGGTCGAGGTGGACGCCGTGCCAGGTGAGAAGCGGTCGATGGGCGCCATCAGGAGGCAGCCAGGGAGACTCCTGCCGGAAGAGTTCATGCGTCTGGGTGAAACGGATCAGCGCGGTGACGAAACGCAGCAAACCGGCCTGCCGTTCCAGCGCCGACCAATCCATCCAGCTTAATTCGTTATCCTGACAGTAGGCGTTGTTATTGCCGTGCTGGGTGCGGCGCGCCTCATCACCCATGAGCAGCATGGGCGTCCCCTGAGCGATGAACAGCAGAGTCAGCAGGTTTTTGACCTGCTGCTGGCGCAAATGCTCGACAGCCGGATCATCTGAGTGACCCTCGACGCCGCAGTTCCAACTGTAATTGGCATCGTTTCCGTCGTGGTTGTGGTCGCCGTTGGCCTCGTTGTGCTTGTGGTCGTAGCTGACCAGATCATTGAGAGTAAAGCCATCGTGACAAGTGACGAAGTTGATACTGCGGTTGGGGTCACGGTCGGGCTGGCGGTAGACATCGGTGCTGGCGAGGAGCCGGGCGGCCAACGGGGAAACTGTGCCAGGATCGCCTTTAACAAAGCGCCGGACATCATCGCGGAAACGGCCGTTCCATTCCGCCCAGCGGTGACCGATGAAACTGCCGACCTGATAGAGGCCGCCCGCGTCCCAGGCTTCGGCGATGAGCTTGGTTCCGGCCAGGATGGGATCGGATTCGATCTCCCAGAGGATGGGTGGGCTGCGGAGCGGCTGGCCCCACTCATCGCGGGCCATGACTGAGGCGAGATCGAAGCGGAAGCCATCGACGTGCATATCGGCCACCCAATGGCGGAGACAGTCGATGATGAGGCGGCGGACAATCGATTGGTTGCCATTCAGCGAGTTGCCGCAGCCCGTATAGTTGGCGTAGTAGGCGCGGTTTTCCTCCAGGATATAGTAGGCGCGGTTTTCCAGGCCACGAAAGGATAACGTCGGGCCGCGATGATCACCTTCGCAGGTATGGTTGAAGACGACATCCAGAATCACTTCGATGCCAGCGCGATGAAGTGCCTTAACCATATCGCAAAACTCGTGCACCGGGCCGAGGGCATCACGGCGGGAGCTGTAGGCAGCATGGGGGGCGAAGAGCGCGAGCGGCGCGTAGCCCCAATAGTTGTGCTGTCCGGGAGCGGCATCCTGCACATCGAACTGCTGAACGGGCAGGAGTTCCACAGCGGTAATGCCGAGAGATTGCAGGTAAGGAATCTTTTCAATCAGTCCCGCATAGGTTCCGCGCTGCTCGGCGGGCAGGCCGGAATTGGGATGGCTGGTGAAGCCGCCGACGTGCAGCTCGTAGATGACCGAGGTGGAGTATGGCCGCGAGAGAGGCACATCGCCCTCCCAATCATAGCGAGTGGGATCGACGACAATGCTGCGAGGTGCATGGGCGCAGTTGTCGCCAGGGCGTACGGCCGCGCCGCGCTCATAACGCGCCATCGCCACTGCGTAGGCGTAGGGATCGACCAGAACTTTGCGGCCATCGAAGCGCAGCCCTGTCTCTGGCTCGAAAGGGCCATGCGCGCGGTAGGCGTAGGCCTGGCCGTCTTTCAGTCCGGGAATGAAGATGTGCCAGTAGTAAAAGGTACGGTTAACCTGTGGGTCGAGACGGAGCGTATGACTTGGCCGGGGTGAATCGGCGTGATCGAAGAGCAGAAGGTCGATGGCATCGCAGTTCTTGCTGAAGACGCAGAAATTCACACCGTCAGGATAGACAGTCGCGCCCAGGGGAAAAGAGCGGCCAGGTAATGTCCGCATGATGCGCCCCCTTGATTATGTACTGCTTGACTCCACTATGCCGCAGTTCCCCGGCAGCGTGATCCCGGCAGGCAATTACCGCGTTGGCTGTGTGGCGTCTTCCGGCTCCAACGCCTCGCTCTCCGGCACAATTGGCACGGTGAAGTTGAAGGTCGTTCCTTTGTTCAGTTCGCTTTCCACCCAGATCTCGCCGCCGTGCCCCTGAATGATGCCGCGCACGATGGTCAGGCCCAGACCCGTGCCCGGCTGCTGGCGCGTCAGCGGGTTCTCGCTGCGGAAGTACGGCGTGAACAGCTTCATCAGGTCCTCTTCGCTCATGCCGATACCCGTGTCGCGCACGCTGATATGCAGGACTGGCCCCTGGTCACGGCCTTTCGAGTCGAGATTCTTTTCGCGAATTTCGGCAGTGATGTAGATGTCGCCTTCGTGCGGCGTATATTTGTAAGCGTTGCTCACCAGGTTGGTCATCACCTGGATCATGCGGTTCTGATCGGCGTTGATCGGCGGCAGGCGATCCGGCATCTGGATGACCAGCTTCTGCGCGCGTTCTTCGATCTGGCGGTGCAGCGGCCGCAGCGTCTCGTTGACCACGTTGCGGAAATCCACTTCGGCGAATTCCAGGCGCAGTTTGTTGGTTTGCAGCTTGGTCACGTCGTTCAGGTCGCTGACGAGTGTGTTCATACGGTCGATATTCGAGCGGATGGTGTTCAGGAAGCTGCTCTGCTGCTCGTTGAGTTTGCCAGCTACACCGCTGGTCAGCAGGTCGGCGAAACCCTTCATCGAAGTCATCGGCGTCTTCAGTTCGTGCGCCACGAAGCTGACAAACTCGCTCTTCGACTCGTTGGCGCGCGTCAGTTCCTGATTGATCTGCGCGTTGGTGATGGCGATGCTGGCATGTTCCGCCAGGCGCGTGATGAAGGACATATCGACGAGGTTCAGACGCGGTTCCACGTCTTTTTCCAGCACGAGCAGCGCGTTGATCTCGCCACCCGCCATCATCGGCACCGTCATCTGGCACAGCGAGTGGCGCAGGCTGGGCACATAGCTGGGGTCGATCTTGATATCGGTCGCCAAATCGGGCTGCTTGGTACGCATCACACGACTGACGATGCCCCGGTCGAGCGGCCACATGCGATCTTCCGCGCCTTCCGGGAAATCCTCGTCTTTGTAGCCATACATCGAGATAATGCGAAGATACTGGTTCGGCGCTGTGCCTTCGACGATGCCCAGCACACCTGCCGTCGCGGCGCTGTTGACGATGGCCCAGCGCATGGTGATGTCCGCCACCTTCTGCAGGTCGAGCGAACGGTTCAGTTCAACGTCGATCTTTTCCAGCGTTTGCAGTTCGGAGACGCGCTGAGCGAGCTGCTTATCGGTCATCTCGAACAGCCGTGCATTCTCAATGGCGACGGCAGCCTGCCCGGCAAAGGTCATGAGCAAATCGGTATCTTCCTTGACGAAGATGCCGCCATTCTTCTTGTTGATGACCTCCAGAACACCGATCACCTTGCCCTGGGCAATCAGCGGTGTTGCCAGGATTGCGCTGGTGCTGAACTCGCCCTTGGTCATTTCGCCGCCCCAACGCGGGTCATTGGCCGCGTCGTTGACGATCACAGGTTTGCCCTTGGTGGCAACTTCGCCCGCCAGCCCGCGATCCTTGGAGAAACGCCGCCCGATCAGGTCTTTGCCGGAACTGCCGACCGCTACTCTGAATTCCAGACTCTTGTCATCTTCGGTCGTCAGCAGCAGCGAACCCGCTTCGCCTTCCAGAATTTCCACCGCGCTTTCGGTGATCAGTTCGAGCAGGTTTTCGACGTTCAATTCGGAGGACAGCTTCTGGCTGATGGCATTGAGCGCGCCCAACTGCCGCGCGCGCAGATCAGTTTCCGCGAACAGACGCGCTTTTTCCAGCGAAGTCGCCGCCAATGATGCGATGTCGTCGAACGTCTTCAACTGGTCAGCACTGAAGGTCTTGCCCGGTTCGCTCATAGCAACCGACATCACGCCCAGGCTGGTCGTACCGGCGATCAGCGGCACGCCCATCCAGGCTTTCATGTTGCGGCTCTCGAAGATGATCGGGCTGTTGCGCAGTGCCATCGCCGCCGCGTAGTCATCAACGTTCAGGGGGCTGCCGCTGCGGACGACCTCACTGTTGAGGTCGCGTCCCATCAGCCAGCGTCGGTTTTCGTGATCAGTGAGCCGCTCGTCATCTTCAACGAAGAAGGCGTAATACAGCTTGTCGGCAGCTTGTTCGTAAAGGGCGATGTAGAAGTTTGGCACATCGAGCAGACGGGTGGTCTGAGCATAGATCAGTTCGAGCAGGTCATTGAACTGAATCGTGAAGTTGACCGCGCGGCTGACCGAACTGATGATTTCCTGCTCGTTTACGCGCTTTTCCAACGACTCGACCACCATCGCCCGTTCGAGCGAGATGGCAACCTGATTGCTCAGCTTTTCGATGAAACTGAGTTCCTCGAAATGATATGCGCCCGTGTTGGAACGCGGCGCGCTGATCGCCACAAACGCGATGAGGTCTTTACGACCACGCAGCCGCGCGATCACCAGCGGTTTGAGGATGTTTAACCGCGACCGTTCGACCACCAGTTCCGGTGGCCAGGGGCGACCCGGCTCGAAATAGAAGCTGTCCTGCCCGTCGGATTCCTTTAGCAGCTTGATCAGGCTGCTGTCGCGTTCGAAGCGGACATCCGTCTCCGGCTTGGGTGAGCCATAAGCAACAAAATCACCCGTGCGACTGTCCGGGAGGAACAAGAAAGTCTGCGAAGGAGACAGCGCTTCCTGCAGAGCATCGCGATATTCCTTGACGATCTGGTTGAAATCGCCCAGCGTCGTCAAGGTGCGCGCAAAGGCCTCGGAGCGTTCACGGTAATTCGTGCGTTTACGGAAGTATATGCGGTCAATGCGCTGCTGCAGGTGCGTCCGCACAGGCAGGAACAGCGCTGCGATGACAAAGATCGTCAGCCCGATGAGAAGCGTATCATTCGCCCTCAGCGGCACTGTATCGCGCGCAAACAGCGTCACCCCATAGACCGCCATAAAGTAACCGACAATCAGTGCCACCAGCAGCAGGCCATAGGTGATGCTCTGGCTGATCACCTTGTCGGTGTCGATGCTGCGGTATTGAATGACCGCGTAGGCCAATGCGACCGTCGGCAGGATGAAAAATGAGAGAATCGCGGACGAATTGATGGCAATAAGTGGTTGGCCGCTGATCTGCTGGATGATGTTATTGAACACCCAGAAACCGACAGGCAGCAGCGTCAGCGCCAGGCCGATCAGCACTGTGTTGGCCTGGTCGCGCACGACCGCCGAGGTAGCCACACGGCGGCGATGCAGCACATTGACGGCCAGCAGGATGCCCGCCAGCACAGTAGCATACAACCCCAACTGCCAGACATCGGGGAATGAATAGGCTGACGGTGGGTTCAGATAAATGGCAAAAGCCACGCCCGTTAGCAGCAGGACGGCAGCGAACGGCGCGTATTGCAGCCAGGGATAACGAAACAGAGGCGTGACGCGCACAGGGAAGGTCAGCGCCAGCGTGGCTATCGGCGCGGCGATGAGCAGCACGGAAAGCAGCCACAGCGGGATCAGGCGATACGTATTGTTGACATCGAACGATCCCGCCATGAATACGCCCAGCAGCAGGCACACCATCGCCGTCATGCGGGCGGCAAGCTGGTTTGGGCGCAGGTAGAAGACGATCAGGCCAACGACGACGCTGCCCACCCCGACCAGATATGGAACGACGAAGAATGCCACGAAATCATTGTCCGGCATGGCAGCCAAGGTGTAGGTGAAGCTGCACACCGCTAGATCGCCGACGGGCGCAGCGCACTGGCTCATCTCCGGCGTGAGCAGGCGTGCGGGGCGGTTGACAACCACATCAATCTCGCTGCCGACCTCCAGACGTGAGAGCATCGCCAGGAAAGACTCGCGCGCAGCGGCGTAATCACCGGGGGTCTGGCTCAGGTTGCGGCGATTGATGCTGACCAACTGATCAAGCCGCTGCAAACCCGCTTCCAGCCCTGGCCAGGCGTTCGTAGTGATCGGCACGCTGCCATCCACCACCATATAGGGCGTGAGCATTGCACCAAAGAACGGGTTGCGCCGCCATTCCAGCGCGCCCAGCAAAAAGACGACCAGCACCACCAGCGCCACGATGGCCATCACTGCCGTGAGTGTGACGCGGAGCCGGCTACCGATCGACTGCGAGATGGTCGGTACTGTGAGCAGGCGATTCGCAGTCGCCGCGTTCATCTTGTTGCTGTTGCTTGCAGCCTCCATGAAGGCCTCCGCCATTGCCGTTTGAAAGTTTGAAGTCTGTCGAAATTTCATTGTAGCATAGGGTTAAATACAGGGCTATTTAGCTCTCTTTATTTTTGGTTTGATTTGGGTTTTAAAGAGTCGTTCAGCCGTAGCTTTCTGTTATAATTGGTTTAAATTCACCGAACTGAGGACGATAATCACCCATGAGCAAACAAGCCGTCCGGGTACTCATCGCTAAGCCGGGACTCGATGGTCATGACCGGGGAGCGAAGGTGATCGCGCGCGCGCTGCGCGATGCCGGGATGGAAGTCATTTACACTGGCCTGCGTCAAACCCCAGAGATGATCGCTGAGGCCGCGTTACAGGAAGATGTGGATGTGGTGGGGCTGAGCATTCTCAGCGGTGCGCATATGGCGCTCGTGCCGCGTGTGCGTGAACTGATGGATGCCAACGGCCTGCGCGATGTCGCCCTGCTGGTTGGCGGCATCATTCCGGATGATGACATCGTTACGCTCAAGGCGATGGGCGTTTCGGGTGTCTTCGGCCCCGGCACCAGCACGGAAGATATTGTTAAGCACATTCGCGCGCTGCAGAGCGGGCAGGGCGCATGATCGATCTCGTTCAACCGCTGCTCAACGGTGAACGCCGCGCGCTGGCACGGATGCTCACCGCGCTGGAGAACGAACGTCCCGGCTACGAGACGGCGCTGGCTGCGCTTTACCCGCATACCGGGCGTGCCTGGATCGTCGGCATCACGGGCGCGCCGGGCACGGGCAAAAGCTCGCTGGTTAGCGCGCTAGCAAAGGCGTATCGCGCGCGGGGTCAGACGGTTGCTATCCTCGCTGTAGACCCCACGAGTCCGTTTACCGGTGGTGCCATCCTCGGCGACCGTATTCGGATGCGCGACCTGGCGGGCGATGCGGGTGTGTTCATCCGCAGCATGGCAACGCGCGGCAGCCTCGGCGGCCTGGCGCGTGCCACCCGTGACGCTATTCGGGTGATGGACGCGGCGGGCTTTGACCGCGTGCTGGTCGAGACGGTTGGCGCGGGACAGAGCGAGATTGACATCGTGCGCGCCGCTTATACCACCATCGTGATCGAAGCCCCCGGCCTCGGTGATGATGTGCAAGCGATTAAAGCGGGCATCCTCGAAATTGCCGACGTGCTGGCGGTCAATAAGGCCGACCTGAGCGGCGCGGACAACACGGTACGCGGCCTGAGAGCCATGCTTGAACTCGGCCATCCCGCCTCGCGCACGGAACTGCTTCAGCATCACGGGCAGTTGATGTCTGTAGAGCCATCGGCCAATGGTCACAATGCGCCACTTTGGATGCCGCCGATTGTGCGGACGGTGGCAACCAATGGGCAGGGCGTGGATGAACTGCTCGACGCTATCGAGCAGCATCGCGAACATGTGTTGTCGGCTGGCCTGGTTGAGCTGGAACGGGCGCATATTGAGATTGAGATTTATGAGCGGCTGCGGGAGACGCTGCTGCTGCGCTTTTTACAGGCGCTGCCGGGTGACACGCTCGCAGACATGCTGCGCCGTGTCCAGGCGCGCGAAATCGACCCTCGGGGCGCAGTCAGCGAACTAATGGGTTTAGTCGGAAATCAGGCAATTGGGTAGGGGCGGTCAGCGCCCCTACTGCATTTCATCAGTGAGTGGGCTGGAGGTGTGATGATGGTGTCAATGGAAAACACGATGGAAAAAATCCCCGGTACTAAGTTCCTGCGCGATACAGAGACCAACCCGGTCGTGCGTGATACGGGTGGCCCGCACGGCCATATCATGCTGTTCGCGGGTGCGGCTTCGCACGGTCTGTGCAGCCAGATCGCCAGCTACCTCAAGCTGCCGATTGGCGATTCGGAGCGCATGATCTTCCCCAACGAGAACATCTTCGTGCGCCTCAAAGAAAGTGTGCGCGGTCAGGATGTGTATCTGGTGCAGAGCATGTCCACACCGCTGCATGACAACATCATGGAAATGCTGATCATGATCGATGCCCTTAAGCGTGACTCTGCCGGGCGCATCAACGTCGTCATTCCGTATATGTCCTATACCCGCTCGGACAAGAAAGATCAGCCGCGCGTGCCCATCACTGCCCGCCTGATCGCCAACATGCTCGAAGTGGCCGGGGCAGATCGGTACATCACTATTGACCTGCACGCCATGCAAATTCAGGGCTTCTTCAATATCCCCGGTGATGCGCTCACCGCTTTCCACCTGCTCAGTGATCACGTGCAAGACCTCAATGTGCCCGATCTAGTCGTCTGCTCTGCTGACCTTGGCTTTGCCAAGAAAGCGCGCAACTGGGCGGAGAAGCTCGGCTGCCCACTGGCGATTGTTGAGAAGCGCCGCCTGTTCAACACCGGCCAGTCCGAGGCGCTGACCATCATCGGTGATGTCGAAGGCAAGAACGTGCTGCTGGTTGATGATGAAGTGCTCACAGGCGGGACAATCGTCAATGCCGTCAAGGCTATTCGGGAGCGCGGCGCGAAGGATGTTTACCTGGCCTTTACGCACGCCCTGCTCAAGGACAAAGCCTTTGAACGGCTGGCAGATCTTGAGCTGAAGGAGATCATCACCACCAACACGGTCGCGCTGCCGGAAGAGCAGATTCTGCCGAATATGAAGGTGCTCTCGGTCGCGCCGCTGTTGGGCGAGGTCATCCTGCGCGCGCATGAAGGCCGCAGCGTCGGCGAGCTGTTCAACGAATAGGGCGTGCCCACGCGCCTCTCTGTCTGGCTGGATGTCCCCTCTCCGCTCGGAGAGGGGATGCAAAGGGCGCAGCTCACAACCCCACGCCCTACTGTGGTCATAGCTGGACAGGCTTCAGGTGCAGCATATTGATGCTGCTCACATCCAGCGTTGCGCCGAATGCGGTCAGTTCCGGATCGGTGCTGAAACTCTCTGCTGCCTGCATCGCCTCGTCCAGCGAGTTCCACCACACCACATCAACCCATTGACCCTCGTCATTGTGCAGCAGTTGGCGGCGTTTGAAGCCTTTGAACTGCGCGATTTTCTGCTGCGTGGCCTGTACCGCGCCCATGAATGCCTCGTGCGAAACACCTGCGTTCAGCTTGAACAACACGAGTTCGACGACTTCACCTTTCGAGTTTTGCATCTCAGAACCTCCTGCACTGAATGAGATGTTCTGAGCATAGCAAGCCCGACTGACAACCCTATGTCAGGAGGTGCTGTATCTTCTCAACTTCTTCGCGCAGCATCTGCCGCAGCATTTCCGGTTCCAGCACCTGCGCCGCGCCGCCCCAACTGAGCAGCCAGTGTTTGATTTCGACCAGACGGTCAAGGCGATACCGCATGATGACCGCCTGTTCGCCATCGGGCGTTTCCTCGACGAAGCCGTAATGCTGGCGCTCGCGTACCCAACGCGCGCTGTTCGCTGGGAAGCGCACTATCACCTCAATAGGTTCGCGGATAGACGGGCTGTTGTGTGGAGTGCGTGAGAAGCGCTGCGCCGTCAGCTTGAGCACCTCGATACGTTCGAGGCGGAAATCGCGCACATCGCAGCGCAAGCGGCAGAAGGCCGTGCAGTACCACGCCCCGTCGCCGAAGCTCAGTTCCAGCGGTTCAATTTCGCGCTCAGTCGTCACCTGTTCCGACCAACTGTGGTAACGAATGAAGACGACGCGCTGCTCAGAAATGGCGCGTTTCAGCGTCGTGAGGTACGGGGTACTGAGGTTGAACCTGCCCTTCGGCATGAAGAACTGAATCATTTCGGCATCGGCGCTGGCCTGCCTGAGCGTGCGCGGCGGCAGGGCGGCCTTCAGCTTGTCGAGCGCCTGCTGTACATCGGCCTCGAGGTTGCCGGATGCCTTCAGCATACTGGCGGCCAGAAACAGCGCGCTCGCTTCGGCTTCGGTGAAGATCAGCGGCGGCAGGAAGTAACCTTCGCTGAGGGCATAGCCTTCGCCCGCGCGGGAGATGATGGGCACGCCAAGCTGGAGCAGCGCAGCGATGTCACGGTAGACCGTGCGTTCGCTGATCTCGAAGCGTTCCGCAATATCCTGGCTGCGCACCAGCCTGTGCGTTTGCAGCATGAGCAGGATGCCGAACAGCCGGTCAATACGATTCACAGCGCCTTGTTGGAAATGATGTAACTGGCTGTCGCCGCGTTGGTCGCCAGCGGCACATCATGCACGTTGCAGATACGCAGTAATCCCTGGATGTCCGGGTCATGAGGGTTAGCCGTCAGCGGATCGACGAAGAAGAACACCGCTTCGATCTTGCCCTCGGCCACCTGAGCGGCAATCTGGGCGTCGCCGCCGTGTGGGCCAGAGAGCATCTGGCGCACTTCCAGGTTGCACTTTTCGCGCAGAAGCTGTCCCGTCGTGCGCGTGGCGACCAGCTCGTAACGCTGCAGCACGTCGCGATGCGAGATGGCAAAGGCTACCATGTCGGCCTTCTTGCCATCATGGGCGACCAGCGCGAGTGTTTTGCGTTCATCAGCCATAGATCATTCCCTTAACAACGGTGGCAGCGAGATGCTGAAACGGTTCATGTGATGACTAAAGCGTTTCAGCCGGGTATTCATGTGCACAGCCTCGCGATAGTAGCCCTCAAGCTGCGCCATAATTGCGCTCCAGGGACGTCGCTCGGCAAAACGTCGGGCATTCTGACCCAAGAGGGTGCGCAGGTCTGGATGATCGCGCAGCCGCCGCACGGCCTGAGCGAACGCTGCCGGATCTGCAGGACAACTGTAACCTGTTTTGCCTTCCTGTACCAGATCAATCACGCCGCCCTGATTGATCACGACGGCAGGCAGCCCGGAAGCCAGCGCCTCCTGCACCACCTGACCGAAGGTTTCATATGCGCCCGTGAAGACGAAGGCATCCGCGCTGGCATAGGCGTTCGCCAGATCGTCACCATACAGGTAGCCCATGAAGTGGGTGCCTGTTCCGGCGAAGTGCCGCTCCAGGTCATCGCGCAGCGCTCCATCACCGATGATCGTAAGAGCGACGCCCGGTGTGCGCGCCACATCAATCAGCAGGTCAACGCGCTTCTCCGCCGCCAGCCTGCCGACATAGATGCACAGCAGCGAGGCCGGGTCACGCCCATTCAGCAGCCGTGCTCGCCAGTCTGTGCTGCGCCGTTCCGGGGTGAAGCGCTGGCTGTCCACGCCGCGTCCCCAGCGGCGCAGGCGGCGGTAGCCCCAGCCCTGAATCTGTCGCAGGGTATACGACGAGGGCACCAGCGTCAGGTGGCAGCCGTTGTGAATGTAGCGCAGCCATTCGCGAATCGGGCGCGAGAGCAGGCTGTAACCGTACTGCGTCGCATAGGCGGGCAAGTCGGTTTGGTAGTTGGCGATCACGGGGATGCCACGCCGCCGCCCGGCTGCCATCCCGCTGGCGGAGAGCAGCGCCGGGCTGAACAGGTGGATGATGTCCGGGCGGAACTCGTCGAGATATTTGCCGAGTGTCAGGTTGGGCAGCGCGACGCGCGTCTCTGGGGCGAGCGGCATCCCCAGCGATGGCAGCGGGATGACGCGGCTGCCGCCCACTTCATGCGGGGCGGTATCCGGGGCGAAGACCAGCACTTCGCGCCCGGTTTGCTGCAAGTATTGCAGCGTGAGATATGCTGTCTTCGAGACGCCATCCACTTTGGGCAGGAAAGCTTCCGCGACAATCGCGACACGCTGGACGGGCGCTAATTCCGCAGCCGCGCGAGATGGCTGGAGAGCGTGTTCAACCCCGAATATTTGCTCAGCTTTCGCTGAATTGAACCGGGTGAGAGCTTCAAGTAATCGATTATCGGCCATGCTGACCCCTCCGCAGCAGTCTGACCCGTTGCCAGCGCGGTGCGGAAATCCCCTGCCGTTCGCCCAGCGAAGCGCGTATACCCGCTGCCGATGGCGCTCAGGGTGTGAGCATCGCTGCTGCCGACCACCGGGAGCGGCAGATCGCGACAGATGCGCTGCGCCAATCGGTTGTTGCCGGGCGTCATCGTCCCGGCGTTGAAGATTTCGACCGCATCTACATTCCATTCTATCAACACTTCCGGGCGGCGCAGGTAACGAAGGACGTAAGTCCCGTTGATCAGCGGCTCGCCGGGATGCGCCAGAATCGCCACGCCACCCTGGTCATGCACCGCCGCGACCGTCTCGAGGATCGAAAGCCCCTTCGGAATCGGCTGCACGACCCACAGCGCGATGACATGACCGCCGCGCGCGGTCACTTCCACGCCGGGGATGATGTCGAAGGGATAGCGGGCGCGATGCGTGTACGCCCACAGACTCGCATCCAGAACATCATGATCGGTGATAGCGATCACGTCCAGATGCCCGCGCCGCGCAGCATGATCGAGTACCTGCTGCGCGTTCGGCAGCCCGTCACTGGCGCGCGTATGTATGTGAATATCGGCTCGTCCGGTCAGAGTGGTCATATCCATGTCGCTCCAGCCCCCTCAGTTGACAATGGGTCAACACAATACAGGGGGATTGCTAAGGGATAAATAAGCGTGCAATAACGCTTCTTCAACATGCCATGATGAACATTTATCTGAAGGCTAAGCGTGCGGTACAATCGAGCTATGCGCCGCTTCCTGACTCTCATCCGCCGTCTGACCCTGCTCCCGCTGGCACTGCTGCTCATGGTGCTGGCGCTGGCTGCATTGGTCTATTGGGCGGCGCAGGTGGGCAGCGTCGTCCCCGTCGCGACGATCTCGGTGCGGCTGACTCCGCTGCCAAGTGCGGCTGTTCCGCTCGAACCTTTTGCCGGGATCGACCCGGCCATCATCCCTTACCTGGAACAGCCCGGCACGCCGCTGGCCGTGATCGGTGACGGCATCCCGCCCGTTGGCGCATACCTCCCGCGTGAAGGCACGCAGCGCTTTGAACTGCCAACAGCTACGCTCGCGCCCAGCCCTACCCCGCACCCCACCCTGACGATTACGCCAACCCCCAGCGCCACCCTCACGCCAACACCGACCGTCATTGGCACGTTCACCCCTACGCCAACGAGTGAACTGGTCGCGACGGTGCTGGCCTTCGCCGCGCAGATCACGCCTGCCGCGCTGCCCTTCGCCGGGGCGGAGTGCGCGCCGAGTGGACTGCCCACCGATGGGCGGCTGACGCAGCGCTTTCATGGTGTCCACAGCGGCATCGACCTGAGTGCTCCACTGAACACGCCCATGTTCGCCACGCACAGCGGCACTATTACCTGGGCGGATTGGAACCCTTTTGGCTATGGCAATCTGGTGATTATCCAGAGCGGGCGCTTCATTACCTACTACGCGCACCTGACCGCGCCGAATGTGGTCAAAGGCGATGTGATCGGCAAGGGCAGCATCATCGGTTGGAGCGGCAGCACGGGCAACAGCAGCGGCCCACACCTGCATTACGAGACGCGCATTGACGACGTACCTGTTGACCCGCTGACATTTGCGGAACGCGGCTTCGTGGCGTGTTAGGACAATAGTCGTTAGTCGACAGCGAATAGTCTTCAGCAACTAGCTTCTATTGACGTTTTGCGTTTCCGATACAGTTACAGGTCGGCGGACGCGATGTATCGCGTCCCTACGAATGCCATACGACCCTGTAGGGACGGCATACATGCCGTCCGCCTGACGAAAATCTGATGGGAGGTCAATTGTCAACACAACCTAGCTCAAAGCCGAAAAAGTGAAAACCACGTCATCCCATGCTCACGACTAACAACTAGAGACTAACGACGAATGTCTATCAGCTATCAACCGCGATACATCCGCTGCCACTCTCATTTGCGTACTGTGTTACGATCTGCCAGAATAATGCTCACGATTATCAGGGTAATTCTCGCTGAAGGTCACAGCCCATGCGCCACACCGTCCTGCTTTACAA
>JAEUQX010000186.1 GCA_016788625.1 Anaerolineae bacterium
AGCAGCATTTTCCTGCGGCGCTACGAATTCCGCCCGCGTATAACCGACCGCACTGCTGCTCCGCTGATCTGGCGCGCCGAAGACCTGCCGCCCCTGCACATGCCCAAAACGGATGCGGAGGTTTCAGCAGCGCGTGAACTGCTGCGCCAGGCCGCACAGCAAATCAGCGCATACGAGCGTTGGGTGGCAGCCCGCGCGGGCATCAGCCAGCGGCAGCGCATCATCGAGGGTTTCCCCAACCGTCGCAAAGGATATATCCCGGCGGAAAGCATGGCCGAACAGTGGACTACGCTGGCCGTACAGTGCAGTGCACCCGTCAGCCCGCACCTATAAGACAGCTCATTCAAGGGACACGAGAGAGGCAAATACAATGGCAAGCAAACGCAAAATCAGCGCCAAGAAACCGATGTTTGGCAATGCGCGCAGTCACTCCATGCGGGCGACTCGGCGCACCTGGCAGCCCAACATGCAGTCGAAGCGCATCTATGTGCCGGAAGCCGAGCGTTTCGTGCGCGTGAAGGTGAGCGCCGCCGAACTGCGGACGATAGACAAGATCGGCCTGGCAGCATTCCTGGCGCAGCAGGGGCGTTCGCTCAAGGAGCTGCTCCAGGATGGCTGAGCCGATGACACTACCCGTTACGGTACTCTCCGGTTTCCTGGGCGCGGGCAAGACGACCCTGCTCAACCATGTGCTGACCAACCGCGAAGGGCTGCGCGTCGCGGTGATCGTCAACGATATGAGCGAGATCAACGTCGATGCGCGGCTGGTGCGCGACGGCGGCGCGGCGCTCAGCCGTACCGACGAAAAACTGGTCGAGATGACCAATGGCTGCATTTGCTGCACCCTGCGAGAAGACCTGCTCGTGGAGGTCGCGCGGCTGTCCCGCGAGGGGCGCTTTGACTACCTATTGATCGAGTCCAGCGGGATTTCGGAACCGCTGCCTGTGGCGGAAACCTTCACCTTCGAAGCGGAAGATGGGCGGCTTTTGGGCGATCTGGCGCGGCTGGACACGCTTGTCACGCTGGTGGACGCGCACAACTTCCCGCGCGACTTCGGCTCGCCCGACGATTTGCTGGCTCGTGGGCTGGCGGTGAGCGACGATGACGAGCGCTCGCTGACAGATTTACTGGTCGAGCAGGTCGAGTTCGCTAATGTGCTGGTGATCAACAAGATTGACCTGGTGAGCGCTGATGAACTTAACCGCCTGGAAGCGCTGCTGCGCCGCCTGAATCCAACGGCGCACATCATCCGTTCCGAACGCGGGCAGGTGCCGCTCAACCAGATTCTCAACACGGGGCGTTTCGATTTTGATCAGGCCGCCGACATGCCCGGCTGGTTACAGGAAGCGCGCGGCACGCATGTCCCGGAGACGGAAGAATACGGCATCAGCAGCTTCGTCTACCGGGCGCGCCGCCCCTTTCATCCTCAGCGGCTGTACGCGGTACTGGAGAGTGACCAGTTAGATGCTGTCGTGCGCTCAAAAGGGCTGTTCTGGTTGGCAACGCGAAATAACACCGTCGGGGTCTGGTCGCAGGCGGGTGACCTGGTGATGCTCGACGCGGCGGGTGTGTGGTGGGCAGCCGTGCCGCGCCGCGAGTGGCCGGAAGACCCACTGTTCCTCGCGGAGATCGAGCAGGTTTCCGAAGGGGATTACGGCGACCGCCGTCAGGAACTCGTCGTGATTGGCGCAGAGATGGACGCTGACGCGGTGCGCCGCGCGCTCGATGGCTGCCTGCTGACCGACGCGGAGATGGCCGCCGGGCCGCGTGCCTGGCGCTCCTATCCCGATCCGTTTGGCGCGTGGGACGACTAAGAACCTATCCGTAAACCGTCGCTCTTGCCATACACACCCTGTGATTTGCTCCCCTCTCCCTGGGAGAGGGGTTGGGGGTGAGGTTTCTTGATAGATACTGAGCGATCAGCTACCGTCCGCGCCGCTTCTTCGCCAGCAGGCCGCGATACAGCCCGTCCAGGTCTTTGATCAGGCGGTCGATGCCGTAACGGTCGAGCATCGTGCGCTGTGCCCGTTCCGCGTCCGGCGGATTGCTCAGCACGGCGCGCATCGCTTCGGCCAGCGCGGGCGCGTCCTCCGGCGTGACCAGCGTGCCCAGTTCACCCTGGTCGAGCAGGTCGGGCAGTCCGCCGACCGCCGTTGCCACTACCGGACAGCCCGCCGCCAGCGCCTCGATCACCGAGACGGGCGTGCCTTCGTTCAGACTGCTGATTACCAGCGCGTCCAGGTCACTGTAAATCATTGGCAGGTCGCGCTGCCAGCCTGTGAACGTGACGTTGGGTCGCAGCCCCAGTTGATCGACCAGCGCTTCGGTTTGTTCGCGCGTCTCGCCGTCCCCGACGATAGCAAAGTGCGCGTTCGGCATCTGCTGTTTGAGCAGCACCGCCGCGTGCAGGAACAGCGCGTGATTCTTGATCGGCACCAGCCGTCCGACGATGCCCACCAGCGGCACATCGGGCGGGATGTTCCATTGTGCGCGGAATGCCCCCTGTTTACGCGGCGTGCTGCGGAACACCTCCAGGTCGAGGCCGAGCGGCAGCACGGTGATATGCGCTTTGCGGGCGATGTGATATTCCTCGGCCAGTTCGCGCCGCAGCCCCTCGGTCAGCGTGATAATCGTGTCGGACATGCGCGCCGTCAGCCGTTCCAGCCAGATGAACAGCAGCGTCATCGATGTGCTGAAGTAGCCGCGAAAGACGTGCCCATGAAAGGTATGCACGATGACCGGCACGCCCGCCAGCCACGCCGCCACGCGCCCGACGAAGCCTGCCTTGGCCGTATGCGTATGCACCACATCGGGCTGCATCTCACGGATCAGTTGGTAGACCTTCCAGATTGTCGTGATGTCACGCAGCGGGTTGAGCGAGCGCCCCAGTTCTGGGATGATGATAGGGGTGATGCCGTGCTGTTCGGCGTAGTACATCATGTCGCCCTCATCCGGCTCAATCGTGCCGCAGACGAGCGTGCTGGCATAATCCGGTTGGTTGAGTTTTTCGGTCAGCAGGGTCACGTAAATCGCTGGGCCGCCCACGTTCATGCGCGCGATGATGTTCATCAGCCGGATGGGGTCACGCATCGCCGCTCCTATTCGTCCACCGCGAAACCGGACGCACGCATGGCCTGCACATAGGTCTGCCAGGCATTCTGCGCCAGCGTTTCGATCTCGGCCACATCGGGCTGTTCGCTCTGCTGAGCCCGCTGGATCGCTTCTTCGACGCGCAGCACCGCCTGCGAGACGCCGAACAGCCGCCCGATGAAGGCTACGCCGCCAAAGCGCCGTTCCGACCAGCGCCATACCTGATAGGTCAGCACAAGCGTCGCCAGCCAGGTCGAGATGGTCGTCAGCAGATTGAGCGAGCCATCCTGAAAGGTGAGGGCGACGTAATCGCGCGCATATGCCCCCAGCGCCGCTGTGATGACGAATGTCGAGAGTGGCGCGGAGAAGGTGCGCACGATCATCCAGGTGGCGCGTCCGCTCATCTGGCGCGACTGCTCCTTGATCGTGGCAATCAATTCCTGCTGCAGCGCGATGCTTTCGGCCAGGCTGTCGTTCGTGGTCATGTCACCTTCTCGCCCCATTGATTACCTGCTCATACAACATGCGCGTGGCCTGCACCATACGTTCCGCGCTGAAGTGTGTTTCCAGGCGGTCGCGCCCCATCAAACCCAT
>JAEUQX010000192.1 GCA_016788625.1 Anaerolineae bacterium
GCGGTGGGAAAGGCTTTGTCCGGCCAGATGTCCTGAAACCAGCCGTGACCCGTGATCCATTGGCCTGTGGGTGTGCGCGCGGCGCGTTCCTGTACGCGCTCGACGGCGATGCGCTTATCGGCCACCTCAAACACGTTGACCAGGTGCAGCGCGCGGGCGGTACCTTCCCAGTGAATGTGGGCGTCGGTCAGGCCGGGGATGACCGTCTGGCCGCCCAGGTTTTCGCAGGTAGTGGCCGGGCCAGCCAGCGCGAGCATGTCCAGATCGCGACCCAATGCCACGACGCGCCCGCTGTTTATCGCCAGCGCACTGACGCGAGGCCTTGCCTCGTCTAACGTGATGATAGTACCGTTATAGAGGACGCGATCAACTGGAATGCCCATGCTGCATTACCTCTGATTCTCTGCCAGCGCCTGCCGTACCTCTTCAGGAGTTGGCGCGCCGTCCATGCCGACGCGGGTTACCGATACTGCGCCCAGGCGTGCGGCGACACGCACTGCCGCCAGATAGTCACCGTTGAAGTGATGCAGCGCGCACAGCAGCCCCGCCGCGAAGACATCACCCGCCCCGGTCGGATGCACCAGCTCAACCTGGGGAGTCGTGTAAGGAATGGGCACGCCATCGCGGTAGTAGGTGCCGCCGCGTTCGGCGCGCGTGACGAACAGATGACGCACCACGCCCGCGAATTCCTGTTCCAAGTCCGGCGCTTCTGCGATGTCTTCCTCGCTGAAGACGACAATATTCAGTGCGCGCAGCACATCGGGGTCGAACCAGCGCTTGAAGTGGACGCGACCATCGGCATCCCAGCGGCGCAGCCAGCCTTGCAGCGTCAGCATCACCGTCGCATCCGGGAACTGATGGACGATCTGCGGATCGACCTCATCTGTTAATGGGGCGAGGTGTACCAGCGGCGCGGGCAGCCACGACAGCGGGATGTCCGCCGTCGTAATCTTGTTAGCGACGCCGCGCAGATACTGGATGCGGCCAGCGGGCGTGTAGATGTTCTCGAACGTGCTGGTCGACTCGGCAGGCAGCACGACCAACTGCGATGTGAATGGGCGTAGTTCATCGAGCAGGGGTTCGGGGTTGGCGGCGCTGGTCAGCACACCCGCCGCCAGCCCGAAGGCCTGGACGACGCGCGCGGCATAGGAAACAGTTCCGCCGAGCATACGCCCGGCGGGGGTCAGATCAGCCGTTGCGTGGCCGATGAGCAGGTAATCAGGCGTTGCGGTCATCGAACCTGTCATTTAGGAATAATCGTCACTTTACGTGCATTGCCCTCGCCCACGCTCTTGGTTTGCACATCCGCGCGGGCACGCAGGGTCATGTGAATGATACGTCGTTCGTAGGGCGGCATTGGCTCCAACGTGACGACACGCTTGCTGCGGGTGGCCTGGTCGGCCATACGGTTCGCCAGATCGCGCAGCATCCTTGAGCGCCGAATCTTGTAGCCACCCGCATCGACGATGATGTTGGCGCGGTGCTGCAGCTCCCGGCTGGAGATCAGGCGCGTTACATATTGCAGCGCCGCCAGCGTTTCGCCGCGGCGACCGACGAGCGCGCTCACGTCGGAACCGGTGATATCCAGCAGCCAGGGATTGGTCTCGCCATCGACGGGCGTCAGGGCACGGCGCACGACGATCTGCGTGCGCAGAATCTCCATTTTGCTGAGTAGTTCTTCCAGCACGACCTTCGCCACGCGAACATCTTCGTCCATTGCGGCTTCATCGCTGATGAGTTCCATGTCCTCCAGGATGGCCGCGCTCTCGTCCTCGTCATGTTCTATCGGAATGTCCTGCTTGGGGGCAGAACGTTCCTGTACAGCCTCCGACTGCCGCGAACGGGCCGGTGGCTCCGGTTTGCTGGCTGGCGCAGGGGGCGCGGGTGGCGTGGGCACGCGGAACAGCTTGAGGCGCACCTTTGCCGGACGCGCGCCAATGCCGAACACCCCTCGGCTGGGTTCGTCCAGCACCTCGACGATCACATCGGACGGCGAGACACCGCCTAATTCTGATAGTCCCTTGGCAATCGCCTCTTCGACAGTATCACCCGTCGTTTCAATTGAACGTTCGGCACTCATGAAACTATTTCCTCGTTGAATGGCAGATCAACTGCCGCAATCTATTTGCGCGCTTTGGCTTTCTGCTTGGCCGGACGCGGCGTTTCGCTCTTCACATCGCCATTCGGTTTTTCACCTTTGGCTGTGCTGGCGCTGCTGTCGCCCTCTGGCAATTCTGCCCGCCCGCGCGCCTCACGCTCGGCCTCGATCTTCTCTTTGAGCGTCTTGGCCTTGATCGCGGCGGCGGGTGCTGTACTCCCAGTCTGTGAGCGATTGCCCGACCAGAGGCTGCTCCACTTGAAGTTCGGCTGACGGCTGTACTGCACGATGCTGATCACATTGGAGACTACGAAGTAGATCGAGAGGCCGACCGAGAACGAGAGCGAGAACATGCCCATCATGATCGGCATAATGGTCGTCATCGATTGAGTCATAGCGGCGGCCTGGTTAGGGGCGCCGTCTTCGCCGGTCATGGGGGGCGGGGCGATCATCTTGCTTTGCACCCAGGACGTGACCAGTACAAGGGCGGGCAGCACCAGCGCGTAGACCGGGTTGGCTGTCGGGGCCTGCGTCAGATCCATGCCCAGCCAGACGTTATTCAGCGGGACAAGCCGATCCATGCCGGGAATCATGAAGCGTCCCGACAGATCGATGAGCTGAAGCGGCGTGGCGGCCAGCGCGTGGTTGATCGCCTGGTACAGCCCAATCCAGATTGGAAGCTGAATGAGCAGCGGCAGGCATCCGCCGAGCGGGTTGATACCCTTCTCACGGTAGAGGCGCATCTGCTCCTGGGAGAGCTTCTCGCGGTCATTCTTGTATTTCTCTTGCAGCTTCTTGATTTCTGGCTGCAATTCCTGCATGGCCTTCGATGACTTCATCTGCTGTGTGTTCAGCGGATACATGATCAGGCGCACCAGGATGGTGAACAGGATAATGGCAATAACCGCGCTGTTGCCAAAGACGGTGTACAACAGCGTCAAGACCGTGATGAACGGGTTTAGGATCAGATCCCACATGAATTACGTCGCTCCTCGGCCTTTACGGCAAAGCGTATGACCACTTATTTTCGCCATTATCGAGCGTATATGCCAGCAGCAGTTGCCCCGGCGCCAATGTCCCGACAACCACATATGGCTCTTCAATATCGACCGATGGGCCAGGGGTGATCAGCATCACATCCGAAAGAATTTCCCCGCCAACTTCGCGCACCAGGGGGTTGCCATCGGCATCCTGGACGGGCGAACCGTTGGCACGGTTGAGCCAGTAGATCTTCTGATCGCGCGAGGCGACGATGATCACATCACCAACGACCAGCGGCGTATGACGGATGGCGCGTGTCGCTACTGTCTGCCGCCAGATCTCGCTCAGGTTGTTGTTGGTGTCCAGCGCGTAGACGTTGCCGCCCAGATCAGCCGCATACAGAATATCATCAACGATGACCGGTGTACCCCAGATCCATTCGACCGTCGCGTATTCGTTGATAATCTCACCGTCGAGTGTGATCTCGAAGATTTTGCGCCCGAATGTGCCCAGGAACAGATGGTCTTCGTAGAGCAGCGGCGTTGACGTGGCCGCACCCCCAACATCGAGCTTCCACAACAGATCGCCCGATTCGGCATTGACGGCGTAAAGGAAGTGATCGAGCGACGTGAAGTAGATCGTGTTCTCGACCAGCAGCGGTTTCGCCCAAACACCGTGCGCGGTCGGCGCTGTCCACAGGACATCAAAGGTGTCGCGTTCCAGGGCGACGAGGTCTTTGGCGCTCAGCCCGACGTAGATCATGTCGTCCGTCACCAGCATGTCGGCGACGGTGTGACCACTGCGTCCGGCAATCGGGATGCCCTCGGTGCCATCAGCGCTTCTGGCCGCGGCGATGTCGAGATGGAAGAAACGCTGATCATACGACAGCGCCAGCAGTGTCTGATCGTCGAGCCGCTGGGGGTTCGAGAAGAATTGGCGCTGTGCTCCCGTCACGCGGAAGTCCCAGACTTTCGCCTTGCCGTCCTGGTCGGGCGGACGCGGTTCGCAGTCCTGGTTCAGCAGTTGCAGGGTCTGGCCATTGGCCGGATTGACGATGACGATGCGGTCATTATAAGAAACGATGATGCCCTGGCGCGCTTCTTCGCCACACACGCTTTCGACGAGGCTGACGGCAGGCCAACCCGTGCCCAGCGGCGCGGGGCCACAGGCCGCCACCAGCATCACACAAACACATGCAGCGACCAGCAGACGTCGCCGCGCCAGAAGATTCTGCATAATCAGGTTACTTCTCCTCAACATCTGGGACGGGATCGTAGCCGCCAGCAGCGAACGGATGGCAGCGTGCGATTCGCTTCATGCCCATCCAGCTTCCTCGCAGCACTCCATACCGCTCAATGGCCTGATAGGTGTAGACCGAGCAGGTCGGTTCATAGATGCAGGCGGAGGGCAGCACGGGTGAAATAAAACGTTTATAGAACCGAATCATGAGCAGAGCGAGTTGCTTCATGGGATCACCTGTCCTGCATAACGAGGCCGGCTTGCTGAATCTGACTACCCACTATACGCAGTACAGCAGAGTAGGGTTCCTGCGCCAGCGACTGCCGGGCCACCAGGACAATATCGTAGCCGGAATGCAGTGCCGGATGGAGCGCCCGGATGGCCTCGCGAAGCAGACGCCGCACCCGGTTGCGCTGGACGGCGTTGCCCACTTGCTTGCTGGTCACGAAACCGTAACGGTTGTGTGTTAGCCCGTTAGTGGCAACACTCAAGACCATCCAGCGGCTGTGATACGCGCGGCCCTCACGGCGCAGGCGGGCGAAATCTGCATCCCGGCGCAGTCTGAGCTGCCGCTCCATCGGGACGGCTTAGGCCTTCCAGTTAACCTTCTTGACGTGATTAGGCTGCACCGAAAGAACGTGACGCCCTCGCTGACGACGCGCCTTCAGCACCTTGCGACCGTTGCTGGTCTTCATGCGCTGACGAAACCCGTGAACACGCTTGCGGCGGCGAATTTTCGGCTGCCAGGTACGCTTGGTAGACATTCGCTTCGTTACCTCTTGCCAAATACCTTGAAATAAGCAGTAGGCAAGTATATACAAGCGCCACAGCGCAGTCAATCCAGCGCTTGCGCGGCGTTATTGCTGTCCGTTATAATCGAGGTTCGATTTAGCATTTATTGTTAGCTAATCTTTGTGAGTTTTCCCCTCTGCGACATCCTGGAGGCGTCGTCATCCTAATGATGCCAAACCAACATTGGGCACGTAATTTCACCGTTGAGAAAACGGACATCGAGTTCCTGACAAATCTGCTGCTGGAACGGGAAGTCCCTCTGAGTACTGAAACGCTGGCGCGCGCGCTGATCGAGGAGCGCATCCAGCAGGAAGCCGCTGTGCTGCGCGAGCGCTATCGCGACGCCCAGTTGTATGATCCCTCAAAGACCTATGCCATTGGTCAGAAGCTGATCTTCTCGGAATTTGACTACGAGACGGGCGTGGTTGTACGCTCCCGTCCCGGCAACAACCCCGACTACGGCACATTCAACGTGATCGCCATCAAGTTCGATGACGACACGCTGAACGCGGGTGGCAAGAAACTGCGCGAGTTTGCCTCCGAACTGACCACCGACCACGACTTGGTTGACAGCGAAGATGATGACACGTTCCGCTCGATGACCGACCTGAACACCGAGGACATCATGGCGAGCGGGCAAGGCGAAATCCTGACGAAGCTGGAAACCCGCCTGCGCGCGTCTAAAGACCTGATCTACATGGCGCGCAAATGGTTCCCGCGCGACCTGCTGATCGACGTCAATGTCGGGCATCTCAATCTCGCGGAAGCCGTGCTGGACATCGCTGGCGGCGGGCCGATGCATACCGAGCAGATCATCGAAGAGATCGGTGGGTTGGGCGTCAAGTTACCGGTGGAGCTGCAAACCTTCTCGATGAACTACGCGCTCAACAATGACAGCCGCTTCGATGAAGTTGGCCCGACAGGTGAGGTACTCTGGTATCTCAACCGGCTCGAACCGCCCGAAGTACTGCAGACCCCCGCGATGCTGCGATACACCCCGATTGAATATGATCACAGCCTGCTCTCCGCCGACCTTGTTGCTCTGGAAGCTGAAATTGGCGATGAACATTCCGACCTGAATGTGCAGTCGCGCGCCGACGAAGAGGCGACGATCATTCTGACGTATCCACACCGCCGCCTGGGAACACTGCCGCTGAGTAAGCGTACCGAGTTGATTTTTCCCACGGCTCGCCAGACGCCGCGTGTCTGTTTCACGCTGGTCGATGGGCAGGACGGCGAAGAGTATCAGGCCTGGGCAGTGCGTAAAGATCGTTACATCTTCGGCCTGGCGAAGTTCTTCCGCAAGCACAAGCTGCCGATTGGCGCATATGTCACGGTTCGCCAGAGCGAGGACGCCGGCAAGGTCATTGTGGACTTCAAGGCCTACAAACCGCGCACCGAATGGATCCGCCTGATCACGCCCAAAAACGACCAGATCGCATTTGAGAACCAGAAGCGCGCGATTGGGGCGGAGTATGATGAACTGATGATCCTGGGTGCGGATGATCTCGCGGCGGTGGATGCGCTGTTCCAGGCCGCGCAGCAGCAGCGCAAGACCTTGGTTTCCATCTTGCGGACGATCATCCCCTCGCTCGGCGCGCTGACGCCGCAGGGGACGGTACATGCCAAAACCCTCTACAGCGCTATGAACGTGATTCGGCGCTGTCCGCCGGGTCCACTCTTCGCCGCGCTGGTCGCCAACCCGGACTTTCAGAACGTGGGTGGGCACTACTGGAAGATGAGCGGGGACTAGGAAGGCACAGCTATGAGCAGCACCGGAAACAAGCCCGGCTTCTTGATGAAGCCCACACTCGAAACCAAATTCCACATTGATTACAGTTGGTGGGAACGCAGCTCGGAAGACTTGCGCATGTATCTGCTCAGCCATCTGCTGCCGGAGCAGCGCGAGCGTCTGAGCCAGAGCGACGAAGATCGCACCGTCGACTATATTGACCCGGATACAGGTGAGGTCTTCCAACTGGACGAACTGGGGCTGGCGATTCAGATTGCCGCCGAGGACCCGAATTTCATCAATCAACAGACCTCGCTGGTGGACAGCGTATTTCGTGTCTTCCTGGCGAGCGGCAATCTGCCGATGACGCCTAATGAACTGGCTGAGCGCACCGGGCGCAGCGCCAACACCATTCTGAAGACGCTGAGCGGTGGCCAGGTTTACAAGGGCATTCGTGCAATTTTGAGCTAAACCCTATAGGCAACCTTGCCCCTGAAGCCCCTGTTCCAGGATACAAAGGGAAAACCAGGGGGCAGCAGGGTGAATCGATGGTGAACTCAACGTTCTTGTGATGGGGATGACGAACTTATGAGCCGGGTTATCAACACTGACAGCACGGGTAAACAGCGCAATCAACAGATGCGTACGGCAGCCGAGATTTTGCGGCGGCTGAGCCAGAAGCAGGCGATTGACGATGATGTGAAAGATATGGTCGCCACCCTGGTCTACTGCTTCAACGAAATCGCCTTGGGCATCGACCAGTCCGCCGAGGCCTGGGAGAAGCGTGATTACTGGATGAAGGCCGAGGAACTGCGCCAAAAGTGGGGTTGGGCGGGCGACATGTCTGACCAGCTTAAGGCGATGTTGTATGCAGACGACTGGGCGCAGCTCCCGCAGATGATGATCAAGCTGCTGCCGCGTGTGGCGGACATCAAAATCACCAAGCTCACACGCAAGGAGTCCGATTGGGAAGGCGCGTATCAACGCCTGATGCGCGACAAGCCGCCGCTGGGGTAATCTGGTCGAAAGTCGGAAGTCTTTGGTCGATAGCTGACGGCGCAATTGCCCAGTGAACGACTATCGACTACCGACTATTCAGCGAAAGCGCCCGGTCAGCCATGCATCCAGCGCCGCGTAATTCGGCACGGCGCTGCCGCTGGCTGTTCCCTGAATATAGTCTCGGTCGATCACCAACTGCTCAAAGCGCCCACGCGTTAGCGCGACGGGCGGCGCGAACGCCATCACATCCCAGAGCGACAGGTTGCTATCGACAGCGCTGCTGAATGCCGACAGCGCGGCAGGCCAGCGCGATGGGTTAATGAGCCTGCCGAGCAGCGCAGAGAGTACCTGCTGCTGGCGCGATGCGCGGCGGTAGTCATCATCCGGGTGGCGGATGCGTGCGTAAATCAGGGCGCGTTCGCCGTCCATCTCCTGCACACCCGCGTCAAACTGTACGCTGATCACCCCGCCATCGCCATCAGGATATGCGTGATCGACCAGCGCGCGCTCGACATCCACTGTCACGCCGCCCACAGCGTCCACCAGTTGCGTGAATCCATCAAAGCTCAGGCGTACATAACGGTCAATTTGGACGCCGAAGCTCTGCTCGATGGCTTGCTCCAGCAGCGCGATGCCTTGTCCTGGCGCTTCTTGTTCACCCAGCACATTGATGGTGTTGACGCGCTGCATCCCGTAGCCCGGCACATCGATGAACAGATCCCGTGGAATCGATAGCAGGCTGACGCGCAGTTGACCGGGGTAGATACCCAGCAGCATGATGCTGTCTGTGCGTCCCTGATAGCCTTCGCCCGCGCGGCTGTCCAGACCGACGACCAGGATGTTGGTGCGCGGCGGTGGGAACAGCGCATAGATCAGCGAGACGGTGCCACAGCCGAACAGCAGCGCCACAACCAGCATAAGCAGCAAACGGCGGCAGCCCCGGCGTGCAGGGCGTGGCATAGGCAAAATGGGCGATTCGTTCAACCGAACACAATCCCCAGGTCGCGCGCCATTTCGATCACATCGCTCTGTGGGTCAACGAACTTCATCTGCGCGGCTTGTTCCATAGTAACGGGCACAATATGCGTGCCTTGCAGCGCCACCATGTAGCCCCACTGCTCGCGTTCTACCAGCCGCAGCACCGCCGAGCCGAAGCGAGTCGCCAGCCAGCGGTCGCCGGGGGTGGGTTGGCCGCCGCGCTGGACGTGTCCCAGCACCGTCACGCGTACCTCCGCGCCCACGCACTCCGCCAGCATTGCGCCGACGCTGTGGCCGATGCCGCCTAACCGCCCGCTGCCCTTGCCGTCGTCTTTGATGTGGAACTGCTGTTCACCATCGACGGGCGCGGCACCCTCGGCCACTACGACGAGGCTGTAGTTGCGCCCCGACATTTGAATCTGGCGGATCTTGTTGCAAACGACCTCGATATTGAATGGGATTTCCGGGATGAGGATGGCATCTGCGCCGCCCGCGACCCCGGCGTGCAGCGCAATCCAGCCTGCATCGCGCCCCATCACCTCCAACACCATGACGCGGTGATGGCTTTCGGCGGTGGTTTGCAGCTTGTCCAGCGCTTCCGTGGCGGTGTTGATGGCCGTATCGAAGCCGAATGTGACATCGGTATTGCCCAGGTCATTGTCGATCGTTTTGGGCACACCGACGATATGCGCGCCCATCGCCACCAGCTTGTGGGCGATGGACATCGTGCCATCACCACCCGCCACGATCAGCGCATCCAGCCCCAGGCTCTTCATGCGGTTGAGCGCCTCGTGCGAGACATCCTCAATCACGACAGTACCGTCTGGCTGTGGGACGGGATGCGCGAAGGGGCTGCCGCGATTGGCCGCGCCAAGGATCGTGCCGCCGCGCGCCAGCAGATCGCGCACGTTGGCCTCGTTGAGCTGTACGACGGGCAGACCGTGATACAGTCCGTCAAAGCCTTCCAGTATGCCGACAACTTCCCAACCGTAGTGATGTTCCGCCGTGAGGACGACAGCGCGAATGACCGCATTCAGGCCGGGTGCATCTCCGCCGCCCGTCAGGATTCCAATCCGTTTGGACAAGATGAATTCTGGGACCTCTGTATCATGCTTGTACATTGTCGATAACTATAGGAGATTGCGTGCCTGCTGTGAAGGCACAATGCGGCTGCTCAGCGCCGCCAGTCAGCGCCGCCGATCACCAGCATGTAAACGCCGCCGAGCGGGTCGCTGATGTAGATGCTGCCGTCTGCAGCGATCTGCACCTGAATGGTGAAGGCCGTCTCGAACTCGGTCAGCGCCCAGCCCAGGCGTTCCTGGAATGACGGTTGGCTGCGCCACAGCAGACCGAAGCCCCGGCGCGGCTGATAGTTAGCGGGCGGCGGGTTATTGTAGGCCGGGTCGGTATCGGCCATGCCCTCGACGTAGGTGTCGTTGAATACCTGCCAGCGCGGCGCGGTCGGGCTGTTGTACAGCACATAGATCGCGTCCTGCTGGGCGACCCACAGCATCACGCCATTCTGAAATTGCAGAAACGCTCCGGCGCTGAGCAGCGGCGGATTGAGCGGACAATTCGGTGGCACAGGGCTGCTGAAGAACCAGGCTACGGTACAGGCTCCCGGCTGAACCGGCGGGTTGGCAAGCACGGCAGTGGGCAGCAGTGCGAAAGGTGTCGGCACGATGCGCGGGGTGGGTGTGAAGAAGGGCGTTTGTGTCGGCGTCAGCGTGGGTGTTCTGCTGGGTGGCAGCGTGGGCGTGACGAGGGTGATGCTGGCTTCCAGCGTGATCACCTCCAGCGGAGAGATGAGCGCAGACGTTGAGACCGGGATGACGATGGGCGATGGTGTGGCGCTCAGGACGCGGGTTGGCGCGAGTGTGGTGGCTTGCAGCGGAACATCTTCGACCAGCACGGGCGCGGACCCGCCGGATGAACGCAGCGAGTCGCACGCCGCCAGGACGCAAAGCGCCAGGAACAGACCGAGCAGTACCGCTTTTCTCATATCAGGTTGACTGGCTTTGCGCCATCGCCAGCAAATGTTGGTACTGCCATCCGCGTTCGCCGCGCATAGCAGCATCGGCATCAGCAGGTGGTGACGCATCGCGCACGGCACTGACCGCGTAAATGGCTGTCCCCATCGCGTGCCGGGGAACGTGGGCTGTCGCGGCAGCATGTCCAGCGGCGCGCGCGGCAGAACACGCTGCCGGGATGGACTGGGCATCGCGGGCTGCGGCATGAGCGTCCAGGGCAGCCTTGCGGACGGCGGTGAACTTCATCGTGCCGTGTGCCCAGGCGCGGGCTGCTTCGATGGCAGCATTGGGACGCGGGTCTTCGGGGTAGGCGTCGTCGAAGTATGGCAGCACCCGTTCCGCGCAATCCGCTGCCCAGAGCGCAACAACCTTGTGATCACTGTGGTTGATCAGGTCGGCCAACACCTGATCGTTATCCAGCATGGCCAGTTTGCGTCGCCTCGCCATGAGCGTATTCCTCATCATAGTTCACCCTGATTCTAAGTAGGCGCGCGCATTTGTGCAATTGGCCTAATTCTGATTATACGTGTATCCTTAGAAGAAATGTTTCGTTACTCAGTCCTGTGGGAGAAAATGGGCATGGGGCGCAGACGACGGTCAGACAGACG
The DNA here is from genome assembly GCA_016788625.1 of Anaerolineae bacterium. Taxonomy (GTDB): domain Bacteria; phylum Chloroflexota; class Anaerolineae; order Aggregatilineales; family Phototrophicaceae; genus CFX2. The sequence continues at coordinate 11,458 of JAEUQX010000192.1, forward strand.
AGACTACCGTGACCGGGATTACTACGATGATCGCGATGACTATCGTGACGATAATCGCAGCCGCAGGCGGACGCGCGGCAAGAGCCGTGACGAGGAACGCATCGAACGTATGACCTGGTTCGCGCTGGTGATCATCTTCGCGGCGCTGCAAATCCTGCCGGAAGGCGGCTTGACGCTGCCGAACTGGTTTGTCCCGCTTTCTGGTTCAATCGTGCTGCTGGCCTCAGGCGCAGTCCAGTACTCGCGTGGCTGGCGTGTCAGCCCGATCACCTGGTTGGCGGGGGCGATGCTGGCAGCGCTGAGCTTCATTAACCTGAATATCAGCCCGGAGCGTAATTTCCTGGGTATCTCGATGATCGTCTTCGCAGGCGTAATTCTGATGGGGTTGATCACGGGCGAAACGTGAGGATAGCCCAATTGGCGGTTGACTAATTGTGCAAACTGCGCTATTTCAAGGCGTAATCATTAGGCAATTTATCCGGGCAATGCGATCATGGTTGAGAGCAGCAACACCATCACCGTCGAAGATGTGCGGAAGCAGGCTCTTCCGCTAGGCACGCGCGTGGTCGCCAGCGATGGCCTGCTCAACCGCGTCGTCACTTGGGCAACCGTCTTCTATCCCGAAACGCGCACCACAGCGAAGACACTACAGCGCGGCGAAATGGTCCTGGTGCCATCGCCGGAAGCTGATGGCTCGCGCGTGACGAGCGATGCCGATATTGTGCGTTGGGTTGCCGAGATGCAGGGCGCAGCGGTTGTCTTGAGCGAGAACGCGCCACCAACGCTGATTGCGGAAGCCAATGCCTTCGGCGTGCCGCTGCTGGTGCTGCCCAGCGGCAGTCGTATTCGCATGGTCGAGAAGTCCATCGTCAGCCTGCTGGTGGATCGTAAAGGGCAGCTTGAGCGGCGTGGAACGCAGATATACCGCCAACTGACGCAGATTTCCTCGCGCAACGAGGGCATGGCCGAGCTGATCAATGAAATGGCACGGCTGACCAACAAGGCTGTCGTCGTGCAGGACAAGCGCCTGAAGATTATTGAGAGCGCTGTGCAGCCGCAGTTCATCGGTAACTGGGATGATGTCGAGCTGTTCCTGAAGAGCAGTTACAACCTGCCCGTCGATATGCAGGACCGCCTGCGCGTCGTCGAGATCGATAACCCGGTGGTGCTGCAATCGCTGCCCAACCCCGGTCTTGCACGGTACGTCTCACCAATCATCACCAAGAATATCGGGCGCGGCTATATCTCGATCATCGGCCGCGATACTGATCTGGATGACATTGACCTGCTCGTTGCTGAACACGGCGCGGCGGCTTGCGCGCTGGAGATGGCGAAGGCCAAAGCGATCAGCGAGACCGAGAAGCGGCTGCGCGGCACATTCCTCGACCGCCTGCTGAACGGCGATGTAAGCCAACAGGAAGCCATCCGCCAGGGCGAGCGCTTCGACCACGACATGACACAGGTGCATATCGCGATCGTCCTGTCCTGGGTCAGCGATAAGTCGCCGTCCAACCGCCGCCTGGAAACACTGGTGAACAGTGTCGTCTCCAGTCAGCGTGCCAAAGCTTTGGTCTGGCAGCACGAGAAAGAGAATGAACTGCTCGTCTTCCATGCCACTGACGATGAACACCCGATTGACACCAGCACCAGGCTGGCGAAGGCGATCATGGCGGAGGCAGGGCGGCAGCATCAGGGTGTACGCCTGGGCATTGGCCTGGGGCAGCCTGCCAGGGATATTTCGGCCTGGCGGCACAGCTATCGCGACGCTGTGCAGGCGTTGGAATTGGCGAAGCGTCTGCAATCCGACGTGCCGCTGTACATCGGTGATCTGGGAGTCTATCAGCTCATCCTCAGCCTGGTTGACCGGGAGAAACTCTCCACTTTCTGCGAGCGCACGCTGGGGGCGCTGGAAGACTACGATCACCGGCAGAATGCTGACCTGATCAAGACGCTGGAGGCGTTCTTCACCTGTCACGGTAATCTCAGCCAGACTGCCGAGATGCTGATTGTCCACCGCAACACGCTGCTTTACCGCATGAACCGCATCAACGAAATCGCGGCGATTGATCTGGATCGCCCGGAAATCCGGTTGGCGCTGCATCTGGCGCTGACGATTCGGCGGCTGATGGCGTTGAATTGACAGTTAAGGCACACAATCCGTCGCTTTTTGATGGATAGTGTGCCTGTGCAAATCTCACCAGAATATACTCTCTGTAACTGGTTATATTGCACAAGTATGCCTGCCCGACCTCGCAACACAAAGTGTCCAAAGAAATCGCGCAAAATTTGGTGAGTTTTTGCGACAAACTGTCTAAAACGCAAAAAGAATTTCATGCAGGGTGTCCATGTACTTCTCCTCCTTTTTTTGCATAATTGACGCGCTCTCTTATCGGTTTTGGGCAGTTAGCACAACCGGAGTTGTGCATTTGCTTGAGCGTGTCAACGAGGAGTCGTATCCAAATGCAATCATCCCCCGGCTCTGACCCTCAGGATTATCACATCGATTTGCACCCCATTGATACAAAAGAACATGATGCCTGTGCCCTGGTTTGCGCGGTACGCAAGGGCGGTCAACCGACGCACGGCAATGTGAAGCGTACTATCGAAGCACTCACCCGCATGGGACATCGCACGGGAATCGTCGATGGCGAAGGTGATGGCGTCGGCATTCTGACCGATATTCCACGCCAGTTATGGACGAAGCGCCTGGCGCGCGCGGGCCTGCGTTCAGCGCTCGCCAGCAGTCGCGGGTTCTGGGTGGCGCACCTGATGATTCCGTCGTCGGCGCGTGGTCGCACGCATCATCTGGTGGAACTGGTCAGCCAGCGCATCCAGGATGCCGGGTTGGACGTGCTGATTGAAGAAGCGGGCAAAGTGAACTGGCATATGCTGGGCACCAACGCGCAGAAGAATGAGCCTGCTTTCTGGCAGCTCGCGGGCATGAACGGCAGTGTCGCCCAGGAGCATCTTGACCGCACACTGTACGGCCTGCAATCGTCTATCGAGCGTGAACTGGGCGTGCACTTCCCGTCATTTTCGGCGCACAGCGTGGTCTATAAGGTGCAGGGCACGGTCGAAATCCTGCGGCGCTACTACCCCGAACTGCGTGACCCCGATTATGCGTCAAGCATCACCTTAGGTCATGCGCGCTACAGCACCAATACCAACTCGATCTTTGAGCGCGTTCAGCCGTTCAATGTCATAGGTCACAATGGCGAGTTCAATACCGTCTCACGCTTCCGGCTGGAATCGGATATGCTCGGTATCTGGCTTGACCCAGGCAATTCCGATTCGCAGGACATAGATCGCGCGCTGTATGCGCTGTGCATGGAGCATGGTCTGGATTTGGTCGAGGCGATGGAATATGTCTTCCCGCCGCACCATCACGACCTGATCCAGAACACGCCAGAAATCAGCGAGATGTATGACCAGATTCGCCGCACGTTCGGCCCGTTCGCGCAGGGCCCCGCTGCTGTCGCTGGCCGCCTGGGCGACACGTGTGTGTTCAGTGTGGACGCCCTTGGGCTGCGCCCGCTGTGGGTCGGAGAGACGGAGAAGGACTACTTTGCCAGCTCGGAACGCGGCGTGTATTACCTTGATCTGATGTCTGCCGAGCCGAAGCCGCTTGCCCCAGGTGAAAAGGTGGCAATCAAGGTGCGCCCCGGCCAGCCGATTGAGGTGCTGGATTATCCCGCTATTCAACGTCATGTACTGAATCGCCAGCGTGAACGCGGTATGCGTCAAAGCAATCCGCCGGGCGGCATCTGGTCGATGAGCGCTGTCCCCGGCGCCCTGCCGCAAGGGCCAACGAACGGCAATGGCAACGGAAATGGTTATCATGGCGGTGGTGGTGGTGGCGGCTATGAACCCACAGCGGTGGCAGAAGCTGAAGCCGCGCCTGTCGCCGTAGCGCTCCGGGAAATGCCCGTCATTCCCTGGCGAGTCACGAATACGCCTGTCAACACCAACACGATGGCGGCACTTGGTTGGGAACGCTATCACGTCTCGGTGATCGAAACCGTCGCCGAGGTGCAGAAGGAGCAGGTGGGGTCGCTCGGTTGGGATGGGCCGCTGGGCGCGCTCAGCCAGACGCGCATCAACATCAGCGACTATTTCAAGGAAACGGTGGCGGTGGTCACCAATCCCGCCATCGACCGTGAGCGTGAAAAGGCCCAGTTCTCGACGCGTATGTTGATCGGCGTGCGTCCCGGCCTGAATGAAGTCCCCAAGCCTGATGATATGCTGCTTGAGATCAAGACGCCGTTCGTTCTGGGTGGTTATGCCGATCTTTGCACGGCGGAGGAACTGCAGGCTGCTGCGCAGGCTGTCGGGACACAGGTGCTTGAGGATATCTTCGAGACTTTTGGCGAACGGTTGCGGGTCCTCAGCCTGAGCGCTGGGTTGGACGAAGGTATCCAGCAGGCGGTCGAGCGGCTGAAACACGAGGCCGTCTCAGCGGTGATGGACGGCGCACAGTGCCTCGTGCTGGACGATACGGCTCTTTATGACGGGCAGCGCTTGTGGCTCGATCCGCTGCTGGCGACGGCGGCGATTGACGACGCGCTGCGCAGCGCGCCGCACAGCCCGAACCTGCGCCGCCGCGCGGGCATCATCGTGCGTTCCGGTTCCCTGCGCGACCTGCACGATCTGGCGCTGTGCGTGGCCCTGGGGGCGAATGCTGTCGCGCCTTATATGATCTACGCGGTGGGCATGGGACTCGCGCCCAAACCGTCGAAGCAGACGATGACCAGCGAGCAGCGCGTCAAGCAGTTGAGCGCTGTGGTCAAAGTGCTGACGGGTGGACTGGAAAAGGTGATCTCCACGATTGGCTGCCACGAACTGCGCGGCTACGGCCATTCGTTCAGCTCAGTCGGCTTGTCCAGCAGCGTCGCCAGCTATTTTGGCACGCCCAACTACTTTGGCTCGGATGCGCGCGGCCTGACCTGGGATCGTCTGCTGACTGATGCCCAGGAACGTGCCGCGGAACTACGCGGCGAGATCACGGGCAAGCTGGCGAACGCTGACCGCTTCTACCCCAAAATCTGGAAGCGCATTGAAGATGTAGCGCACGAAGAGCTTAGCCTGGAAGAATACACCGAAGAACTGATAGCGCTGGAAGAAGAAATCCCGGTTGCGCTGCGGCATGTCCTGGGGCTGAAGACCCATGAAAGCGGCGTTGACCCGGATGAAGTCGATATTACGATCAAGCATCACTCGATGCCTGTCCTCATCGGCGCGATGTCGTTTGGTTCGCAGGGCGAACTGGCTTACAAGGCTTACGGCGAAGCGGCCTATCAGCTCAACATCATCTGCATCAACGGTGAGGGCGGTGAACTGGCCGATGTCATGGGGCGCTATCCGCGCAATCGCGGCAATCAGATCGCCTCGGCGCGTTTCGGCGTCAACATTAACTTCCTCAACTCGTGCGATTACCTGGAGATCAAGATCGGGCAGGGTGCCAAGCCGGGCGAAGGCGGGCAACTGCCAGGCTATAAGGTGACAGAACAGGTGGCGGCGGCGCGGCATACGACGCCGGGTGTTGATCTGATCTCACCGAGCAACAACCATGACCTGTATTCGATTGAAGACCTGGCGCAGCTCATCGACGAACTGAAGACGGCCAACCCGCACGCGAAAGTCTCTGTCAAAATCCCCGTCGTGCCTGGCGTGGGCGTGATCGCGGTGGGTGTGGCGAAGGCTGGCGCGGACATCATCAACATCACGGGTTACGAGGGCGGCACAGGCGCGGCGCGGGCACACTCGCTGCGGCACGTTGGGCTGCCTGCGGAAATCGGCGTTTGGCTGGCGCATCGCGCGCTGAGCGAGAGCGGCCTGCGCGATGACGTTGAATTGTGGTGCGATGGTGGTATGAAGTGTGGGCGCGACGTGGTCAAGATGCTCTGCCTGGGCGCGAATCGCGTCGGCTTTGGCACGATGGCGATGGTCGCGGTCGGCTGTACCATCTGTCGTAAATGTCATGAGGGCACCTGTCACGTCGGCATCACCACGCACATCAAGACCAAGGACGAAGCCACGCTCAAGGGCATCAAGCATTTTGAACCCCGCGACTACGAAGCATCGGTCGAAGGCATCAAGAATGTCTTCCACATGCTGGCCGATGACATCCGCAAATGGACAGCCAAACTCGGCTTCACTCGCACACAGGACCTGGTCGGTCGCGCTGATCTGCTCGAACAGATCGCCATGCACGACCGCATTGACCTGACCCCGCTGACCAAACGCGCACCGAACAACCAGCAGAAAGCGCTGGTGCCTGGTGTTGGTCGCCGGCTGACGCGACCGCGTAACACGCTGAGCAAGCAGATCACGCAGATCATTGCGGAACACCTGGAAAACGGCGATACCGAAATCACCTACGACGACGAACAGGTGATGGCGATGGATCGCGCGCTCGGCACGCACCTGGGCGGCGCGCTCAAGCGCGGAGAAATCCCCAACGGCGATCTGGTCGAAGCCGTGCATCTGAACTTCAGTAACTCGGCTGTGCCGGGCAACGGGCTGGCCGCGTTCCTGGATGCACCGCTGGACGTTCTGGTGGAGGGCGGTGCGCAGGATGGCGTGGCGAAATGCTCTTACAGCGGCACGGTCACCATCCTCAAGGGTCTGAATCACAACGGTGAGCGGTTGGATGGTTCGGTGGGCAAGAGCTTTGCCTACGGCGCACAGGGCGGACGCTTCATCGTCCAGGGTAACGCTGATACGCGTGCGTGCATCCGGCTGAGCGGCGCGGATGTGATTTTCGGTGGTGAAGTCAAAGAACCGCTGCGCGACGAACTGGGTGGACTGGCGGCGCGGGCGAACCTGAAGGGCTACGCCTGCGAGTATATGACATCCGGGCGTGTGGTCATCCTGGGTGACCCTGGTCCCTGGATGTGTGCGGGCATGTCCGGCGGCGTGGTCTACCAGCGTATTCAGCCCAGCATGAACCTGACAGTCGAAGCTGTTCGGCGGCGTCTGGCGGAGGGTGTGATGGTGGACATCTTCCCGCTGGATGATAAGGGCGTGGACGATTTGCGCGAACTGCTGACTTACTACATCCAGACGCTGGAAATGAACAATCAGCCACAAGCTGTCGGGCATCTCTATGAAGTGGTGGCGCGTCCGCAGGATCACTTCGTCAAGATCACGACACCTTCGCGCAAGAACTGAGGCGGAAGCGAAAGAAGACTCACCACAGAGGCGCAGAGGAAATACAGAGACCAAAAACGAGGGGAGCGATCTCCTCGTTTTGATTCGGGGGGGGAACCAGGTGGGGCAGATTTGTTTAGGAACGCAGCCGATGGCATTACAATACTAAAACAGACTGTGTAGTTAATTTGGAGGCTGTGTGACAAACGAAGGCAACCCAACGGCACACAATATAACGATGCATGACTTGCAGATGCCTGTCGAGTCAGTATTTGCGTCATTTGTGAATGAGATGCATAGACCTATGGTGCCATTACAGGCTCTGGCGGAAATGCTTACAGAATCGGACTTGTCGCCAGAGGAACAGCGCGAAATGCTAGGCCGTATTCAAGAGTGTGCTTCACAAGTGTCGCGAATGCTTGACTGGGCCAAAGACTACCTACACCAGCGCAGTCTGATCAACAACCAAAAAGACTAATCGGTGTCTGATCGCCCCCTCACCCCTTCCACGTCCGCCGCAGCACGCGCAGCCAGTTCTCGTGCGTGATCTTGCGGAGTGTCTTGCGTGTAGAATTCAGGAGGATTGCAAATCGACCACTACCTGATTGTGGTGACCATTTGTGTGGCATAACGACGCTAAACCATAACAAGGCGTATGCCAGCGGAATATAGTTGTCAGTAGTTTGTTTCAGTTGTTGTAGTGGTCTCGCAAATCCAAACCGGTGGGGTTGTCACCCACCGGACTCCTTATGCGCCTGATCTTCGACTTTGTCCCAACTGAGAGCGGCGTCGTACCACTTCAAGTGTGACAACGCCTCATCGAAGGTGTCAAACGCCCTGAAGCGCAACCGAAACAACGATGATCCAAGCGCTGAACCCATCTTCAGCAGCGCTGAACTGTCGCGGATGCTGATTGTCCAGCCCGTGCGAGGATGGCCGCCAATTTCACGGACGATTTTAACTGATTCCGCCAGTGGTACAGCTTTGGTGATGTCACCCACGTCGCTGATGATGTGAACGAGGTGGCGCGGACTGCTCTCGATCATCTCATAGGTGCTTTGCAGGCTTTCGCGCAGCTCGTCTGTTGTTGTCACGCCATAGTAACGCACGTAGACGATTTCGTCAGGAATATACCAGGTAATGCTGTAGGGCATTCTTGCGACCTCTGTGCCTTGTATTCTGTAAAAGGATATACCAGGTTACAGAATGTTACAATTAAGAAAAGCAGACAGTTTTTGTGCCAGAGTGCGCCGTAAACTATCCCTTCCAGGTCTTTCGCAGCACGCGCAGCCAGTTCTCATGCGTGATCTTGCGGAGCGCGTCGTCGTCATAACCCGCGCGCTGCAAGGCAGCGATCAGCACGGGGTAGGCGCTGGCGTCCGGCAGGTCGTTGGGGAAGGGCGCTTCGCCGTAGTCCGCACCAATGCCGACCCGCTCGATGCCCAGGTGTTCGACCAGATAATCGACATGGCGCACGATAGTTTCGACCGGGGTATTGCGGTCGTCTTTGGCGTCCGCGCGCAGCAGCAGCGTGACGAGGTTGACGCCCACCATGCCGTCCGACTCCTTGATCGCGGCGAGCTGCTTGTCGGTCAGGTTGCGCGGCAGTTGACAGAGGGCGTGGGCGTTGGAGTGCGTCGCGACCAGCGGCGCGTCGGAAAGCTGCGCTACATCCCAGAAGCCTTTCTCGTTGAGGTGCGAGAGGTCGATCATGATGCCCAGGCGGTTACAGGCGCGCACGAGCTGCTTTCCCAGGTCGGTCAGTCCCGGCCCGGTATCCGGTGAGTGCGGAAACTTGAACGGGACGCCGTGGCCGAAAATGGTTGGGCGGCTCCAAACGATGCCGAGCGAGCGCAGCCCAGCCTGATAATATACTTCCAGCGCGTCCAGCCCTGCATCGATGGGTTCCGCGCCCTCGAAGTGCAGCACCGCGCCGAGCACGCCATCGCGCAGACATGCTTCCATGTCAGTCACCGAGCGCACCACGCGCACCTGCCCCTGTGATGCTGCTTCAATGCGATACAGGTTGGCGATCATCTGCATCGCCGCTTTTTGTGCCGTGTCGAAGTCCAGCGCGGGCAGCACGTATTCGACATTGGGGTCGAAGTGATGCACCATCTTCATGGC
>JAEUQX010000195.1 GCA_016788625.1 Anaerolineae bacterium
TTGCAGTTTCTTACAATCCGTAAGAGACTCATGTCCTTCTTTTTTAAGGCGGCCTTTGACGAAGAGGGAGTCATGCTGGGCAGATTTCTGGCCGGCATCCCGCAGTTCCACGATGATAGCCACCTCCGTTAGTTCTAGCGACCATGAGAGTGTGGCCGCCGCCGCCAGAACCTCACCCCGGACTGCGTCCGACCCTCTCCCAAGGAGCGGGCAAAGACAAGCACCGATCTATCACTGAACAAATCCAATCCGATTTTTAGCAGTCCTTGTTCTCCCTCTCCCCTCGGACAGGGCTGCGAGCGACTCAAGCGAGCGTGGGGGTGAGGTTCTCTCCAATCACGCGAAAACGGTGACTCCCCTCTACCAACACGCCGTTCCCCCTCCCCCTCGGAGAGAAGGCTAGGGGGTGAGATTCCCCTCCTCCCGCCGCGCCCGCACGATGCGGATGCCCTCCACCGCCGGCAGCCGACCCGCGATGCGCTCTTCCAGGATGACGAACTCTGAAAACAGATCCCAGTACTCTAACAAGACTCTGTCAAAATGCGCCTGTTCTCGTCGATCACTTATTTCCTGTTTTACTGACCTCAAATTATGAATCGCATGTAAACAAAATAGTCGAGCATAAGAGCGCATATTAGCGCTTCTTGTTGAAAACATATTTATTTTGTAGGATCTTCGATTCGAGATGCCTACAAAAACATTGTAGTGTTCACGAAGCAAACTACTTTCGGGATCAAGATCTGGTAGTCGATTGAGATATGAGTCAAGTAACTTCGCAGAGATAATGCAGTCGAGGGCTCCATCAAGATCAAGCGCCAAAGGGCGTCTACGAGTATTGTAAAGCACAAAATCTTGATACAAGTTGTATTTTTCATCATCCCTATTTGAATAATGAATAGATCTTTTATTTCTTTCAAGCACTATACCAAGTGCCAGAACCAGAATACTATCCATTACGAGATCTTGTTCCAAAATGCGCAGAAGTGTATCAATATTAATTTCTGTACTATTTTCACTCCAACCTAGCAACTGGCCTGTTATGCTCCAGAATCCGACCTGATTGCTCCTAAAGTGCACTGCTTGCTCTCGTGTTGGTAGCCGATATTCCCATTCTGAATGTTCGCGTTTCGTTAACCACTCGCAGAAGGTCAAGGCATCGCGCCAGCGTAACCCAACAACTGATTGCCTGCCCTGCCCATCCGAAAAACGATCACCTTGCCAATGATCTGGCTGATAACTTACTCCCTCTGCACGCATCTCATCGATGAACAGTTGGTACTCGGCGTGGCTGATCAGGCTGTCGTCGATGTAGGTGTCGTCGTCGATGCGCGTCAGGCGGCGCAGGCGGCGGGATAGCAGCACCTCGGCGGCCAGTTTGCGCCGTGCCGGGTCGTCGTCCTCAACGCCCTGCTCGACGATGCGCTCCAGGTCGGCACGAGCGTTAGTGTCTGCGATGGTGCGAGCCTCGTCACGGCATTCCAGCGCCAACGTCAGCGCCGCCACCGAGGGCGGGTCGCCCTGTAAGCAGGCGCGAATGACCGCCGAGCCGTCGGCGCGCGCGCAGTACAGCCGTATCGTCTCGTGCCACCAGCTTTCGTTAACGTATTCCGTCAGTTCGTCGCCCCGATTAGTTTCCTGGATGAAGACCGCCGCCATGTACTCCTGAAAGGTCAGGTGGGCGAAACTGTAGACGCCCAGCTCGCGCTCGATCAGCAGGCCGCTGCTGTCTTCGATCATCTTCAGGAAGGCTTCCGGCGCGTAAGTCCCAACCGAAGCGGCGCTCTTGGCGATCACGGCGGCGGCGGAGTCGGCGCGGATTTCGCGGATATGCTCGTGCATCATGGCGTAGGCCAGCGGCGTCAGCACGGCCAGCTTCTGCGCCGGGGTCAGGTCAAGTTCCATGCCGCGCGCCTGCTGGCGTTTGCCCAGAAAGACCTCGCAGATTTCAGCATAAAGCTCGACGCGACGGCCCGGCAGCGAACTGCGGTACTTGTGCACGGTGGTGATCATTGTAAGTGCAAGTGGATTAACGGCAAGAATTGACAGCGACGGTGTACTATACACACGGTTGAGCAGATCGCGTGCGCCTTCTCTGGCAGCCATGCGTACGCCGGGGTCGTCCTTCCGTGCGCTCATCACCTCATTCGCCAGATACCAGTTCTCGACAAACGTGCTGATCTGCGCGCGGGTGAAGGGGCACGCCTCCAGCACCGTCACGCCGCCCAGCGGATTGCTGCGGTAGCCGAAGGGGCGCGAACTGACGACGACGCGGCAGCCAGGATGCGCGGCCATCTGCTTCTCGACCCATTCGCCCACCGCGCGGCGTTCGCCCGCGTCGGCCACCTCGTCCAGCCCGTCGAGCAGCAACAGTACTTTTCCGCGCGCAAGCTGCGATTCGAACCAACCGGGCGGCGCGCTCGGCCCCTGCTGGCGCTTGAGCTGCTCATGCACGGCCTCGCACAGCGTGAGCGACGGGTTGGCGCGCAGACCTTCGGCCACCTCGCGCAGCGTCAGGAAGATCGGCAGGCGGTCGGGCGCGTGCTGCTGGCGGCGCTGACGGCGGGATGCGGCCAACGTGAGTGCCATGTGCTTGAGCAGCGTGGTCTTGCCGCTGCCCGGCGCGCCGATCACGGCGACGTGCGTCACTTTGGGCGCGGCCAGGTACTGCCAGATGGTGTAGCTGCCGCCGATCAGTTCGTCGGGCAGGCGCAGCGGGTCGGGGTTGAATTCCACGCCGGGCGCAACGCTGAGCTGCACGAAGACGTGTTCGAGTTCCAGGCTGTACGGACCCTGTGTACTAATTGCCTTTACATCAAAATTGCGGTGGCGATAGACGATGTGCTGAAGGTATTTCTTGCGGTAGCCGGAAATCAGGCGAGTTAGCAGGCCGTCGAGGGCATCCGCAGCGCGATCAGCCCAGCGCGTTTCGAGGCGCTGCCACACCTTGCCGACGAAGCCGACCACGCCGACGACAATGCCGTAGAGCAGCATGATGAGCAGCGCCTGCGGGGTGTCCTGCGTCGCGCCGTAAGCCAGGCCGAAGCTGGCCGGGAAGCCGAGCGCGGCGAGCAGCAGCAGAGCGAGTGAGAGGCGGTTGGGTGGGGTCGTACCGGGGGTCATGGTGTGTCCTCATCCGCAACGAAACGCTAACCCTATGATAGCGTATATTTACGCGGCGGGGTAATGCCTCCAGCAGCACGCTCAGCGCTGTTCAATATCGGGTATACTGTTAAACTCCTGGCTCACTCAGCAAAGCAGCACCTATGGCCTCTGTACCACTGAACTACTATGACCTGATCGACGCCTGCGCCCTGCCCGGCTGCCCGGTCTGTCGCCTGTGCGAGTCCGACGCGCGCCGCTACCTGGACGCGCTGCTGTACGAGTACGTCAACGAGAAGGAAACGCATCTGACGGTGCGAGCGTCGCGCGGGCTGTGCGCCACCCACAGCGCGCACATGATCGAATTCGGCGCGAGCGTGCTGGGCATCGCCATCCTGCACAGCAGCATCCTCTACGAACTGCTCAACATCATCGATACGCCCGCCAAAGCGCCCTCGGCTTTCGCCCGGCTGCGCGGCGGGGGCAGCCCGCTGGCCGACCGCCTGGAACCGACGGCTGCCTGCCCGGTGTGCGAAGCGTTGGAACGCGCGGAACGGCTGCACCTGCGCACCCTGGCCGAACATCTGGACGATCCACGTCTGCTGGAAGCGCTGCGGGCCTCCGCCGGGCTGTGCCTGCCGCACCTGCGCGATGCCCTGCGCGCCGCACCGAACGCCGCCACGCAGGAGCAGCTCATCGCGCTGCACGAGGCGATCTGGCGTAAGCTCAAGAGTGAATTGGAGACCTTCGCGCTCAAGTACGACATCAACCACGCCGACAAGGCGATGGGCGCGGAGGGTGATAGCTGGCGGCGGGCGGCGCAGCTCCTGGCGGGTCTGCCAGCCGTGCGCGGGCTGCGGCGGCGTTAGGTCTGCGGAGTCCTCTCAGCTTCCTGTTGTCGTACCTTTGCAAGGATTGCGTGGGCTTCCTCGATGCTGGTTGCTCCATATATCAACGCGCTCAACTTGCGGTCAAAACTCTTGAATACGTTGAGCATTACCTGTGCAAACGGCGTTGATACCGTGACGAAGACGCCGCTGTTCGGCGCGCGCTTGAGCAGCACGTTGCGCGCATTGGACATGACCGAGCCAGCCTTGGGCTGTGTGCCATTGCGGAAGTCCAGGATGTAATCCACGCGATGCGTCACGCTGGATGCCAGATCACGGCCGTCGTCGGCAGCCGCGAAATACTCTTCCCACGTCCAATTTCCTTCGTAATCGATGCGAATGACCGTCTGCGCCGGATCATCCCAATAGGATTTTGCAGACACAACATAACTCCCTTATTACGAATATTGCTCTAAGGGAAATTATAATGAGCGTTTTAGAGGTGGAACATAAAGATTTATTACGTTCCACCAACCTTTGCGATCTGCTGCTACCCGCGTGCGGCCTTCACTGCCGCGCGCATCTGCTCGAAGTGGTCGCGCGTGTGCTGCGCGAAACTGGTGATGAACTGCCCCAGGCGCAGGTAGCTGCCCTTGTATTGCAGGAAGTCCGCGGGCATGGCCGCTACCGCCGCCACCGTCCCGGCTTCCGCGCGTTTGAGTTCCGCCGCCAGTTCGCCCGCCGTGTGATAGACGGCCAGCAGCGGGGTGAGCTGCATCCGGTTGTTGTCCGGCCAGGCGAAATCATCGTCGCCGCCCACCGTGCCCCAGGCCCACATCTGCGCAAAGCGCTCTGTCCAGATCAGATGCGCCAGCACCTCTTTGACATTCCATTCCCCTTCTTCCGGCTGATGGCTGGCCTCGGCATCGGTCACGCCGCTCAGCAGCGCGTCCAGTTCCGCATCGAGTTCCCCGTAAACTGCTGCCACGCGCTCGGCAAGCTGCGCGGGGTCGGCGGGCACATCCGGCGCGGGACGCCCGGCCAGGATCATCGGCACGTTGACCTTATCCTTGCCACGGTAGTAATCGACCGAAACCGTGTCTCCGGCGACGCGCCCGTTCAGCGCCCCAACGAGCGACGCGAAGTCAAAAACCGGGTGTCCGTCGATGCTCACGATCACATCCTGTGCGCGCAGCCCGGCTTTGTGTGCACCACCACCCTCGATCACACCATCGAGGTAGACGCCCTTCTCGACCGGGATGCCCAGCTTCGCGGCTGTCTTGGGGTCCAGCGGCGAGGGGCCAATGCCCAGCATCGGGCGGCGCATGATGCGCTGGTCCAGCCCCGTCTCCAGGATCGATTGCAGGTTCTCCAATCCGGATTCCCAGCCCTTGCGGAATTCCTCGGCGGCGGCTTCCCAGGCCGGGTCATCGCTGACGCCGCTGTGCCGCACCACGATTTCCGTGCCAGCGCCCGCAGCGCTCAGCAGCACCTCAACCTCGGTCATACCCGGTTCGCCGCGCCCCTGCCAGGTGAAGGCGACGCGCGCGTTCTCCTTGAGCGCCGTGAAGTTCCCTGCCACGACATAACCCGCGCGCCAGCCCAACAGCAGCGGGCCGTTCTCGCGCGCTTCCAGGTAGGCAGAGTCCGCCAGCCACTCACGCACGGCCATCGCCTTGGTGAATGCCCGGTAGACAACAGGCGGCGGTACGTTGAGGGTACGGGTGAATGTTAGGGTGCGGGTTCGTGTATTGACAACCATTGTGCAGTCCTCCAAAAGGTTATTTTCAACTCACTGCAACCAGCGATCAGGGTCGCGTACAGGCGCGGTGACGCTGGTGTTCTACTCATATACTGGGGCGGCGGTGCATGGGTTCGAACTTGTATGCGCTTAATGCGATTAAGCGGGTAAAGCGATTTTACATCCGAATCAGAAATAGAAACAGCACGCCCGACCGACGATGATCAGGCGCGCTGTCGATATGCCTCATACAGGTTGATGATCAGGATCGATGCAGCGTGTAGGGGCGCACGGTTGTGCACCCCCTACAGCGGACATTCAATCTCTCTGCAATGTCTTGTCCTGCCAACACTCAGCGGCAGAGCGTCTCCTCGCACGGGATGCCGTCGTTATCCGGGTCGAGGCTGAAGTTGCCGGCTCCGAGACAGGCCTGCGCTTCCTGGCAAGAGAACAACTGGCTGCACGTAAACGCGGTGCCGGGGCAGATCGTCGACCCGGACAGCGGTGTCGCCGTCGGCACGACCACGCCGGGCAAGCCGGATGACGCGGTAGAGGCGCACGAGTTGGCGACTGAATTCACCAGATCATTCACCGTCAGCGCCACGCCGATCAACGGGAACTGCTCCGCCACCAGCCGCGCACAGGTCGGCACAGCGGCAGCGGCTGCGGCGCCAGTCAGCCCGGTGTTCTGGGCAATAGTCAGTTCGGTCAGACATTGGTAGCCATTGACCAGATCGCTGAAGCCGGGCACCAACAGGCTGAAGACCAGTTCCAGATTACTGGGCGTGACCAGACAGAGCAGGCTGGCCGCATCCTTGACCTGTACGAAGTAATCAACCGCCAGCGCGCCTTCTGCCGGGAACTCGGTAGCAGCGATCACCAGCAGATAGCGTCCGGTCGAGGGCACGATGAACGGCCCCAGCGTGATCGAATCGACGCCAGCGCTGGAACGCCCTGTGACCAGGAAGTTGGTCGGGTTATCGAACGGGCTGATGAACATCAGGATCGGCGCGTTGAATTTGAGCATCGCCAGCCGGAAGGTGAGCGCCTGCCCTGCTGTCGCATCAAAGCAGTAGCCAATCGCGGTCTTGCGCGACGAAAGCGCGTCCGGCACAGATGAATTGACACTGAGGCGGCGCAGCACATCAAATTGCTCGTCGAAGGTGAACAGGCACTGATCGGGGCCGAGTTCGACATCCGGCGGGATCAGTTCGTTCAGCCGCCGCCGCAGATCCGCGAACAAGGTATCCGCCGTCTGCACACTGTTCAGCGCGCCGATCACGGTAGCCTCGCCGATCACGCCGCTGGGGGGCTGCGGCTGCCCGCACGCCTCAATCCACAGGTCAATTGCCAGCCGCACGGCGCTCATCGCGCTGTTGAAGTCCACGCGCAGCGGTTCGAGCGTCGGGAAGTTGGCCGCCAGTACCGGGTTGGCGATGTTGATGTCGGTCGGGCGCGCCGGGAAGTTCTGGCAGGCTGCGCGCTGGCCGAGCGCCACCGTTGTCCAGGTGCCACGAATCGAATCGAGCGACGGCTGTGCCAGATCGAGGCGCGAGAGCATCAGCCGCAGCGTGCCAATATAGTTATTGAGCGTATCTTCCGAAAGTGGCGGGGACGACGCCACGATGCCATCGACAGGCAGCGCGAGGATGCTGGCGCCGCCCTGGATTTCCACCCATTCAGTGACCAGCCAACCGAGCGTGCCTTCGTAGTTGACTTGCAGCCAACCGTTGCTGGCCGTGCGCCCCAACAGCGGGAAGACGGTATAGCGCGGCGGGTTCGCCAGCACCGGGTAGGCCGTGCTGGGGCCAGCGCGCAGCCGCAGCCCGCTTAATGCCAGCCGCCCGGTGATCGCGCTGGTGGCCGTCGTTGCGCCCGACCGGGGACTCTCGAAGCCGCCGTAAGGGATGCTGCGCGGGTCAGCAACAGGCAGCGTATTGAAGTCGCCGCTGATGATGTTGATCACGGGAACGCCGACCCAGGCTTCCTGGCCGTTGAAGTCGATCCGCACCCACTCACCATCGGGGCTGCGTCCAGTGGCGGGCGCAGTCCAGCCCGCGTTGACGAACCCCAGCACATCCGCCCCCAACGCAGGCGCGACGCGCACATTCACCTCATCCCGGTTGACCAGGATAGTGACGTTCGGCTGCGGCAGGGGTTGGGCCAGCGCCACGCTGAAGCTGAGCGCGCCCAGGAACAGGATCAACCAGAAAGCTACTCGTCGCATCGTGCATCCCCCTTCTGGATACACCACTGAGTATATCAACTTTTTCGCGAAGGGGTAGCAGCGTAGGAACTTCGTCCGGCAGTGGGTCACGGAATGCTGAAGTTTGCCACCAACAGCCGCTCACCTACCGCGCCTGCGCGCGCCCCGTTCAGCCGTGCGCCGCTCTCCCAGGCATAGACGATGGCGTACAGGCGATACTCGCCAGCGGGCAGCCCATCCAGCGGCAGATCAATCGAACGGCAGGCGCGCGCCTCATCGGGCAGGCCGTAATCCTGCTGCGCCACCAGCGTCCCAGCGGCGTCATCGACGTGCAGCGCGACGGAGTAGGTGCTGAGTGGCACAGCTTCGTGGCGCGACCAGATCGCCGTCACGCTCAGCGTGCGGCGGTCGGGCATGAACTGCGCGTCCAGCGAGTTGAGCGTGATCGCCCCCTCAGCATCGAATACCGCCTGCTCGAAGTCCGGCAGTCCGGCGCTGTAGAGTTCCAGGCTAACGGCGGGCGACGCGCTCAGGCTGCCGCAGTGCAGCAGCGCCGGATTGTGTTCCCGGCGGAAGCGCTCGACATGCGTCGTCGGCTGCTCCGCTGCCCAGGCCAGCCAAAACCGCGACGCGCCAGCACCGATTTCCGCCGCGCGCCGGGCATATTCGGCATCGCCCAGGTTCTCCGGGCGTTCCAGCAGCGCGCCGCGCACGGGCAGGCCGTAGAGATAATGCTCGAACGGCAGTTGGTGGTAGCTCGGCCACGTCCAGTCCGGCAGCAGGAAGACCAGTTCATCGCCATCCTGCACATGTGGGCGCAGTTCGCCGCGCAGCTCGCGCCAGGGCAGATGCCAGTGTGGGTTTTGCAGCGTCCATGCGGATGCCGAGTCCAGGCTGTTCCATGCCCCCGCCGCCAGCCACAAGCCGAGCAGCAGCACGGCCAGCCCGTCGCCGCGCCGAGCCAGCCGCTCGACGCCCAGCGCCGCCGCCAGCCCCAACGCGGGCCACAGCGGCAGCAGGTAGCGCACCTCCAGGATCACGCCGAAACGCGCGTTGATCAGCAGCAGCGCGCCGAGCAGCAGCAGCAGCCAGAACCAGGCGAACAGCGCCGCGCGCCGCCGCTGAATGCTGAGGATGAGCAGCAGCAGCAGCACGACTGCGCTGCCGTTGCTGAACATGAACAGCACGCCCTGCACCGACTGGCGCGGCGTCCAGGCGCTGGCCTGCCGCAGCGTGTCCTCGACGGCGGAACTCATCCCGGTGAGCAGCACGCCCAGCCAGGGCAGGAACAGCAGCCCCGCCGTGCCGAGCAGCAGCGTTACGCGCCACCAGCGGCGATCTTTGCGCACGAACAGCAGGTGATACAGGCTGAGCGCACCCAGGCTGAGCGCCGCGAAGTAATGCGTATAGAGCAGCAGCGCAGCGCCGATGACCAGCGCCGCCTGTGCCCGCCGCCCGCCGCCGCGCCGCGCCACGCGCCAGTACGCCCAGGCCGTCATACCGGTGAACAAAATCACCAGCGTGTAGGTGCGTAACTCGTGGAAGAAGAACAGCAGGTAAGCCGAGCCGCCGACCAGCAGCGCCGCCGCCAGCCCGCCGAACGGCGAGATCACGCTGCGACCGAGGCGGTACATCCAGGCAATGGCCAGCACGCCCGCCAGCAGCGAGAGCGCCCGCGTCGCGAATTCTGTCCAACCGACCAGCGCGCCCCATCCCGCCAGCGCATAGAAGAACGACGGCGCTTGCCAGGGGTCCTGCGTGCTAACGCGCTCCCAGATGCCCAGGGGCGAGAGCGGGCCATAATGCGCGCCACCCGCGTTGTACACCGACCAGTACTCGTCGAACCAGAACGAGTCGGCATTCAGCCCGCGCGCGCCCAACCAGAACAGCAGCAGCAGCGCGGGCAGCAGCCACAGCCAGGATACGCGATTTAGCTGCATGGGGCACTCCCTCCGCACAGCAGCGCGCGTCCATCCGCGACGGCCTGCCCGTCTTGTACCAGTGCGGCACTGCTGGCATCATACAGTCCGGCGTAGAGCGAGTCCGGCGGCGTGCCCTCCGGCAGCGCCAGGGTGTAGTGCGTCACGACCAGGCGGTTGCGGAACCAGCGCCAGGTGGGATAGACGCCGTTGAGCGGCTTCTCGTCGCGCTGCGCGATGGTCTGCCCGCCGCGCACGGCGTGGACAAACACGGTCAGATCGCGGTTGTTGAAGCGCTGCGCCTGCCAATACAGCGTCAGATGCCACGTCTGGCCGTCCTGCGCCAGCGCATAACCTTTCAGCCGCAGCGAGTCGTCAAACAGCGCATTCACTGGCCGTGCCTCCGCCGGGAGTGTGGGCGGCAGCAGCACGGGCAGGGTGATAGCGATCAGCAGCGCCGCTGTGAGCACTCCGCCCGCTGCGAGCGCCGTGCGTATCCGCAAACGCAGTCCCTTCCAGTACAGGTGCGGGGGTGACTCTGGCGCATCAGTGAAGGCGACCCAGGTCACGGCGGCGAAGATCAGCAGGTTGAGCAGCGCCGTCCGCAGTGTGACATCCCCAAAGGTGAACAACAGGTTGACGCCCAACCACTCGAAGGGCGCGTGTGTCGGCACAATCACGTTGTAGCTGTAAGTGAAGATTGTCAGCAGCGCAGGAAGCCACAGCCGCCAGTCCTGCGCCGCGCCAAGCAGCAGCAGCAGCGCCGCTGGGAATAGATAGCGCTCGTGCATCTGCGTGGGCAGCATGAAGAAACCGAAACCCAATGCCGCTGCCCAGACGAACGCGCGCCGCTCATCGCCCCGTCGCCACGCCGCGACGATGATCAGCAGCGCGTAAAGCGCCAGCAGCAGCAGGCCAATTTGCTTGTAACTCAGCGGGCCGAGCAGCAGCGTATCTGGGATATTCTCGTAGACCAGCGCCGGATGCGCACCCCAGTTCGAAGGGATCACGGCATACCACAGGTTCAGCGCCCAGACGGTCGTGCTGGGGAAGAAATCGACGGCGACGGTGAACGGGCGCAGCACGCGCTCGATGCCGCTGTTGAGCATGAAGGGCAGCAGCAGCGCGACACTGACCAGCCCACCGAGGGCGAGACTCGTGATCGTGGCGCGCAGCCCGCAGCGGCGCACGGTCAGCACGAGCAGCAGCGGGAAGACGTAAACGGCCTGGAACTTGGTCAGCACGCCCAGCGCGAAACAGACCCACGCCCAACCCGGACGCTCGCGCTCAATGGCGATCAGCGCCAGCGCGACGAACAGCGTCCAGAGCGCGTCGGTCTGCCCCCAGAACACACCTGTGACGATCACACCGGGATACACGGCGATCAGCAGCGGAATCAGCAGGGACACAGCACCTGATCTGAAGAACTCACCCTGACCCAGAAAAAACCATCCTCTGTA
>JAEUQX010000280.1 GCA_016788625.1 Anaerolineae bacterium
AGATCGAGACGAACTGCCCCGCCCACACAATAGTGAACGCTCGCATTCCGCTAGGGCGTCCTTGTTCCATACCATCCCCCTGATGTGTTATGCGTGTGCCTGAACATACGCGCCCATCCCTTTTTTGTTCAAAACCGGCGCTTTATGCACATTATGCATTGTAGTGGGTAATGTGGCAATAATCAACTGGTGCTGTTATCCACAGCGTAATGTTACCTGTTCCCACCTGTTTATCAGGTCAGTCACTACTATAATGGCGCGCGGTAATCCGTTTTGGAAACGAGTCATGCTGCAACGATTGACCCTGCCGCATATCCTGCTCATCCTCTTGCTGCTAGCCTATGGCATTGTTGGCGCGTTATTCGCCATCTACACGCCCGCGTGGCAAGCGCCGGACGAACCCGCGCACTACAACTACATCGCGCAGCTCGCGCAGAACGGCTGCTGCCCGGTCATCGAAGCGGGCGATTGGGATTCGGCCTACCTGGAAACGCTCAAGGCCAACCGCTTCGCCCCCGACCTGCTCGCCAATCTGAGCGCTGTGCAGTACGAAGACCATCAACCGCCGCTCTACTACCTGCTCGGCGCGCTGATCTACGGCGTGACGGACGGCAGCCTGACCGCGCTGCGGCTGTACTCGGTCGCGCTGGGGGCTGGCATCGTCCTGGCCGCCTACGCCGTCAGCATGACGCTGCTGCCCGGCAAAGCGCCGGTCGCGCTGGGGGCGGCGGCGTTGGTCGCCTTTCTGCCACAGCACCTCGCCATCCTCGCATCCGTGAACAACGACGCGCTCGGCAATCTGATCATCGCCGTCACGCTGCTGGCTGCGCTGCATTACCTGCAAGGTCAGCGCGTGCGCCCCTGGCAGCTCGGTCTGCTGGTTGGCGTCGGGCTGCTGACCAAAGTCTCGACGCTGTTCATGGTCGGCGTGGTCGGCGTCGCCATCCTGCTCAGGCTCTGGCCGGGGCGCGCTTCGCTCGTGCAGTGGCTGCGTGCGGTCGTGCGCGACGGGCTGGCCTTCGCGCTGCCTGCGCTGCTGCTCGGCGGGCTGTGGTGGGCGCGCAGCATCAGCGTTTACGGCTTCCCGGACATCTTCGGTCTGCGCCAGCACGATCTGGTCGTGGCTGACCAGGCGCGCACCGCTGATCTGATCGCCCAGGTTGGCTTCGGCCAATACCTCAGCAGCGCCGTGCAGACCACCTTCAACAGTTTCTGGGGACAGTTTGGCTGGATGGGCGTGCCGATGCCCGGCTGGGTGTATACGCTGATTATAGGGCTGCTGCTGCTGTGCCTGAGCGGGTATGTGGTAGGACGTTTGGGACACGGCGCTGCCGTGTCCCTACAAGGTGACGCCCGCAAAATGGGGCTGCTCCTGGCGCTCATGCTGCTGCTGGCTGTGCTGGCCTATCTCTACTACAATACCGTCTTCCTGCAACTGCAAGGCCGCTACATGTTCACCGGGCTGATCCCCTTCGCGCTGCTGCTGGCGTGCGGCTTTGATGGCTGGGTAAGCACGGTGCGCGCCCGCCTGCCGATAGCGGGACGATTCGCCATCGCTGCTTATGTCACGGCGCTGCCTTTCGCGGCCTTCGCCCTGCTCGATGTCTATCTCCTGTGGCGGGTGATCGTGCCCGCGCTGCAACCCTGAAGGTGACAAACATGGATTTGTTGATTGGGACGAGCAATCCCGGTAAGCTGAACGAACTGCGCGAAATCCTGGTGGGCGTGCCGCTGAGCCTGCTCGATTTACGCGCTGTGGGATTGGCGCACATGAATGTTGAAGAGACGGCCACGACGCTGGAGGATAACGCCCGCCTCAAGTCGGAAGCCTACGCGCAGGCCAGTGGGATGGTTACGCTGGCCGATGACACCGGGCTGTACATTGATGCGCTGGGCGGCCAGCCGGGCATTTACCCCGCGCGTTACGGCGGCCCGGAACTGACGATGGCCGACCGCCGCCAGAAGGTGCTGCGCGAACTGAACGGCGTGCCGGATGCTCAACGCACCGCGCGTTTCGTCGCGGTCATTGCCGTGACCGATCCTGTGGGCGGAGAGACAACGATTGTGCGCGGCGAATGCCCCGGCCACATCGCACACGAGGAACGACTGGGCGAACACGGCTTCGGCTACGACCCGATCTTCGTGCCGCAGGGCTACACACTGCCCTTCAGCCTGATCGCCCCAGATGAGAAGAACCGCATCAGCCACCGGGGACGCGCCGCGCAGCTCATCCTGCCCATCCTGGCGCGGCTGGCGGCTGAGCGCTGACGCTACGGCGCATCGACCACAAACGTATCCCTCGTGCTCCAGGGGCCCCAGTTGCCGGAGGCAGTCTTCGCGCGGACGCGCCAGTAGTATAGGCAGTCGCGCAGATCATCACCAACCGTCACCGATTGCGACAGCCTGTCAATCGTATTGTTCGAGTACTCCGGGTCGCTGAAATCGGCCTGGTTATCGATCTGTACCCAATAACCGGCTGCCCAGCTCACCCGGCCCCAGGTCAGCGTTGGCGTGCGCGTCGTGAAGTAGTTGCGCTGCGGCGCTTCGAGCGGCGCGGACGGGTCTAAGATCGGGCAGCCAAAGAATTTCGCTGTATAGATCGTCGGCGTGCTGGGGATGCTGACCGTCTGGCTGCTCAACCCGCCGTGCAGCCACGAGTCGAAGACATAGTTCATATCACCAATGATCTGTGGGGTGGGCGCTTCGATCAGCCAGCTCGTATTGATGATCTCCGGGATGACTACCGTATTATTGTAAGGGACGCCGTTCACGCGCACCTGCAAGCCCGCCGGGATGGTTCGCATCGTCACGGTAGTGACTCGTGGCCGCACATCGCGGTAAGTGCTGCGCGTCAGCCCGCTCGAATCCCGCACGCGCAGGTGAATGCGATACCAGATGTTGGTGTCGTCATGCGTCTCGGTCGAAAGCTGATAGGTGCCGCTGGTTACGCCATTAGTCGGAGACAGCGCCGGATGCGTGTGTGCATCGTGGTGCATGATGATTTCCCAGGTAAAGGCCGACGCGGGCAGCGTACCATCTTCTACATCGGTTGCCGTACCGGCGAAGCTGATCGTATCGCCTGCCTGAAACGTACTGCCGAGGATGGGTGTCGTGATCACCGCGTTAGGCCGTTTGCCATTGATCACGGTCAGCGTGGCTTCATTGCTGTTGACGCTGCCATCGTTGTTGGAGACGATGCAGCGGAATTTCGCGCCATTGTCGGCCATCGTAACGTTCGCCACGGTATAGCTTGACTGCCTCGCGTTGACAGTTACCATGTTGCGCTGCCAGAGGAAGCTGAGCGGTTCCCCGCCCTGCGCCCCACAGGTGAACGTGACATTTTCGCCTACCGCGACGGTCTGGCTCTGTGGATGCTGCGTAATGGTCGGCGGCTGCGCGCCCACGCTGTAGAAGATGTCGTAGACCGCGCCCGTGTTGGAACCATACCCACGCGAGAGATAGTACAGCCTGCCGTTAGGCGCGACATCCAGGTCAACCAATGCCGGGCGTGTATCCGTGGTGAAGCTTGTTGAGGTCCGAGTAACGGGGTCGTAGGTTCGAATCCAGTTCTGGCAGTAATCTGCGAAGAAGTACTTGCCCAGGTAAAAGGGAGGGAACTGCACAGTGGTCGGGTTGTAGAACACCCCTGCCGTAATCGCGCAGCCAAAGAACGTGCCGCCGCTGTGAGGGTAGGCCAGCAGCGGGTTCTCATAGAGCGGGTTGTTGTGCATCCCCTCGGTATCCGGCCAGCCATAATTGGCACCCGCAGCGCCTTCGTTGATTTCCTCCCAGGTGTTCGCGCCGACATCGTTGATATACATCAGCCCTGTGCCCGGCTGGAAGGCGAAGGTGTACGGATTACGCAGACCAAGCGCCCAGATCGCCCGATTTTTGCCGCTGGCACTGTTGTAGAAAGGATTGTCGGTCGGGATCGTGCCATTTTTGTTGAGGCGCAGCATCTTGCCGTGCAGGTTGGTCAACACCTGGGAGTTGGGCTTGAAGGCATTCTCGCCGACAGCAACGTACAGCTTGCCATCCGGGCCGAAGTGCAGCGCGCCGCCGTTATGGTTGGTCGCGCTGGAGAGGTTATCCAGTTCCAGCAAAACAACCTGGCTGCCCGCGACGACGGAGTTGCCGTTGGCGGTGAAGCGGCTGAGGCGGTTGTGGATGGGCGCTGTGCTGGTGGTGTAATAGAGGTAGAGGTAGTTGTTGGTCGCGAAATCGGGATCGAAGGCGATTCCCAGCAGCCCGCGCTCGCCCACCGCATTCACGTTCAGCGTCAGAAAGGGCGACGACAGCAGCGTTCCATCTGCTGTGATGATTCGCACATTGCCGCCCTGTTCGGTGACGAACAACCGACCGTCTGGCGCGAAGGCCATCGCTGTTGGCGCGGTCATACCCTGGGCGATCAGTTCGACCTGGAAATTGGGCGGCAGATCAGCCGTCGGAACAGCCGCCACAGTTCCGCTGCCGAGCATCAGGCACAGGCAGAGCAGCGCGAAAGTTGCGAAGCGCATAACAGGGAAGTACTCCGTCGATAACCGCATATGTCGCCTCAGTATAGCGAAAACGGCGGCGTACCTTCCATAAATTTTTACTGACAATTCGCGTTGTCGGGCTGTCAGATCAGGTTCTTATAGCGCAGCAGCGACTCCAGCACGTGAATCACGGCACTCTGCGTATACACCACGCGCACGAACACATTGATATGCACCAGTTGACAGATGGCCTGGCGCAGCTCGTGCCCTTCGTCCACATAGCGGTCGAGGTAGGCGCGCATCTCGACTTCGCGCGGGTTTTCCGGCGCGATGAAACGCGGATAACCTTTGGCATCGCGCGCATTCGCCCCGCCCGTGAAGTTCACGTTAGCGCGCTTGCCAGATGCCGCCCGCACAACCGCCGTGAAGAGTTCGACCGCGTGAATGCGTTCCGGCGTGATCACGATATCGCCTTCGTAAGAGGTGTCGTTGAAGGTGATCGTCAATGCAGTTAACTGCTCAGCAAAACGGATGAGGTACTGGCGCATCCGGTTAGCGTTCTTGATCATCTCGTCATAGTGCGCGCGGCGTGCCTCCGGGCTGACGTTGATGCCGTAGGGCACGAAGAGGGGATAACCGGCCTCGGAATGCGCGGGGATTACGTCTTTGTCGTCGTTGCCATCCGAGAAGAAGATAATGGTCGGCTCGCCACGCCGAAACTCATCAATTGCCACTTCCATGCTAGTGCCGCCGCCAAATGTGCGCGGAGAAATCTCGAAAATGTTGACCAGCGCTGCACTGCGGGCGGCGATTTCCATCGGCTGATGGATTTCGTAATCATATTCTGTGCCGTGCGTGTCCGGGTGAATCTGGGGATCATAGAACAGCAGCCCCTTGCTGGTCAGCCAATCGTTGATGGCATCGCGTTCCTTGTTACGCAGCAGCGCGCCCTGGGTATCGCGGATGTTACAGGCCCCGCCTGAGAAAACCTGTACTTTTCGGGCGGATTCCAGGTCCTGCGGCAGATTCCACTTCTTCATCATATCCCCCTCAAACGGTCACGGCTGCGTAGCGGATTGGTGCAATAAAGCTGATTATAACGCAATCCAGGCGGGCTGAAATGAAGGTTAAGTTTTGTGCCTGGTCGGGGCAGACAGACAAATGCGCCCAGCAGGTTAAGATTACCCTGGGCGCGAAGCAAGAAGAATGTATGCAGTTGTCGGGGTCAGCTACCCGGCGTTCACACGCGGCTTTCGCGCGGGCGATATTCCGGGTTGGGGCGCACAATCAGCGCCGCGCAGTCATCCGAGCGCGGGTCGGTGATGTGGCCGTACAGGATGCCCTTGACCGTGAAACCGGCGCGCACCTGCGGCGTCAGCGTCGGGTCGGTCAGTTCGCCTGCCTGCACACGTTCGACATAGCGCTCGATGCTCATCCGATCACGGTAGCGGTGATAACCGGGCAGCATCCCGCCCGCGACTTCGCCGCGCAGATTCAAGCGCCGTGCAGCCATGCGCCGCGCATGGTACAGCATCTTGGAAATGCCCATGCCCCGGAAGTCGGGATGCACGCTCATGTCCGCGCCGTACAGCCAGTCGCCCTGCGGGTCGTGGTTGCTCAGCCAGCCGCCACCAATGGCTTCTTCAAAAGTGTGCGGCTTCTCAAAGAATGAGCTTTTGACGCGGAAGGAGACGGTCGAGCCAGCGACAACCCACTTGTTGTGGGTATGTACCAGCGCGGTGAACTGGCCTTCGGGGAAGATGCGGATGTGGTGCAGATACTGTGCTTCAGTGAACAGTTCTTCTGGCTTCAGCGTTGGGAAAATAATCGGCTGCATTTTTTCCAACGGACGCGCATATTTCGGTTCGGTTGGGACAACCTTGATATGCGAACTGGTGATCATGGTCCACCCCCCACAAAAACCGTCTTCTTTTCCATGTACTCTTCCAACCCCTCCAGGCCGCATTCGCGCCCCAGACCGCTCTGCTTGACTCCTCCAAACGGCGCTTCCGGCGTAGCCGGCAACCAGTCATTGATGCAAACCATGCCAAACTCCAATCCCTCATACATGCGAATAGAAGTGTTCATATCGTTAGTCTGGACGAAGGCCGCCAGACCATAAGGCGTCGCGTTAGCTAGGCTCAGCACCTCCTCTGCATCTTCAAAACGGACAATCGGCATCACCGGCCCGAAGATTTCTTCGCTGTAAATGCGCATCGTCTCGCTCAGGCCCGTGATCACGGTGGGCAAGTAAAAATATCCGCGCGGCATGTCATTGGGGCGCGCGCCTCCCGTCAGGGTTTCCGCTCCCTGTGCAACAGCCTCCGCCACCAGCGTTTCGACGCGGTCGCGCTGCACGGCGTTGATCAGCGGGCCAGTCTGCGTACCCTGCACCAGCCCGCTGCCGACCTTGAGCGCGCGCGAGGCGGCGGCAGCATGTTCGGTGAATTCGTCAGCGATTTTGCTGTGGACATAGAAACGCTGCGGCGCGACACAGGCCTGCCCGGCGTTGCGGTACTTCCATGTGACGGCCTGCTGCGCCACTTCCTTCACATTGACATCCGGGAAGATGATCACCGGAGCATTGCCGCCCAGTTCCAGCGCCAGCTTGGTGATGGTCTGCGATGCGCCGTCCATCAGCAGCTTGCCGACGCGCGTGCTGCCCGTGAAGCTGATCTTGCGAACGCGCGGGTCGCGCAGCATGACCTGCCCCATCGCCGCCGGGTCGCCATTGATGACGTTGATCACGCCGGACGGCGCGCCGGACTCGACCAGCGCCTGCGCCAGCAGCATGGCCGAACGCGGCGTGTATTCCGAAGGCCGCCCGACGACAGTGCAGCCCGCCGCCAGCGCCGCCGACCAGCAGCGCACGTTGTTATAGATCGGGAAGTTCCAGGCGGTGATCGTGCCGATGACGCCCATCGGCTGCTGGATGGTCATAATACGCCGCCCGGCAGCGCGGGCCGGGATGATGCGGCCATAGGCGCGTTTGCACTCTTCGGCGTTCCAGATCAGGTAATTGGCCGCGCTGCGCCATTCCGCCAGCGATTCGTGCAGCGGTTTGCCGGATTCTTCGGTGGTAATGACGGCCAATGTCTCGGCGCGTTCCAACAGCCAGTTGGCCGCTTTCATCAGCACCTCGGCGCGCTGATAGGGGGTGCGTCTGGCCCAGTCGGGGAAGGCCGCCGCCGCTGCGTCCACCGCTGCTTCGGCATCCGCCGCAGTGCCGAAGGGAATCTGCATCAGCGTCTCTTCAGTAGCGGGGTTAACCAAATCCCAGGTGCCGCCGCTGCTGGCGTCCACCCATTCCCCGTTGATCAACTGCTTGAAAATAAAATCCGTCATTCATCGTCCTTCATACAGGTACGCGAAAATAAAACACGCCAGATGTGACCAGGAACGAGGTACAGTTCTCCCTCGGTCAACCCGTCGTGTGAATCAGTCCAGTCACAGATTGATGCAGAATTCGGTGTGGATGCTGGCGTTATCGGTGGCCCGCGCGGGGGCAAGCAGTGATGCGGCGATCAGGGCGGAGCAGTTAAAGCATTTTTTGTGACGGCTGCGGTGTCTGGTGATCAGTCTTGCAGGGTCTTCTAACATAAGGCACCTAAATCGTACTTGGCGGCACGTGTATTTGCAGTATATGCAAAAAAAGCGCGGCTCGTATGGGTGTGATTTGACGAATAGCATAACAGCTTTTTGTTGAATGCTGCCAGGTCTTTATCAAATCTTAATGCTCCAGGGGACTGCGTGTCGAATTCTTTATGCCTTCTTCATGCATCCCGCTCAGCATGAATTTCTGGTACACTGGCGCGTCGCACAATCGGTAGGTCCATCGAGGTCTTATCATGCCGGACTCTTCGCCGCGTTCAGCTATTCTGTTGATTTTCTGCCCCGACCGTTCGGGATTGGTCGCCGCCGTGACGGACTTCATCGCGCGCAGCAACGGGAACATCCTGCACCTGGATCAGCATGTTGATGCCCAGGAGAACGTGTTCTTCATGCGCGTTGAGTGGGATCTGGCGCGCTTCAGCATCGCTCCGGAGCACATCGGCACACAGTTCGGACTGGTTGCTGATCGCTTCCAGATGACTTGGCAGCTGCACTTCTCGTCGCATGTACCGCGCATGGCGATCTTCGTCTCTAAAGAATCACACTGCCTGTACGACATCCTGTACCGCTATCAGGCAGGCGAGTGGCAGGTTGAAATCCCGCTGATCATCAGCAATCACCCCGACCTGGGCAGCGTGGCCGAAAAGTTCGGCATACCCTACCGCGTCTTCCCGATCACGGCGGAGACCAAAGCGGCGCAGGAGCAGCAGCAGATCGAACTCCTGAAAGAGACGTCCGTTGATCTGATCGTGCTGGCGCGTTATATGCAGATCCTCTCAGAGCATTTCGTCAGCCAGTATCCTAACCGCATCATCAACATCCACCACTCGTTCCTACCCGCCTTCGCTGGTGCTAAACCGTACCACCGCGCGCACGGTCGCGGCGTGAAGATCATCGGCGCGAGCAGTCATTACGTCACCGCTGAACTGGACGCCGGGCCGATCATCGAGCAGGATGTGGTGCGCGTCAACCATCGCGACTCAGTTGATGACCTGATCCGCAAGGGCAAGGACGTAGAGAAACTAGTGCTGTCGCGCGCGGTACGTTATCACTTGCAGCGGCAGGTGCTGGTATATAACAATAAGACCGTGATCTTTGGATGAATGTCCATAGAGATCTGCTTTACAGCGGTGCAAAATGCCATTACAATTATCGTGAAATTCAGAACATTCAGAATGAATTGAACGTCACGGTATTCTGAGTGAGATGAGGAAAGCTGACGCATGAGCAATTGGAATACGATCACTGACAAAGTACACGCTTCCGAGCGGCTGAGCTATGACGAAGGAGTTTGGCTGTTCGAGCAGCGTGATGTGATCAAGCTGGGCAAGCTGGCGCAGGTGGCGCGCCGCCGTCTGCACGGCAATAAGGTCTACTTCAACAAGAATCGCCACATCAACCCGACAAACGTGTGCGCCTTCCACTGCAATTTCTGCGCCTTCGCCCGCACCAGTGACAAGGAAGAAGGCGCGTATACCTACATGCCGGAGCAAATCCCCGACCGCGTGCGCGTGGCGGTTGCGCAGGGCGTGCGCGAGTTCCATATCGTCGGTGGGCTGCACCCGGAACTGGGTTTCGATTACTACCTGGATGTGCTGCGCATCCTCAAGCGCGAGTTCCCGCACATTCATCTCAAGGCCTTCACCGCGGTCGAAATCGACTTCTTCCGCGAACTGACCGGGCTGAGCCACACCGAAGTGTTGCAGCAGCTCAAGGACGCTGGGCTGGACAGTATGCCGGGCGGCGGCGCGGAAATCTTCCATTGGGACATCCGCAAGAAAATCTGCCCGGAGAAGGCCAATCAGGAAGTGTGGCTGGCCGTCCACGACGCGGCACACTGCCTGGGGCTGAAGACCAACTGCACCATGCTCTACGGCCATATCGAAAAGCCCGAACACCGCGTGCATCACATGGTCGCGCTGCGCGAACAGCAGGACAAATCCGGCGGTTTCCAGACCTTCATCGGCCTGGCCTTCCACCCGGAAGACAACAACCTGGGGCGCAAGCTCAACCGCCAGTGGACGACGGGCGTGGATGACATCAAGACGCTGGCGATCAGCCGCCTGATGCTGGACAACATCCCCAATATCAAGGCTTATTGGGTCATGCTCACCCCGGCGCTGGCGCAGGTTGCGCTCAACTTCGGCGCGAACGACATGGACGGCACGATCATCGAGGAACACATCTACAAGGACGCAGGTGCGCGCCGCGAAGCCATGACGGTGGAAGAACTGAAGAACTTCATCCGTTCGGCGGGCTATACCCCGGTCGAGCGCGATACCGTCTATAACGAACTTGAGGTGTTTGCGTAGACAAACGAGTCGCAGGTTGAGGTGATCATGGATGCAACACCAGAAAAAGTGCGCGTGACCTTCGCGGAATACGACGCCCTGCCGGAGACGAATCAGATCGTCGAACTGATTGACGGGGAGATTGTTATGAACCCACCTGTCTTTCGTCATCAGAAGGTGCTGCTGCGGATTGTCGCAACACTGCTGCCGTTGAATCTATCCGGAGAATTGTGTATTGCGCCCTGTGGTTTGCGCTTCGACGACGGCAACAGCTTCGAACCGGATCTGTTCTGGGTCAGCCTAGACAATACTGCCTGTGTACTCGAACCTAACGGGAACTACTGGCATGGCGCACCTGACCTGGTGATTGAGGTTCTGTCGCCCTCGACCGAAGCGAATGACCGGGGCAAGAAATTCCGCACCTATCAACAGTACGGCGTGCGTGAATACTGGCTGGTGAACCCGGACGTGCAGTTCGTCGAAGTGTATGCCCAGCTGAATGCGAGGTTTGAACAGCAAGGCGTGATTCTACCGGGGCAAGCTTTCACGTCGGAGGTGTTGAGCGGCGTCAGTATTGATGTCACGCCCTGGTTCGCGGCGTAACGCGGAGGTCGAGCATTATGGATGGTGGACTGCTGATCATCGGCGCGGTGCTGCTGCTGATCATTGGCGCGGCCTGGATGACGCTCTACTGGCGCGTGATCGACCCCTGGCTGCGCAAGCTGCTGGGGCGCGCGCTGCGGGTCAATATTTACCTCGGCGAGCAGAACATCTGGCAGATTAACGACGAATCGGTCGATACGCTCAACTGGCGCAACCTGTTCGTGCGCCCGCTGCAAATTGTCTCGCTGATGACGATGGGGCTGCTGCCATTGGTGATCGTGATCATCATCCTGGTGAGTGTGTTTAGCTGAGCAGGGAGGCGAGCGATGGTAACACCCGTGCAGACCAAAACAACGTTCGCGGAGTACGACGCGCTGCCGGAGACGAACCAGATTGTCGAATTGATCGATGGGGAGATCGTCATGAATCCTCCTGTGGACCCGCATCAGGTCGTTGTTGGAAACATCTATTTCCACCTGCGCGGGCGTATCGCGACTGGACAATGGCGACTCGCCCCCACAGGATTGCACTTTGACGACGACAACAGCTTTGAACCCGACATCTTTTGGGTTAGCACAGAAAACACGATTTGCGCTCTTGAACCCGATGGCCGCTACTGGCACGGCGCCCCCGACCTGGTAATCGAGGTGCTATCGCCCTCCACTGCCTATCGGGATCGCGGCATCAAGTACGAGACCTACCAGCGCTATGGCGTGCGCGAATACTGGCTGGTAGACGCGGATGGCCGCTACGCCGAGGTTTACGTGCTGCTTGACGGCAAGTTCCAGCGCCAGGGCGTCTTCAGCCCCGGCCAACCGTTTGTTTCAGCCGTGCTGGGTGGCGTCAGTATCGATGTCACGCCCTGGTTTACGGACTGATTGACCCGACTCGACAGAAAGGCTGACGAGTGTGACTCTGACGATAGGTCTGATTGACTACCTGAATACCATGCCGTTCCACTACGATCTGGCGGAACGGCTCGACAGCGACGCGGTGCGCTTCGAGCGCGGCGTGCCCTCGCAGATGAACCGGATGCTGCTGAGCGGCGAGATTGACCTCGCGCCCATCTCGGCCATTGAAGCGGCGCGCAATGCCGAACAGTTCGTCATCCTGCCCGGCTTGAGTATCGCCAGCCTGGGTGCGGTGCGGACGGTGCTGCTGTTTTCCTGGGCGGCGGACATGAGCGACCTGGACGGACAGTCCATCGCGCTGACCGACCACTCGGCCACCAGCGTCGCTCTGCTCAAGGTGCTGTGCCGCGAACGCTACCACATCGAGCCGCGCTTCACCGTGACGCGCCAGCACCTGCCGAGTATGCTGGCAGAACATCGCGGCGCGTTGGTCATCGGTGACGATGCGCTGGTCGAGGGCACGCTGCACCGCGCGCTAAGCAGCCCGGACGGCTGGGCGCTGCCGCACATCTTCGACCTGGGCGATGAGTGGCTGAAGATGACCGGATTGCCGTTCACCTTCGCGGTGTGGGCGGCGCGCAAAGAACGGGTGCATGAACTGGCGGATGCGGGCGTGTTCGACGCGCTCTACGCCTCGACCGAGCGCGGCCTGCTGGAAGACTCGCGCGATGGGCTGGCGCAGACCTATGCAGCGCGGCTGGGGCTGCCTGCTGGCGTCTGCCGCCGCTACCTGCGCGACCTGCGCTATCATTTGACTGACGACGACCTCGCTGGCCTGAAGCGCTACCTCGAACTGGCGCTGGAAGACTTCGACTGGCACCGCTTAGAATTCTGGGAAACACGCGAAGCCGTGCTGTAACACGCTCGTGAGAACAACGGAGAGATTGCAATGACCGAAGCACATATCCAGGCACAGATTGACCAGATCCTCGCGCGCGTGCATGACGGCGGGCGCATCAGCTACGACGATGCCCTGCTGGTCTACCAGCACGCCGACCTGCTCGATCTGGCTGAGGCCGCCAACGCGCGCCGCCAGCAGCTCGTGCCGGGCGACACCGTCACCTACCTGATTGACCGCAACATCAACTACACCAACGTCTGCGTCACCGACTGCCAGTTCTGCAACTTCTATGCGCTGCCGGGCGACGCTGAAAAGGGTTACGTCAACAACAAACTGATCCTGGGCGGCAAGATCAAGGAAGCGCTTGAACTGGGTGCGACGCGCATCCTGATGCAGGGCGGCCACAACCCCGACCTGCCCTACGATTACTACATCGATCTGGTCGATTGGATTCACCGCACCTTCCCGACCATCGAGATCAACGCTTTCTCGCCCAGCGAAATCCAGTACATGAGCGAGATCGGCGGGCGCACCTGGCACCAGACGCTGAGCGACCTGAAGGCTGTCGGGTTGGCCGGGCTGCCGGGTGGCGGCGGCGAAATTCTGGATGACGAGGTTCGTAAGCGCGTCACGCCCAAGAAGATCATGACGGACGATTGGTTCGGCGTGATGAAGGTCGCGCATGAACTCGGCCTGATCACGACGACGACGATGGTCATCGGCTTCCGCGAGGAACTGCGCAACCGCATGAATCACTTGCAGCGCCTGCGCGACGAACAGGACGACAGCCTGAAGCGCTTCGGCGTCGGCTTCAACGCCTTCATCTCGTGGACGGTACAGATCGAAAACACGCCGCTCAGCCGCAGCCGTTTCGCGGACGAGTACGGCGCGACCAGCACAGAATACCTGCGCCATACCGCCGTCAGCCGCATCTTCCTGGACAACATCCCGCACATCAGCGCGAGCTGGCCGACGCAGGGTGTCAAGGTCGGGCAGATGGCGCTGCACTTCGGCTGTGATGACTTCGGCAGCACCATGATCGAGGAGAACGTCGTTTCGGCGGCGGGCGCGATCACCAAGGCCAGCCCGGTGATGCTGCCGCACGAGATTCACCGCCAGATCCGCGAGGCAGGCTTCATCCCGGCGCAGCGCAACACCAACTACGAGATCCTGCGCGTCTTCGACACGGCGGACAAAGACGCCGACCTGCAAACCATCGAAGACATCACCCAGGCCGCCTCCAAGCAGGGCAACTGGGCGGGCGTGACGCTGATTGAGTAGGTTTGACTGCTTGTCGAGATACTGACTGATCCTGGGAGGCACGTAACTGCCTCCTATTTGATTCTCATCTTCCTGTTGTAACGTTAAGCGACAGAACCCGGACTCATGAGTATGGCGACCCATTGAGTGCTGTAGAAAGGCAAGAACCGTAATGAGTTTGCAACCCAACAACACCCGCGAAGTAGCAACGCTGGCGGGCGGCTGCTTCTGGTGCCTCGAAGCGGTGTATGATCAACTGCGCGGCGTGATCTCGGTCGAATCTGGCTACGAGGGTGGGCACGTCCAGAACCCCAACTATAAGCAGGTCTGCACCGGCATGACTGGGCACGCTGAGGTCGTGAAAGTCACTTTCAACCCGCAGGAAATCAGCTTTCGCGATCTGCTGGATGTCTTCTTCACCGTCCATGACCCAACCACGCTCAACCGTCAGGGCGCGGATGTGGGCACACA
Source organism: Anaerolineae bacterium (assembly GCA_016788625.1). Lineage (GTDB taxonomy): Bacteria > Chloroflexota > Anaerolineae > Aggregatilineales > Phototrophicaceae > CFX2. The sequence continues at coordinate 14,468 of JAEUQX010000280.1, forward strand.
GTACCGCTCGGCGATCTTCTACCACTCACCGGAGCAGAAGGCTGTCGCAGAACAGGTCATCGCTGAACTGACGGCCAGCAAGCTGTGGCGCGACCCCATCGTGACTGAAGTTGCGCCGACGACGACCTTCTATGAGGCGGAGGGCTATCATCAGGAATATTTCGCCAACAACCCCGACCAGGGCTACTGCCGCATGGTGGTTGCGCCGAAGGTCGCCAAGTTTCGCAAGCAGCACATCGCCCGGCTGAAAGCGTAAAGCGGAGAGGCGGGGATAACAAACGCGGGCGACAGCATAACTCTGTCGCCCGCATTTTTGAATCAGGTTCAGAACGTGCGGCTGGCTCTCGTTACAGACTTTCCACAGCACGGCGATAGCGGCGCGCCAGTTCCTTCAGCAGCGCGATGCTTACATCGGCATCTTCGCGCAGCGCCGAGAGGAAATCGAGCTGCGTCAAAATCAGGCACTTGGTCGGCTCAGTGGCGACCACTGACGCGGTGCGCGGTTCTTCATCGAGCAGCGAGAGTTCGCCAAAAAACTCGGTCGGGCCGAAGGTATTGACGACGGTCTTCTCACCACCGGGATGCTCACGCACAGCGTCGGCCTTGCCGGACTCCATGATGAACAGGCCGATGCCAATCGTCCCCTGGGTGACGATGCTCTCGCCCGGCCCATAGGAACGCTCGGAGAAACGGCGCGTCAGGCGGCTCAACTGGCGGTCATCCAATCCCTTAAACAGCGGAACAGTGGTCAAGAAACGTTTGATTTTGTCGTGATCCTGCATGGCATCCCCCAGGGTGGCCGATAATGATTTTTGTACGATTATAGCGATTAGTCGGCAGGCGGACAATTTTCGCCCGCGGCTAGTCTATCTTGCTCTCCAGGTAGCGCATCCGCAGCGCCTCGTGGATCTCGCGAACGATCTGCATCACCAGGTCGGGGCGGTGGTCGCCGGGCGCGCCGCCCAACTCGATGAAGCGATTGCGCAGGATGCGCCCCCAGTTACCCGTGCTCTTCAGCTTGGGATGGCTGATGAAGTCGCTGATCGTCTGCGCAGCGTGGCCGCTGGGCGGGGCGAGCATCCGCGTCAGGCTGACGTATACATCGTCGATGTCGCGCGGCATGATGTCCACCGAATTGATGTCGAACAGCGCCTTGTGCATGAAGACGCGTTTCTTCTCATAGAACTCGTCCAGCGACATGCGCGTCCCGGTAGCGGTGATGACGCCCGTATCGGTGCACTCACGATCGGATGCATCCTGCAAATCCATGTAGGTTTGTGGGTCGAGCGGACCGAGGAACGTCCACATGTCCTTATCGTCGTACATCGGCCCCAGGTCGCAGCCATGCTTACGGAAGTAGTCCTCGATCAGCACGTGACTGTACTCGAAATCGATCAGCACGGCGGCCATGCGCGAGCCGCTGACCGAAGCCGGCATCCCGGTGCTTTCCAGCGTGCAGATGCGCTTGCTGCTGCCCAGGTCGGGGCGGATGCGACCAATCGGGTTGTGCATCACCGAGACCATCGTGCCCATGCCATCCTCGTAGAGCATCGCGCGCGCCGGGGCGTTGACGCGCTCTGAGCGCAGCAGACTGCTGAAGCGCGTCAGGCCATCCTGCGTCAGGTGCGGGCTGGTCGGCAGGTGCAGGTAGCGCCCCGTGACGGTCACGCGCCGCAGATACTCGCGCGTGCAGAGCAGTTCCGGGTCGCAGGTGCCATTGACGAACGGCGAACCTTTCAGCACAGCCGAGTTGGCGACAGCAGAAGCGCTGTGCAGCATGGTGTAGAACGTCAGCAGGCCGAGCGCTTCTGACCGTCCAGCGATGTCCAGGTGAATGTGGCAGCCCTGGTTGCGGAACATCTGCACATAGTTGTCGGTGGGCGGGTCAACATGATAACGCTTGTGTGCCTCATCCAGCCGCCATTTGTATTCCGGGAAATAGTTGTTGACCTCCTGCATCAGATCAACCGCCGTCTGCACCTTGGGGTCTTCCGTCAGCCGGAAGTCGCTCTCGACCGGGTAGGCTGGCAGTACGGTGGTCAACATGCCCGTCTCCTGGCTGGTCAGCACCAGCGCCGTCAGGATACCGCCCAATGCCTTGCGCGTCTTGTGATAACCCAGTACGGGCGCGACATGCGCTTCGATCTGGTACTGCCCGGCCTCGCGGTCTACCTGCGGCGTGATGCCCAGTTTCTCCGCGTGCGTGCGGTAGATTTCCATGTACTGCTGCATCTGGTCTTCGTTCGGCGCGCTGCCATCACTGTGTACCAGGCCGAGTTCGATCTCCGCGCCCAGGTAGCGCATCCGCGTGATCGGGTCATCCGTCTCCGCCAGGTTGGTGTGGTTGACGCTGGGGTTGAAGTTGTACGGCACCATCGCCTGCGCCAGCGTCTTTGTGCCCCGGTAGCGCGAACTGACGGCAGCGCCCAGCACATGTGTCTGCCCGTTGACATCAGCCAGCACGACATTCGCGCCGTTCGGGTCGTTGGCATCGAACTGCGTCAGAACAGGCACGCCAACGATCTCGCTCAGCTTTTCCAGCGGCAGCAGGGTGTTGGACGGGTCTCTGGCAAGATCCTTGACTGCCTGGTTGAATTTACGTTTATGCTGCTCGATTTCCTGCCAGGGGATGGCATTGCTAAATTCAAGGAGCGTTTCGTTCGATGGTAATGGACTTTGCATAAGTCATCTTCCCCGCATGTGTGGCAGCCGTTCTTTGGCGATGATTGTCTCCAAGATTTGATTTTCCTACAACCCACAATCGGGTACAATCATGCGGTGAACAAGTTGGAAATTTCAACTATTTCGCACTATAGTTAGCGTATTGGCTTTGCCTAATTCCCGCATGGAGCGCCGCTTATGAGCATCATCTGGTCACTGCCCCAGATTGAAATCCGCGAGTTGAGTAGTGTCACCGAAAGTCGCCCAACAGCGCTGCTCACGGGCGGCCCAGCGTGGGAAGCAGCAGGCAAGTACCTCAAACTGCCGCTGGTAGCACAGGCCGAACCGCACAATGCCACACATGATTATTTCAAACAGCTTGCCGCCGATATTCCGGCGCAGGCCGAGGTGATCTACGCGGTAGGCGGCGGGCTGGCCTCGGATGCGGCCAAGTACATCGGCTGGGCGCGCAAACTGCCGGTCATCACCATCCCCACCGCGCTGAGCGTGGACGGCTTTTTCACCGCGCTGGTGGCTGTGCGTGAGGGCGGCACGGTGCATTACGTGACGACCAACGCCGCGCAGAAGGTGATCATCGACTGGGAGATCATCCGCAACGCGCCGCCGCATATTCGCGGCACCGGCATCTGCGAACTGCTGAGCATCGTCACGGGTCTGCTGGACTGGCGCTACGCCGCCGACCGCAGCAAGACGACGGTTGATACACGCTTCCTGCCCTGGGCAGCCGGGCTTGCGGCGGGCATCGCGCAGCAGGCCTTCAAGATCGCGGCAGGTGTGGGACAGGGCAAGGTCGAGTCGCTGCGCAATCTGCTCGACCTGATGTGCACCGAGGTGCAGTTGACCAACCAGCTTGGGCACAACCGCCCGCAGGAAGGCAGCGAACAGTATTTTGCTTACGCCATCGAGGGGCGCACGGCCAGCGGCTATGGCCTGCCGTATGCCGACCTGGTGGGGCCGGGCATCCTGATCGCCGCATCGCTGCATAACCAGGACATCGGCCCGATCCGCGATACGATCCTCTCGGCAGGCATCCGCCTGGATCAACTGCGGATCAATGATGTGACCGATACGCTTTATGCGCTGCCGGATTATGTACGGACGCACAACCTGCCGTACAGCATCCTCAACGACTTTGAGACGACGCCGGAACGGGTGATTGACGTGATCACGCGTACCGGGCTGGATGCGGTGGGATAGCCCAGCCGCGCTTTGGGAAGGACAACCTGCATATGATTCGATTTGGCACCGATGGCTGGCGCGCCGTAATTGCCGATACATTTACCTTTGATAATTTGCGCCTGATCGCGCAGGCGGTTGCCGATTGGGTCAACGCCGAACACAGCGGCGACAAACCGCCCGAAGTCGTCATCGGCTACGACACGCGCTTCCTCTCCGACCGTTTCGCCGCCGAGGCCGCGCGCGTGATGGCGGGCAACGGCGTGGTGGCCTGGCTGACGCGCACCGATGCCCCTACCCCCGCGATCTCCTACAACGTCAAGGAGAAGGGCGCGAACGCGGGCATCGTCATCACGGCCAGCCACAACCCGCCGCGCTACAACGGCTTCAAACTCAAGGCGGCCTATGGCGGCAGCGCGACGGCTGACGAGTGCGCCCAGGTCGAAAAGCAGCTTGAGCGCATGGAACAGTCCGGGCGCGGGCCAAATCTGATGGATCTTGAGCGCGCGGTCGAGGCCGGGTTGATCCGGCGCTTCGACCCCTCGTGGAGCTACTACCAGCACCTCAGCACGCTGGTCGATCTGGACACCATCTCACAGGGCGAACTGAACATCGTGGCGGACGCGATGTGGGGCGCGGGGCGCGGGGCATTCACCAGCATCCTCTCGCGTTCGCGCTGTCACGTCAGCGAAATTCGCGGCGTGCTCAACCCCGGTTTCGGCGGCATTCACCCGGAACCCATCGCGCGCTACCTGAACGAACTGGTCGCGGCGGTGCAGCGCAGCCAGGCCGACGTGGGCTTGGCGACCGACGGCGACGCCGACCGCATCGGCGCGATTGACGCGCAGGGCAACTTCATCGACCCACACACGGTGTTCGCGCTGGTGCTGCATCACCTGCTGGAAAATCGTGGGCTGCGCGGCGATGTCGTCAAGACCGTTTCGACCACGCTGATGATCGACAGCCTGTGCGACAAGTACAACCTCAAGCTGCACGAGACGCCAGTCGGCTTCAACCACATCGCCGACCTGATGATGCGCAATGACATCCTGATGGGCGGCGAGGAGAGCGGCGGCATCAGCATCCGCGGGCATATCCCCGAAGGCGACGGCATCCTGATGGGGCTGCTGCTGCTGGAGGTGATGGCGCAGAAGGGCGCGCCGCTGCACGAGATCGTCGCTGATCTTCAGGCGAACTTCGGCCCCGCGCTTTACGACCGCATTGATGTGCAGTTGGCCTACCCGCTGCCCAAGAAGCAGATGGTCGAACGGCTGGTCAACGCCGCGCCGGGACAGGTGGCGGGCGAAACCATCAGCCGCGTCGATACGCTGGACGGCGCGAAGTTCTATCTGGCTGACCATAGCTGGCTGCTGATCCGTCCGAGCGGCACAGAGCCGATGCTGCGCATCTACGCCGAAGC
>JAEUQX010000291.1 GCA_016788625.1 Anaerolineae bacterium
GTGGCGCGCCAGCAGCTTGCGCGTCGCTTCAATCGGCCCCAGCCCCATCACGCGCGGGTCAACGCCCACCGCCGCCGAGCCGACCCAGCGCGCCAGTGGTTGGATGCCGAGCGCCTTCGCCCGCGCCGCCGACATCAGCACCAGTGCGCAGGCACCGTCGTTGAGCGTGCTGGCGTTGCCCGCCGTGACGGTGCCATCCTTGCGGAAGGCAGGGCGCAGCGCCGCCAGTTTCTCGGCATTGGTGGCGAGTGCGTAACCGTCCGTCGTGCGCGTGTAAAACGGCTGCTCATCGGTGTCGAAGATGATCGGATCACCTTTGCGCTGCGGGATACTGACCGGGAAGATCTCGCGCTGGAACCATCCGTAGTTGATGGCCTCCACCGCGCGCTGCTGGCTTCGTAAAGCAAAGCGATCCTGTTCCGCGCGCGTGATTTCGCCGCCCTTGATCTGCCCGGCGACGCTCATCGCGTGGATGTTCTCGGCGGTCTCGCCCATCGATTCGAGCGGGAATAGCGCCTCCATTGCCGGGTTGGGGTAGCGCCAGCCCAGCGACGTGTCCCAACCGGTGATGTTGCCCGACGGCCCGTACCCGACCGGGTTTTTGGGCACGGAGTAGGGCGCGCGCGTCATGCTTTCCACGCCGCCCGCCACAAATACCTCACCTTCGCCCAGCGCAATTGCCCGCGCCGCCTGGTTGACCGCGTTCATCCCGCTGGCGCACAGGCGATTGATCGTCACAGCCGCGACGTGCTGCGGCAGACCCGCCAGCAGCGCTCCCATGCGCGCCACATTGCGGTTATCCTCACCTGCCTGGTTGGCGCAGCCCATATAGACCTCTTCGATGCTGCCGGGGTCGATGCCCGCGCGCCGCACCACCTCGCCGATCACCAGTGCGGCCAGGTCATCCGGGCGCACCTCGGCCAGCGCGCCGCGTATCTTGGCAATAGGCGTCCGCACCGCGCTGACGATCACGACCTCATTCATGGTAACCTCTTTCCTGTTTACCCGGCATTTCGCCTGTTCCGTCCGAATCTAGCCCGAAACATAGCGCCGCACAACAGCCACGCAGCCCAGAGCCTGCTGCCCGTCAGTCAGCCGTAGAGCAGGCGCGCGCATCCCGCAGCCAGGTTTGGGCGTATAATGTTCGTAGTTCACTTGAGAAAGAAACTACCCGAACATGCAGCCCAAACGTGCGCCCCGCCGCGCTGACGTGACCCAACCGATTGCCATCCGACCGATGACCGTGCAGCCGCGCACGGTCGCGATGCCGCAGCCTGTGCGCCGTTCACCACCCGCGCCGCCTACCCGTGCCCAGCCGCGCGTGCCTGCGCCGCCACCTGCGCGCGTACCAGGCGCGCCGCGCCGCTTGCCCGCTCCACAGCCGCGTCAACGCAAACAGCCGCGCCTCGTTCTCTGGTTGAGCGCCATTGTGCTGATTGGCGGCATACTAGCCTGTGCCACGTTCACGTTGGGCATTGGCTTGATCTATGCCAACGGTATCCTGCCGGGTGTTTCAGTGGCGGGCGTAGCGCTCGGCGGGCTTTCCGTTAATGAGGCAGAACGTGCGTTGAACGAGTCCTGGCAAACGATCACCGCCCGTGACAGTCAACGCGCCTGGCGCATCAACCCTGCCGACCTGGGATTGACGCTGGACGCCCGCGCCACTGCCGAACGCGCGTATCAACGGGGGCGCAGCGATCTGACTGCCGCGCTGCCTGCTATCCTCAGCCGCAGCGCCGTTGAACCGGTGATTACGCTGGATGCGACCCGCGCCGAAGCGGGGTTGACTGTGCTGAGCGCGCAGGTTGTGCAGCCCGTCGTGAACGCGGGTGTGCGCCTGGTCAATGGCGAAGTGCAGGCAACTGAAGCTGTGCCCGGACGCACGCTCGACGTGGGACTGACGCTGGCGCAGTTAGCGAGAGATGTAAGCGGAGCGTTGAGCGATGGAATGCTCGAACTGGTGATGCAGGATGTGCAGCCGACCGTGACCGACGCGACGCCGATGCTCGATCAGGCTCGCCTGCTGCTCAGCAACTTTCTGGATGTGCGCGTCTTCGACCCGGTGACGGGCGACTCGGTCTATTGGTCAGCGCCGCCCGAATTGTGGGGGAATTGGCTGAGCGCGCAGCCAGACGCGAACAGCACGACCGGATTGGCATTGAGCGCCGACCCGACCGCGATCAACGCTTACCTGAGTGAACAATCCGCTGCTGCCTTCGACACAAGCCGCTATCTCAAACTGGATGAGGCCGTCGCCAGTGTGCAGGCCGCTATCGCTGCCGGACGCACGGATCCCGTCGTGCGCGTCTATCACCATGATCGCCAGCACACCGTCAGCGCGGGCGAGACCATCACCAGCATCGCCTGGGATTACGGCGTGCCCTATCTCTATATTCAGCAGGCGAACGGCGGCCTGAGCAGCGTCTCGGCGGGGCAGAGCATCACCATTCCATCGCCGGATAACTTTCTGCCGTTCGCGGTTGACCCCGATAAGCGCATCGTCGTCAATATCAGCCGCCAGAATGTGAAAGTCTACGAGAACGGGCAGGTCAAATGGGATTGGGTCGCCAGCACAGGCATCCCCGACAGCCCAACCTGGACGGGCATCTACCAGATCATCTCGCACGAGTCGAACGCCTACGCCGGCAACTGGAACTTGTGGATGCCCAATTTCATGGGTGTTTATAAACCGATCCCTGGCGCGGACTTCACCAACGGCTTTCACGGCTTTCCCACGCGCGGCGGCAGCCAACTGCTGTGGACGAACAGCCTGGGCACGCGCGTCACCTATGGCTGCATCCTGCTCAGCGATACGAACATTCAGCAGCTTTACGCCTGGGCAGGCGAGGGTGTCGTGGTTGAGATTCAGCCGTAGTGGGCGGCAGCTATCCCCGCCGTTCGGCCCGCTTGTGCAGTTCCTCGGCCAGCACGTCGTCTTCGATCACTTCGACGAGTTCACCGTCGTCGCTGAGCGCCATTGTGCGTTTAGCCTTTTCCTCTTCGTCTTCGTCGTCGAGCTTGAGCAGCGCTTTGCCCATTTCGGCGGCGATAATTCGCTCGCGCATCCGCTGCTGTCCGGCCTTGCTTTCCAGCGCCAGCGAGATGCCGTTGAACAGCAGTCCTATAAACCCCGTCATGCTCAACAATACCATGCCGCCGATCACCAGATCGTCGCCATTGTTGAGCGGGGTGTACTGTGAGAGCGCCATGCTCCAACCGAGGAGCATGAACGCGATGAACAGCACCAAATTCACAACAAACAATGTGGCTCGCGTAAGGGTAATCTGGCGCTTGATGCCGTCCTGCACGCGCTTGCGTATCGCGCCGTAATCGATGTTGTTGGTCATGCTCTGCTCCCCTGAATAAGATGGATGCGGCTTACGAAATACATGATGTGCCAGATACAGGCTTGGCGTCAAGACTGCCCGCCTATCGTGTACACACCATCTGCTGAATCGCACTTGTGCACAGGGTAAACAAAACGCCCCGGCCACCGGGTGAACCGGTTTTCGGGGCGTTGTGCATTACGGTTGTTCAGGGTATTCACATTTTGTAGGGGGATCTGTTAGATCGCCCCTACGGAAAACCCATTCTGCTGTGAGGCTTACTTGCCGCCTTCGACCAGCGTCACCTCGACGGGCTGCCAGCTTTCGCCAGTCACATCCACGCCGTCAGCCGTCAGTGCGTCGACTGCCGCCTGCGCCAGGTCGGTGCGGAAGGCAGCTTCGCCCGGCGCTTCGGGGATGATGCCGCTGTCCACGGCGACCGAGACGGTCTGATCCCACAGCGCCTGATCCATGACACCGACACCCGCGGGCGACGGCCAAATCAGACGGTTGATCTCGTTCAACTGCCACTGCATGTGGCTCTGGCCGAGCGTCGGGCCGTTGTCCAGCACGATCTGCACGCAGGCGTCGAAGTTATCGCGGCAGTAGATCCAGCCACGCAGCGATGCCTTGATGAACTTGACCGCGATGTCGGTGTTCGCCACGCCGTCGGTTTCGCCCGCCAGCCAGCTCTCGGTCGAGAAGATGTGATCCTGGAGCATGGCCGTGCCAACGTCATTGTAGTTGATCACATTCAGGTCTTCCGGCTGATACAGTTCGCCCGTCGCCGGGTTGATCGCTTCGAGAACCTGAGCGTATTCGTTGTAGGTCATGGCCTGCGCCGCGTCCAGTTCGTCATTCAGCATGGCGTTCATGTCGAACGACTGCGAGATGATCTGCACGTCTTCGGCATTGTTGGGGTCGATGCCCGCTGCGCGCAGCGCCGCGAACAGTTCGTGCTCGTTGCCGAAGCCCCAGGTACCAACGCGCTGACCACGCAGGTCTTCCACGCCTTCGATGCCCTTATCCTTGAATGAAACCTGGAGCGTACCGCTGCGCTGGAACACCTGGGCGATGTTCACCAGGTCAGCACCCGCCGCGCGCGATTCCAGCACCTTCGGAACCCAGGCGATACCGAACTGCGCGCCGCCCGAAGCGACAACCTGCTGCGGCACGATGTCAACCGCGCCTTCGAGGATGGTCACATCCAGGCCTTCTTCTTCGTAGAAGCCCATCGCCTTGGCCGCGAAGTAACCCGCGAACTGCGACTGGACAACCCACTGGAGTTGCAGGCTGACGGGGATCAGCGCTGCTGCTTCCGTGGTGGCTTCGGCGGTAGCTTCGACAGCGGCTTCAGTGGCCTCGGCTGCCGGCTCCGGCGTGGCTTCGATAGTGGCCTCGACTACCGGGGCCTCGGTGGCTTCGGCAACAACGTCGGTCGCCTCAGCGACAACCTCGGTGGCTTCCGCAGCGGCCTCGGTGGCTTCGGCGGCAGCTTCCGTCGCTTCGGCAACAGCCTCGGTGGCTTCGGCAGCAGCTTCCGTCGCTTCGGCAACCTCTTCGGTCGGCTCAGCGGCGGCTTCGGTGGCCTCGGCGACTTCTTCGGTCGGCTCGGCCATCGCTACTGCAACGGCCTCAGTGGCCTCAGCAGCAGCCTCGGTGGCTTCGGCGACTTCTTCGGTCGGCTCAGCAGCAGCCTCGGTGGCTTCGGCAACTTCTTCGGTCGGTTCAGCGGCGGCTTCGGTGGCCTCAGCGACTTCTTCCGTCGGCTCAGCGGCGGCTTCCGTAGCCTCGGCGGGTGCGTCGGTCGGCGGTACTTCCGTCGGCGCGGTCGTTGGGGTGGGGGTTGCTGCCGGGCCGCAGGCAGCCAGAACCAGGACAAAAATGAGCAGCAAAGCGCCTATTTTTCTTGACATGCATTTCCTCCTCAGACTGTAGATTGCAAACTCGTCGCCAAGTCGGTCGCGCGCGTTAGCGGCATCAGCTCTTCTTGCGGAAGGAGACGTGCCAGGGCATGGCCCAGCGTTCGACCAACAGAACAACCACGTAAAATGAAATACCGATCGCCGAGGCCATGATGATCCCCGTCCAGGCGCGGGCGAAGTTGAACCCCGCCGCCTCCTGGGTGATATACACGCCCAGCGTCGCGCGCGGCCCGCCGAAGAACTCGGCCACCACCGCGCCGATCACGCTCAGAGCGCTGGCAACACGCAGCGCACTGAGGATGTACGGCAGCGCATTCGGTATCCGCAGCGCCCGCAGGATTTTCCAGGGGCGGGCTGCGTAGGACTGCATCAATTCCAGTTGGCGCGGCTCGACCATTGTCAGCCCGCGCACGGTGTTAATCATCGTCGGGAAGAAGACGATGACCGCCACGATAGCCATCTTCGATGCGGGATTCGTCAGCCCGAACCAGTTGTTGGTCACGGGCGCGAAGGCGATGATCGGCACGGAGTTGGCCGCGATGGCGAAGGGCATCATGGCCTCACTGATGATCGTCCAGCGCGCGGTCGCCAGCGCCACGAAGACGCCCGCGCCGCAGCCGAGCAGGAAGCCGCCGATGGCCGAATACAGCGTCGCGCCGCTGGCCTGGAACAGGATTGAACCGCCGCCGCTGATGAAGGTTTGGAATTCTTCGAACCAGGCCTCGAAGATGGCGCTGGGGCGCGGCAGCAGGAATTGTTGAATATTGAGGACGCGCACGGCCAGTTCCCAGATCACCAGTACGCTGAAAGCGACCAGCACTGTGGGCAGGTAGTAACGTAGTGCCTCGCGCAGGCGTTGGGCGCGCGACTTGGGCGTGAAGGCGGGCAGGCTGGCGGAAATCTCGGCCATCGGCTCAGCCTCCGTGCGCTTCCCGCAGATGCTCGCGCACCGTCGTGATCAACTCGAAATAGCGCGGCAGTTCACGAGTCTCAAATACGCGCGGATAGGGCAGGTCAACATCAACCACCTGGGTGATGCGGCCTGGTCGCGGCGTCATGACAACGACACGGCTGGAGAGGAAGACGGCCTCCGGGATGCTGTGCGTCACGAAGATCACCGTGATGCCCGTGCGCGTCCAGATACGCAGCAGTTCCATGTTCATACGTTCGCGTGTGAATTCGTCCAGCGCGCCGAACGGCTCGTCCATCAGCAGCAGCGACGGCTCGAAGGCCAGCGCGCGCGCAATCGCCACACGCTGCTGCATCCCGCCGGAAAGCTGCCAGGGATAGTGCTTGGCGAACTTGCCCAGTTCGACCAGATCGAGCATTTCCTGCGCGCGCGTTTTGCGGACGTGCGCCGGGTAACCCATGATCTCCAGCGGAAGCTGCACATTCTTGATCACGGTGCGCCAGTCATAGAGTGTCGCGGCCTGGAAGACCATGCCGTAATCGCGGTCGAGGCGCGCCTGATGCGGTGTTTTGTCGTTGATCTTCAACTCACCATTCGTCGGGGTGATCAGATCAGCGATCAGACGCAGCAGCGTGGACTTGCCACAACCAGACGGGCCGATCAGCGAGATGAATTCGCCCTGTTTGACCGTCAGGTTGATGTCTTGCAGCGCGATGACCTGTTCGTCGCTGCCAGGGTTGAAGATTTTGTTGACATTGCGCGCCAGGATGACTTGCGCGGCGTTTTGCTCAGCCATGCGGCTTCCTTCGCATAAACCAAACGTGACTCATCACGCCTACTGACCTCAAAAACGAACCTGTATCTTTGTTTGCTGCGATCTGTATCTCGTTCACTGCGCCTGTACCCGTCTGCCCAGTACGATGCGCTCGATCAGGCTGACGATCAGGAACGAGGAAATACCGACCACCGCCGCGACGAGGATGGCTGCCCATAAGCGCGCGGGGTCGGAGGAGTAGTATTGGTTGAAGTTCAGGATGGCGCGCCCCAGCCCGTCCGCGATGCCGGAGGGCAGTTCGCCAATGATCGCGCCGACAACGCTGGCCGTTGCGGAGACCTTCAGCGCGGTGAAGACATAGGGCAGCGCCGCCGGGAAACGCAGCTTCCACAGCACCGTCCACCAGTTCGCGGCGTACGACTGCATCAGTTCCAGCGCGTTAGGGTGCGGCGAGGTCAGCCCGCGCAGCGTGTTGATCGTCACCGGGAAGAACGTCAGGTATGCGGCGATCACCGCCACCGACGCCGGACTCGCGCCCAACCAGATCACGACCATCGGCGCGACGGCCAGGATAGGGATGGTCTGCGACGCGACGACATAGGGCAGCAGCCCGCGCTCCAGCAGGCGCGAATGCGCGAACACTGTGCCCAGCAGGAAACCGAGCAGCGCCCCGCTGATGAAACCCAACCCGGCTTCCGCCCAGGTGAACAGCGCCGCCTGGCCGAGGATGCGGATGAGCAGGAACTCGCCGTTGCGCCGCGCGGGTTGCAGCAGCGCCAGCGCCATGCTTTGCAGGTGCGGCATGTTGGTATCGTTGGTGATGCGCAGGTCGAGCAGCACAAGTTTGCGTTCCTGTGCCAGGAATCGTTCCTCCGCGAACGATGCTTTGACCGTGCCTGGCTGTTGTGCCATCAGGTCATTGGTGTGTGACCAGCGCGCTACATCGCCCTCATTGACGACGACCGTCAGGCGCCCCGGAAAAGCCGGGATGATGGGCAGTCCGAGGATGCGCGTATCATTTTCCAGCCTGAGCAGGTAGCGCAGTGTTGGGTAGGGCAGCGCTGCCGCATCCACCCCGTCATCATTGGGGTGCGGCGCGAGCAGGTCTTCGATATCGTTCTGGTCGATGATCAGCGCGGGAATGTCGCCTGCTTGTAGTGCCGCCAGTCCCTCATCGAGTGTTTCGTATGAGCGATATGTCCAGCCGGACTGCGGCAGGGTGATCTGATAGTTGACCGCCGCGCCGAAGGCCTTGAAGGCTTCCCAGGCCACCAGCAGCGACGAGATGACGACGAAGAAACCCATCAGGCGGCTGACTTTGCCGGGTGCGTAGAGCATGATCGCCAGCAGCAGCACGATGCCGACCAACAGGCGAAGCTGCACATCGTTGCCATCTAGCGGTGGAAGGACGAATACCAACACATCCAGCAGGATTAACGCTGCCAGCAGGACCGGTCGTGTCCAGTTGGCGGCGCGCAGCAGCCCGACCAAACCGATGATCCCCAGCGCGACCGTGGTCAGCAGGTAGATGCTCAGACCGCCGCGCATTGCATTGTTCACGGTCGCCACGTCCAGGCTGCTTTGCCCGGCAGCGACGGCCTGTGCGCGTGTGAACTGACCGAGCAGCGAAATGGGCGCTTCCAACGCGCTTTGTTCCGCCATCCAGACGCCCAGTCTACCCAGTGTGGATTCGGCAACAATCGGCGCGTCGGGCGCGGCATTCTGATACTCAAGGAAAAGCGTGGCCGCCAGCAACACCAGCAGCAGCGCCAGCGCGACGACAATCAACTGACGCCGGGCAGCGCCGGGCACATCACCCTGATCCAGTATTCCGCTGGCGGGTGACGCAGCAAGATTGTCCTGCGCGCGGTCAGTCATCGGTCAAACATCCTGTTCGCAAAAGATTTTTGTCGTCAGTGAACGAGTGGTGATTATTCTATCGGGCGCAGCCCATTTGCGCCAATTGTCACTTATGCCGATGTTACAGCACGTTTCATTGTGAAACGCGCCGATTTTACCGTACTCACTTGCGGAGTCAAGTTTGTGTCGTAAGCAAAAACTGAACAGCTTCCTGATACTCTGTCACGCTTTTTGGGGCTAGAATGATGACAACGCGGGCAACATCACCCGAATACTCTACTTAGTCAGGCGCTATTGCCAATTCATCGAAGGATTGTTTGATGATGAAACGAGTACTTTTTGTCGCTCTGCTCCTATCGTTTATGTCCTTGCTGCCGCTCGCCGCGCAGGATATCGTCATACTGACCGAAAAATATGCAACTTACGATAGCCTGCTGACCTTCAACTATCCAATGGGCTGGCTGGTCGATGGCGAATCAGATGACTTCGGCTTGGGCTTCTTCGTGATCGCCAATACGTCCCAGGCCGTCGAAACCCTGCGCCAGAACAGCGAGCGAGATCGCAACAGCCCGCTGGACTCCGGCGAGATTGGCATCATCTTCATGCGCCCGCGTTATCTGACCAACGTGTTTCAGTACGGCAGCGACACCACACCCAGGGATGCGCTGATCGCGATGTTCGGCGCGTCAGATGTTTTTGATACGGATGATATTGAGGATGTGACGATTGGTGATTATCCCGCTGCACGCCTGGACGCCGCCGATGAACGCAGCGCGGGCATCATCCTCGCGCTCGATCTGGGCGATGGCGGCATCAATATTCTGGCGGCCAGCACCACACCCGACGATCTTGCAGCCTTCACACCAACCGTGCTGGCGATTGCCGAGTCGCTGCGTTTTGGCGGCGACGCGCTGCAACTGCTGATCCATGACCAGCCGATCTGGACGACAAACTGGAGTCCCGACGGCAGGCTGCTGGGCACGCGTACGACCGACAGCTCCTCGCAGGAAAGCATCACTCGCCTGTGGGACATCGAGACGGGCGAGGTGGCGCAGGAGTTCGAGGGTTTGGGTGTGAAGTGGAAGGGCGACAACAGCCAATATGTCATCTGGGATGCAACGGCAGGCACGGTGGTGCGTGATGCTGCTACGCACGAAGCCCTGTTCACACTGCCCGCTGCCACCTACGCGGACTGGACGGCGGATGACACGCGCCTGATCACATCGGCTTTCGCCGCATCAACGGTGCTTCTGTTCGATGCAGCGGACGGTGAGAAGCTGACATTTGTTGATGCCAAGACCTCGTTTCCTACCCTGGAACGTGGTGGCACGCTCGTCCAGACGCGCGAGGGCACCTCGGTAACGGGCGAGGCCGTCATTGCGCTTTGGGATGCTGCCAGCGGAGACAACGTGCTGACGGTTGAGGATGCGCTGACGATCACCTGGAATGCCGACCAGTCACGCGCGCTGATCGTCACGGCGGATAACGTCATCCATGTTTATGAGTTACCTGCCGCGAACGAGGTGCTGACCATCCCACTGGAAAGCACGGGCGAGTTCGATGAACTTTTCGATGTGCGCTGGGGTGCGGACGAGACGCTGATCGCCGCCAATGTGGGCACCTGCCCGCCCAGCCGCGAAAACTGCACGCTTTCGCTGTCTCTCTGGGATGCCGCGACGGGTGAACTGCGCCAGCGTCTTGCAATGGATGAGCCGTTCCGTTTTGCTGCCTGGAATCCCGAAGGCAGCCGCGTCCTCACGATGTCCCGCGAGACCGACCGGGCGCTGCTCTGGGACGTGGCGAGCGGCGAGCAGATCGCGGTACTGCCGCATCCCGATCATCTGCGCGGTGGGCTGTGGAGCGCTGATGGCAGCCAGTACATGACCTGGTCGAACGAGAACATCGTCCGCATCTGGGATGCAGAGACGAATACAGTTGCTATGTCGCTGCCGCATGACCTGCCAGTCAAACGCGCCTATTGGAACGCGGATCGAACGCTGATCGAGACCGAAACCGAGGACGGTGGGCTGTACTTCTGGGACACGCGCAGCGGGCGGCTGCTGCTCCGACTGGGGCACGCCAGCAAGGGCACGACCGATGTCTTCGTTTTCCAGGACTGGAGTGCGGATGGGCGCTACCTGGCGACCTGGCTTGGGAGCAACCCGCTGGTGCGCGTGTGGGATGTGAAGGCGCTGACGGATGTGACGCGTATGAACTTCGCGTCGGATCCATTCACTTTCACCGAGTATGTGGATCGTGGTTTTGATGCCATTGGTGCGCGTGATTATGCCACAGCAGTAACAAACTATACGCGCGCGCTGCAACTCGACCCGGATTCAGCAACTATCTATAACGACCGAGGTGTGGCCTACTACCAATTAGGGGAAGGGCAGCGTGGAGTAGCCGATTTACAGCGCGCCATCGATCTCGACCCGCTCTACGTCAAGCCGCTTGAGAACCTGGGCGATATTGCTCGGCGTGAGCAGGAATTTGATGCTGCACTGGAGTACTACAACCGGGCGCTGGAATTGGGCGATAACGCTGTCATCTACAACAAGCGCGGCGTTACGTATGTGCGTCAGGGACTCTATGACGAAGCCATTGCCGATTTCAGCACGGCGATTGAACTTGTACCCGATTTCGGTCAGGCTTACGGTAATCGCGGTTTCACCTACTATCAGAAGGGCGCTGACTTCTATGCCGAAGCGCTGCTTGATCTGCGCGAGTATGCCCGTCTGTTCGGTGATAACGCGGCCGCTGATCTCATGGCGATTTTGCAGGAGCTTGAAGCTGCTGCTGGGTCGTAACTGGTAGCGAAGTAAAAGGGTATGGGAGGTATGTGATGAGTGGTAATGAGATCAAGATTGGTGTGCTGGCGACTCTGATGGGGCCGTATGCCGGGATGGGCGAGGACGCCATGCGTGGCGTTGATCTGGCGCTGTCGGAGTTCGGCAGCACTATCGCGGGCAAACGTATCACAGTCCTGAAGGAGGGCACGAACGCCACGCCCGACTACGCGCAGACAATGGCCGAGGTGCTGATTCGCCGCCAAGGCGCTGAGATCATCCTGGGGCCGCTCTCCGGCAACGAGGGACTGGCGGTGTGGGAATACTCTGCGTCGCAGCCAAACATCACCTTCGTCAATGGCAATGCCGCTGCGCAGCAGATCGGCCTGAACAATACCAGTCCGAACTTCTTCAGCTTCGTCACTAACGGTGTGCAGTATTCCGGCGGTTTGGCAGAGTACATCATCGAGAACAAAGGCTACCGTAACATCATCACGTTGGGCGAAGACTACAGCTACCCACACGCGCAGATCGGCGCGTTCACGTTGGAGTTCTGCCGTGGGGGTGGGCATGTACTGCGAAAGTTCTGGGTGCCCTTGGGCACGAGCGATTTCAGCGATGTGATCCTGGCCTTTCCAGCCAATATCGACGCCATCTATGTTGTGTTGGCGGGCACGGATGCGTTGAACTTCGTCGAGCAGTATCACCAACGGGGAGGCAAAAAACCGCTTGTAGGTGGGTCGGTGATGAACGATCTGGTGGCGATGAACGTTTCTGGCGCGTTCACCGAGCGCATTGTGGGCATGGTGGCATCCGGGCCGATTGCCGATAATAACCCATCCCCGGCCTGGCAGAACTTTGTGCAGCGCTACCGCCAGATGTTCCCGCGCGGCCTGACCTCGCCGTCACTGTTTGCCAACGCTTACTATACGGGTCTGAAGGCAATCCTGCTGGCGCTGCAACTGGTTAACGGTGATCTTTCCGATGGACAGCAGCGTTTTCAAGCGGCGCTGCGTCAGCTAGAATTTGAATCGCCAACAGGGACTGTGCGCCTCGACCAGCGTCAGCAGGCTATCGCCAACATCTTCATCACCGAGGTTGATCGGCTGGCGGATGGCTCGCTCTACAGCCGTCTGGTACAAACCAAACGGGGCGTGAATCAGACGCTGGGCATCGACGAAGGAGAATTTCGCAAGATTGGCCTCTTCACCCGCGACAATCCCGCCGACTGTCCGTGAACGACGCATCAGCCGGCGGCGCGTGCTGTTCACCCTGCTGTTGTTGGGTGCGGTCATCGCTGCCTTGCTGGGTTATGACAGCCTGCCTACGACGCAGTTCGCCGCCGCGCAGGCGCGTTGGACGGCGAGCGGCACCGATGATTACCGCATCGTGGTAGCCTACAGCGTGCCACTTTATGAGTGTGAGCAGGATTTCGAGGTGCGCAACGGCAAAGTCAGCTACCGTCACCGCGACGAGTGCCCGACCAATCCGGTCGCGGGGGCGAGCGGCGGCCTGGCGAATCTCTACACCGTACAGCGCTTGTTCGAGCGTATTGACGAGACTCTGAATGGCCCATCGTGTGGCCCGAACGGTTGTATCTGCGATGGGCCGATCCAGCTTGAGGTGGTGTATCACCCGCAGTTGGGCTACCCGCAGCGCATCACCTGGGCGTTGGGGCAGGGGCAGCGCTGGCGTTATATCGATTTCTGGTTGGCGCAGTTGAGCGGCAGGGTGCAGTGCCCGCCCGTTACTTACCTCGGCGAGACTATCGAGGTACTTTCGCTGGAAGCGCTGCAGCTCGAAGCGACGCCCGATGTGGATGCGCTGGCCGAACCGCAGGCGACCAAACCCGCTGTGACGCCGCCTTCGCTAGGGGGATGACGGGCAGTCTGCGCCTTGTTCCAATATGATTTACTGCCTCTGTGCCCCCCAATCTCTGGGGGTCTCAGGCGGGGAAAACACTCCGATAATCGAATCTGTCCCCCTACTGCGGTCAGCCTGTGTGTTTTAGCAAACAGGGATAGAATCGATCTCAGATCAGGGCGGAAGGTGGATGGGTTATGCTTCGCTAACTCTGGCGGAGCATCAGGGAGCAGAAAATATGGTTGACTTACTGATTCCGTTGGCCGCAGTCATCCTGGTGATCGCGGCAGTTTTCGTGCTGGGTGGCATCGTCATCATCAGCGAGCGTCAGGTGGGCATCGTGATCAAACGCTGGTCACGCAGCGCGCTGCCGCCGGAGCGCTTGATTGCGCTCAACGGTGAGGCGGGTTATCAGGCTGATACGCTGGCGCCCGGTGTGCATTTCTTCTACTGGCCGTGGTTCTACAGTGTGCGGCGCGTGTCGGTCACAGTCATCCCCCAGGGCGAGATCGGCCTGATTGTCGCGGCAGATGGCGCACCAATCCCGTCTGAACGCATCCTGGGCAAGACAGTGGACTGCGACAACTTCCAGAACGCGCGCAAATTCCTGATGAACGGTGGCGAGAAGGGTCGCCAGCTCGGCATCATCACGGCGGGCGCGTACCGCATCAATACGGCGCTCTTCACCATAATCACGACGGCCAACGCCAAACAGAATGCGATGGATCCGGACGATCTGCTGGTCTATCAGATCGAACCGGATATGGTCGGCGTCGTCACCACGCTGGACGGCGCGCCGATTGATGAAGGTGAAATCGCGGGTCTCTACATTCCTGGTCACGACAACTTCCAGAACGCCCAGGCTTTTCTGGAAGCAGGCGGGCGGCGTGGTTTGCAGGAACAGGTGCTGCTCTCCGGTTCGTGGAATCTCAACCCCTGGTTCGTCGAGGTCGAGCAGGTGCCGATGACCGAAATCCCCATCGGCTACGTCGGCGTCGTCATCAGCTACGTCGGTAAGGCGCACATTGACGTGAGCGGCACGGAATTCAAGCACGGCGATCTGGTTAATGTGGGGCACAAGGGTGTGTGGGTCACGCCGCTGTATCCCGGCAAGCACCCGATCAACACACGCGTGATGAAGGTCGAACTCGTGCCAACAACCAACATCGTGCTGAACTGGTCGCAGCGCACCGAAACACATCAGTACGACTCAACACTGTCGTCGATCACTGCTAACTCGAAGGACGGTTTCACCTTCGACCTGGAGGTGGCGCAGATTATCCATGTCGGTGCGCTGGAAGCCCCCAAGGTAATCTCGCGCATCGGCTCGGTGCAGAACATGGTTGATCATGTGTTGCAGCCGATTGTCAGCAACTACTTCCGCAACGCGGCGCAGAACTATACGGTGCTGGACTTCCTCAATGCACGCAGCGAGCGCCAGCAGGAAGCGACTATCCATGTCGGCAAGGCCATCCGCGCCTATGACGTGGAAGCCATCGACACGCTGATCGGTAAGATCACGCCGCCTGTTGCGCTGATGCAGACCCTCACCGACCGTAAGATCGCTGAGGAACAGAACAA
>JAEUQX010000297.1 GCA_016788625.1 Anaerolineae bacterium
CCTCTCTGCCGCGCAGTTGACACGGATTCGCCAGATCGAACTGCGAACGCGCAAGCTCGTACATGAGTCGCTGGCAGGTTCCTATCATTCGGCATTCAAAGGGCGTGGTATTGAATTTGATGCTGTGCGACCCTATGAGCCCGGCGATGATGTGCGGCTGATCGACTGGAATGTGACGGCTCGCAGTGGCGACGTGTTCGTCAAACGTCATATCGAAGAACGTGAACTGCGTGTGATGCTGCTGGTTGACGCGAGTGGTTCCACGGCTTTCGGCAGCGCCGGGCAGCACAAGCGGCAGGCTGCGGTTGAGATTGGCGCGTTGGTTGCCTATTCCGCGATCCGTAACCATGATCGAGTCTCATTGGTGACGTTCAGCGATCGACTGGAGGGTTACGTTCCGCCGCGTAAAGGACGTAATCATATGCTGCGGTTGATTCAAGCGCTTTCCGAGCTGCCGCAGGTTCTCCGCGGAACGGATCTGGCTTCAGCACTGCGAACGGCTGATCGCTTGTCTGGACGGCGTTCAATTTTGTTTGTGATGTCCGATTTCTTGACCGCCAGCGCCGATTACCTTGCTGAACTTCGGCTGATCGCCAAACGCCATGATGTGATTGCCATCGTGTTGAGCGATCCCCTGGAAGTCAAATGGCCGGATGCGGGGTTGGTACGGTTGCGCGATGCTGAGACTGGGGAATATCATGTGGTTGATCTGTCGAGAGAAGCCTGGCGTGAGCGCTTCGTAGCGCAATCGCGGCGCTTCCGCCAAATGCGCGACCAGGCACTGGCTGAAGCAGGGATTGACCGGATTGATATACGTACTGATCACGAGTACCTGCCCGCTTTGGTGCAGTTCTTTGAAATGCGGCGTTGGCGATTGGGGCGATGAGCGAGCGACTGTCGATTGTGCTGCGCGCTTGCGCTGCCCGTGCCGTTGGCGTGAACGCTTTGCGCCGCTCTTTGCCCGTGGAGAGGATTCTGATCGGGAATTGGCGGTTGATGGCGCTGCTCGTTGCGGTCTTCCTGGCACTGCTACTGCCGCACATTGATCTACTGGCACAAGCGGCAGCGCACGCGCGTTTTGCGGTGGATCAGACGCAGGTGTTGATCGGCGAACCGATTGATCTCTCTTTGATCATCGAGATTCCTGAAGGCGCAGTATTCACGCTGCCGACTTTTCCGTCGCAGTGGGCGGCCTTCATGGTGCGCGAGGTTGGCACAACGACCGAAACAGTCAACAGCGGGGTTCGGGTGATACAGCAGCGTCTGAGCGTGCTGCTGTGGCAAATCGGCGAGTTCCAAACGCCGGAGACAGTGGTAGGTGTTCAGCTTCCAGGCGAAGTCGCGCTGCTCGAACTTCGGGTTGAACCTGTCACGATAATGGTTAACAGCGTGCTTCAGCCGGATGATCTGACGTTGAGACCGTTTCGCCCACCTGTTGCATTGCCGTACCTTCCCTGGTGGATGGTGGGTTTGGGAGCAGTGGGCACGGGTATGGGCGTAGTTGTGGGACTACGGTATCTGCGTCGGTGGCGCGGGCGATCTGTGCTGCAGATTGATGACTCGGCCAATCCGGTGGCGTACGCAGCCCTGCGGCAGTTAGAGGTACTCGGCGCTGAAGGGGTGGCGGTTACGACCGTTTATGCAGGCGCGGCCGACTGCATTCGTCAGTACATTACCCAGCGTTTTGCTATAGCGGCGATGGACTTGACCACGCGCGAGCTGCATGAGCGCATGGGAGCAGTGAAC
>JAEUQX010000303.1 GCA_016788625.1 Anaerolineae bacterium
CCAGACCCTTCGAGGCAGCCTGCTGAAGCGACGAAGTGGTGAACGGCGGCAGCGGGTTACGTGCTTTCACGCTCCGTCCGGCTTTGCCCACCCATACCTGCGCCGTTTGCAGGAGCGTTACCAGTTTGTCCAGCGGTTCGCGGGTCTTGAAGGCGCTGTCTGCACCTTTGACGCGATGCAGCTTCGCCGTGAATTCCGTCCCGTCGGCAGCCAGCCTGAGTGCCAGCGTCCAGTAGATTTCTGGCTTGAATGTCTCAATCTCACGCTCGCGCTCCACCACCAAGCGCAGGCAGACGCTCTGCACCCGTCCGGCGGAGAACTTGCCGTCCAGTGCTTTTGCCGCCAGCGGCGAAGCCAGATAACCCACCAGCCGGTCTACAATGCGCCGCGCCTGCTGCGCTTCGACCAGATTGATGTCCAGCGCACGCGGATGGGCAACGGCTTCACGCACCTCATCCTGCGTGATGGCGTGAAACAGCGCCCGGTAAACGGGCTTGTCCTTCGGCACATTTGCCAGCTTTAAGAGATGCCAGGCAATCGCTTCGCCTTCTCGATCCGGGTCGGTGGCGACGTAGACCGCTTCGGCATCCTTAATCGCTTTCAGCAGCTTTTTAACCACATTGCCTTTGCCGGGCAGCACTGCATAGGTCGGGCGAAAATCAGCGGCGACTTCCACCCCCAGTTCGGTTTCGGGCAGGTCGCGGATGTGTCCCAGACACGCCTCCACGCGCCAACCGCTTCCCAGAAATCCGGCGATCTTTTTGGATTTCGCTGGGGATTCAACAATCACCAGTTTCATGTGTTATTTGCCTCCTTGATCCAGCGCCGGATGGCGGCGCTGCTGCTCAGGTTGTGTGCCAGCATTCGCAGCATCTGACGGGCGCTGCGCCGCGAGATGGGCATCCAGTTCACGTTCCCGCAAGACCAGCCAGACGGGCCATTCGCGGAAAGCGTGGTAAGCCTCTTCTTCGAGCGCCTGAAACGGACTTGTGGCAGTCTTTTTCGACACGGTTCATCCTCCATCGGGTGATCCTTCTAGGTGGTCTGGAAGCGGGTGATCTCCCCCGCCGCCGGGCGGTTGTACAGATACCAGAGACCTTCGTCCTGAATATCGAGGACATAGTGAAAGCGCGGCAGGGCGGCGATGATGTCGCGGTGCTGCTGGTTGAGGTGCTGGAAAGCGGCATCCTCATGGAAGACGTTCATACCCTGTCGCTGGCTGAAGACCACCCGGATCGGGCAGTTCTCAAACACCAGCCGCGCTTTTCCCTGCAAAAAGATCGACATCTGCTGATCCACACAGATGAGCTTTTTTCTCCGGGTACGGAAGGTCTTGGCGGCTTCGATCAGAAAGTCCAGCAGGCTGGGGTGACGCATCAGGCGGTAAACCTCATCCACCGCGATGATGCGCGGCTGTTCGTCGATCAGGCTGTCGCGCCGGATAGCAGAAAGCACCTGCGTATACGCCAACGCCTGCAAAATCGGGTCGCTTTCCAGTTCGTGGAAGCTGAAGACACGCGGCTCAATTCTGTCTCTGCCGCCGCGCGACAAATCCACATTGGTCGCACCGTTGAGGAATTCCGACCAGGGTCCCGAGCCGGTGCAGAGTCCAGCGATCTCGTCGGCGAGATTTTTGGCGATGTGTCGCGTGGCTTCCTTATCACCTAAACCAGACAGCACATCACAGACCACATCGCAGGTCGGCGCGAGTTCAGGGCTGACTTTATTCAGAGCAGGGAAGCCGCGATACAGGATTTCCAGCGCCTCTCCGAGCAAACCGCGTTCGAGGTTCTCGCGCTGCGCCCCGGACAGCGTGCGTCCCAGCACCGTTTCATAGATGCGCGTGACGTGGCTCACCTGCTCAATCAGGGTCGGAAACATCACATCCTGCGGGTTGAGTTTCGTGGCTTTCGCGCTCATCACATACCAGGGCAAGCCGAAGGCATCGGCGATGTGCCGCCCATGTCCCATAGGTTCGAGCAGGTCAAAGGGAATACCGTTTTCGGCATACTCGCGGGTCAGGTAGCAGTTCAGTCCGAACGTCTTGCCGAAGCCTGACACACCGACCCAGATTTCATGAGTCGCTCTTTTGTCGCGCCACGAGTTGTGGAAGACGGGATAGGAAGCCCCTACCGCTTCGCCGCGCAGGATGCCATCGGTGGCCGACAGCTTGCGGTAGCCGAGCGGCGACAGCATCACGGCGAGTTCGCGCGACGTGACGGGCCAGGTGGTCGTGGGAACGTTGATGTCTTTCGTTCGTTTAGCAGTGAAAAAACCTACCGAACGAGCGAGTAACTCCCCCACCTCTTGCCGCAGGGAGAACCATGCCCGCGTTTCATTGACGACGGTTTGCACACGTTCTTTGAGCGTGTTCAGATCATCTGCCGCCACTGCGATGGTCAACTGCACCATGTGCAGGGCATCGCCGTTGTTAATCTCCTGCAATGCCTTGCGGCAGTCGGCGATGCGCTGCACCGAACGGCTGTCTTCGCCTGTCGCGCCCGCCAGATGCACCTGATACGCCTGGATGATGCCTTCCAGCGCGTCAATGGCGGCGTTGCGGTCATAGGTCTTGGAGATGTCCACTGACAGCGCCAGTGGGAAATTCAGACGCAAGAGCGGCGGCAGCGGACGGAAGAAATTCCATGTCGCCGGAGCGAATTCGTAGCTGGTCAGGATTGACCAGTAGGGACGACCACCGGGACGACCGGCGGGAGCCAGATGCCAGAAGGGAGTTTCGCGGATTTCGTAGCGCCCTTCAAACAGCGACGGCCAAGCGCCTTCCGCCACCTGGGTTTCAAAGGCGGATGTCATGCCGCCTGCTAAAGCACGTGGGTTCTGGTCGCTCCACAGCGCCATGCCGCACAAGGCGCGTTGATACTCGGCGCTGTCGTTCAGGCTCTCGAAATGGCGGCGGTATTCCATCAGCAGCGATCTGCGCTGCGCGTCATCCACCTCCTGCGCCTTGCGGCTCAGGCTGCTGATCTTGTCGTTCAACGTGGCGGGCATCTGCCAGCAGACAAAGCGTGCCGGTTCGCGCAGGGTTCGCAGCCAGGTCGAAAAACGCGCCTGAAGTGACTGCACCCCTTCTTCGGTGGCGTGCAGCATGATGTCGAACGGTTCGATGACGAAGGTACGAACGCTACTCATTAGCGAATTGCCTCCGTCATCGGGGCATCCACGAACACCAGCCCATCGTCACGATCTGCCTCAGCAGCGCGGGCAAATGTGACCCACTCGCGCATGTCGATGTCGTAATTGGGCTGGGCGGGTGCAAACACCACTGCTGCATCCAGTTTCACCAGTTCGATGGGCAGTTCCAGTGATTTCGCCAGACTGCCAAACAGACCCCTTGTGTCACGCGCCGCTGCCAGCAGCAGTGAACCACGCACGCGGTACATGAGGCGCTGCCACAGCGGAAGCCCACCGCGTGTCCCGGTCATGATGAGGACAAAGATGGCAAGCACCACCCCTGCCGGGATGGACCAGTTCGGCAGGGCGATATTGCAGAGGGTGTAGGTTAAGCCACCACCCACGCCGCCCAGCAGCAGGCGTTTGAATGGGATGCCGAAGAAACCCTTCTCATCCCGCAGCAGCACATGCGATTTGAAATCAGCAGCCATGCCGTTCCTTTCAGATAGAAAAGGCGCGAAGCGCGTCTGCGCCTCGCGCTGCGTATGGGGTGTGGGAGATTAGGGAGCGCCGAAGGTGATGAGGGTGGTGACGCTGGAGGCGAAGATGACGAAGAGCAAACCGACGACCACCTGGTTGGCGGCTTTAGGATTGTCCTTCTTCCAGTCCCCAATAATGGGCCAGCTTGACCCCATATACATCAACCCCAGCCCCAGAAACCCGATGACGGCTGCGATGGGCGCGATGATCTGCGCCGCATCCCGAATGTCGTTGAACAACTGTTGGACAAATTCGGAAAGGTTCAAGCGAGAAGCTCCTCACTCAGCTACAGATAAACAGAAAAGGCAGCCGATGTGAGAGGTGCGTGCGCCATGACGAATGAGGGGGTCGCCTACGCCACTACCTGCGGGTTGAGGTCATCTGGCACGAAATCTTCTCTCGCACCGGCTGAACTTAGCGTATCAAAGTGGGGGAGTGCGACCTGACGAAGATTACAGTTTTGAATTAGCAGTTTTGATAAGGAGGCTAGAAAATTTCAGTTGGAGACATAGTGTTCTTCAGTAAGGAAGAAAAAGGAAACCCACATGTATCAAATACATGCAGGTTGTATGAGTTACAAAGTTAAAGCTTGGATGGAAATCACTAAGAAGTCCGATAAAGATACAGACAAACTATTTGCACGGACATTCCATATGGTATAGGCGTGAAGTAGGGGCGTATTTAATTTATTTTAGTCAGTTTCTCTAGGAAAAACTGATACTATTCCTCGTCCGGCAGTAAGCTTTGTGCCAGAATTATTAGTAAGCGATGCATTCGAAATCTTCCTGTGCTGCCTTGAACCGGCTCCAGCAATCCCGAATTGACAAGCTGTCTAACCGTCGGCATTGGATCATCAACCTCCCAAATTGCTTTCAAAGCTTCAAGATCAAATGTAGCTGGATCAGGTGCCAATGCGCCAAGAAGTGCAAAGCGATTTCGTGTTTCTGGATCGAGTTTGTCTATGCTCTTCTCCAACAGTAGTGAAATTGTAGGAGTAGTACCGGTTTTCGGGTCGAAACGGTCCTCAGGAGCTAGAGAGGTAAGCAACAAAGGATTTGTAACTTCACTTAGCTCTGCTAAAATGCCATTTAAGTCAAACCCCAAATTATCCTCTGTTTCAAGCAGACGACCAGCAACACGTAATGCAAGAGGTAGCCCTTCAAGATTATTAACCAAACGGTGAATCTCATCAGGATATTTTTCGACTACTTTTGGTGCAAGTTGTCTCAAAAGGTTGAAAGATTGTTCCTCATCCAAACTGCTGAGGCGGTGAATTGCATTAGGTGTTGGAGCCAGTTGGCTAGCCAAACTCGCAAATCGTGTGGTAATAATAACTGCACCATCAGGCACTGCTAGCTGTTTAAACGGAAGTGCGTGATCGGCATTCCACACATCATCAACGATAATAAGAACTTTCTTACTATTCAAAACTGAGCGAAGTTGAGAAACTATTTCGTTAAGTGTAGTGATTTTGCTTGTGTTCACATTAAGTGCTTTTCCCAAGTGCATTAATTCGTTAAAAGGATTTGCGTGTTCGCCTAATGACGACCATAGTATGCCATCTGGAAAAGCTTCTCTTATTCCTGCATCATAAGCCAGTGCAACTGCAAGAGCAGTCTTGCCAACTCCCGCCCAGCCCGTAATAACTAATGTTGGCACTTTAGCTTGCTGATTAGGAATACCGAGACGTTCTTTGATGTGTTGAATCTCATTTTCCCGTCCTATAAAAAGAGCAGGTATTGGTGGCGCAAGAAATGGTCGAATGTTAGCCTGACGCAGATCAACATCAAAATCAGTAGCAATTTTTGACTGCTTCTTTCGCCACTCAACTAATGACTTTGATAGCTTCAAGGCGAAATCTTCTACACTTGTGAACTGACTACGGATGTTGGAGCCAGCCATCCGATCTTTGAATTGCTTGAGTTTTTCTCCATTCGCAAAATCAATATCGCCAGGCGGCCAGGGGTAATCCGGGTCTATCACGAAATTCAATAGCTCAATCCCCAACTCGGAAGCGAAATCGAATTCAATCTCTGTGATGGATTTTTCCGATCCTTCTGGTACGTAACCGTATCTATGTGCAAATATCCCAACATACACGTCTGCTTCGTGGATCTTTTCTTTAAGTGAAGTAATCGCATCGGTAGCAGTTGAACCAGTAAGTTCCATTGCCACAGGAATGAGACCGAGCTGATTGCATGTCTCAATTGCAGCTTGCCTATAGCTTCTCAAATCACGTGAGGTGCTACTTATATAAACTCTGAGTCCAAGCCGCTCATCAATACTATCCCGACGTGGACGGAAAAACGTCACTTTAACATATGGGTATTGCTGACCAATTTGAACTATCTCTGGTAATGGCAGGTTATATCTACGCATCGCATCATGCATTCTTATCACGCCACTACCTCCAAGTTCAACGATTTGCATATACATGAATATTTTTGCGATTACAGGATTTCGTCTTCTCGAGGCAACAGATCTCGGATTCTCATTAAGTAGCTCCTCAGAGACTCCACTTACTAAACCTCCAAAACTAATAACCTCTACTCGATCTGAAAAAATCTCAATCCGTGTTGGCTGTTCTTTAGATTCGGGATTTTCATAATCACGATGAATCAGAGCATTAGCTAATGCTTCGCGTAGCGCAATTGTTGGTATTTCTAATTCATCACGTTCTTCAGTTCCTACATCACCAACACGTATCAGTCCCGCATTAGATCGGAAGAATTTCATGCCAATGCGATGAAGATTGATTAAGTTGTCCTCAGCTTCCTCTTTATATACAGTTCTTGAGTTTGCTTTATCGGTACCGGAATAAACAACCATATGTAGACTGCAAGATGCAAATTTGTCCACAATAAGACCGAAAGGAGCGAAGCAGAGAAATGCCCCTAATGTTGGTCTACCATTTCCATGCACTATTCCAAGAAATTGGAGGTGCTGCTCTTGTGTTGCTTCAAGCAAATCTTGTCTGTCAAGTGCTAACTGTGCTTGTGAGGTCTTGAGAAAATCAGAAATGGCTTTAGCGTTCAGTTCTTGTAAGCTATACTTTTCCGGTATGGACTGTCTATCAAATGTTGTAGCACCAGGGAAGAGGTCACCTGTAGATGAAGGGTGTAATTGATTATGTGTTGGCACGTTCAATGAACGTACATATCGCCGTATATGACCTCTAAAATCTTCAATATCATTAACGGGACGATTCATGTGAGCCGCATTGACCCGACTTTTGAAGTTATCTTGTCGTTGTAGGGTTCCTCCCTGCTTTTTAATTATTTCTGTAAGTGAAGCAGCTAAAATGTTATCTGGCAGGAGGAAAATACCAATTTGTCTTTCAGCATCTCTAGCAACTGTATATTCGTATTCTGTATAACTTAGATCTATCTCATCATTTACACTGCCATAAAACGGCCCCAAAATGCCAATGTAAACCGAACATGACAACACCAAATTTTTACACTCCTCAAGGGAAGTTGAACCACTAGGAGTGAATTTATCCATTTCGACAGCGTACCATTTATCTCGGAACTCTTCTTCCTCAATAACTTCTCTAGCTGCCAAACGGTATTTTCTAACTTCAGGATCGTTAGTGCTGCTCAGGAAAATTCCGTATTGTTGTTTTACGTGCAGAGTTTTCATTATATTCGCTGACAGAAGCCATAGTTTTAGAGATGTTTCAATTCTATGATGACACATCAATCTGCGCTATATAAAAGGGGATGAGCACGTAAGCATCCCCTTCAAAACTATCTCTGCAATTGAATGGCGAACATATACTCACCCACTCCCATACTGGCATAGGGTTCACCGCCCCAGTACCACACCAGCCTCAGATCAACCGCCTGTTCTGGCAGCAAGTCGAAGGGCGTTAAGCCTTCTGCTGGATTACGCGGTCCGGGCGGCTCAGGCGCATAGCCTAGCGCCAGCCAGATGTCATCCTGCGTGAAATGCAGGGTTTCGGTGCGTCCATTGTAGATTCGTAGATGGGTTGTGATTTGCCCTTCCACATAGCTCACACTGACCAGCCGCACATCTACGCCATCGTAACGCAGGTCGAGCGGTTCAGTGGCAAACGAGAGCACAAAAGACACGCCATTGCCAGTGGTGTCAGTAATGACCCAATGTCCACTTTGCAGGGTGTCTGGCACGATGTAACCCACTGATGCCGACAGTGCAGACAGCGCCGGGATTTCCAGCGGCAGTGCATCATAATCGGTGTAAGACAGGGCAGTATTGCTCGACGTGTAAATCTGTCCTGCCGCATCGACAAATTCCACCCCCCAGATCGTCGTATCCAGTGTCTCTGCGCCCGCTAAAACCTCGTAATTCAGGAGCAGATACTGGCTGTCTGCCGGTAAATCAGGCTGGTCGGACACGAGCTGCGCGTCCTGCAAGGTAATGGCGGCATCGCCTAAGGGAAGCTGTTCACCCATACCACCTTCCTGAAGGGTGATGTTCATCCCAATGATCTGCCCATCCCGCGAGAGTTCCTGTTCAGGGGGATAGGTCGCCGTCACCAGCGTGCGCGTCGCGGTAGGCAGCCCATCTTCATCAGTTTCGCCAATGAGCAGCAGCACCAATCCCGGACTGACCTGCCGGAAGATACTGGTCTCACTGCGGCGCACTTCACGACGGTCATCAAACTCAAACCGCAGCACCGCACCCGTGTTCATGGTCAGCAGGAAGGATGTGCCTGCGTCGATGTCGTCGAAGAAAGACTCGTTCTCCTCCGACCAGGGGATGCCAATCACCGGGCGCACCGACATCCCATTGACGAAGGAAGCAGTATCGGGATTGAGGTCGAAACGCCACTCAGATGCCTGCACCCGGCGGCGCTGTACGACCCAGACACGTGGCGCATCTCCATCCGGCAGAATAACCTGCAAATTGACCGGATAGGCGACTTCGCGCCCGCTGTCGCCACCCTGAATCACATCGTCCTGTGCTTCCAGCGCCAGCGGCGTGGGGGTCGGACTGACCAGTGGTGTCGGGGTGAGACTGACCTCCGGTGTCGCCTCCACCTCACCGGATGAGCGTCCAGCCAGCAACCGTGTCAACATGAAGCCAAAGAACAGCAGTGCCACCAGCCCAACTGCCAGCATGACCTTTGGGGAAGGCTTACTGGAGGCAGGTCTGACCTCATCTTCCGGCGCATCCAGCACCACATTCTGCTGTGCCGCTTCCTGCACTCTGCCAGGTGTCCGCGCCCACCGCGATCCCACCGGGACAAGCGCGGCTTCGTCATAGCGTTTGAGCAGTTCGGCGGCGACTTGTCGTTCGAGTTCATCCGAACCGACAGCACCCGCCGTGCGAACTTCGCGCTCGTAGGCGGCTTTGTAAGCACGCTGACGATCTGTTGGGACGAGTTCCCAGAGCGCATGAAGCTCACTGAGAGATAGCCCACGCAGTTCATCAAGGGTGTGATAACGTAGCACGTCCATCATGAGCTTCCTCCAATCACACTGCCGCTGCCACCGAGCGCTGCCTGTTTCCGCATGGCTTCGGTGTAGGCAGCGTCGCCATCATCGGCTGGCGTTTCAACGGTCACATCGACCTGTGGTTCAACGGTGATGTTGGGTTCGACTTCGATCTGCGGCTGGATGACCGGATGTGCGCCCGTTTGAGGCACTGCCATCATGCCAAAGGCGGTAATCTCATTCGGGAGCATCTGGGCGCTGTGTTCCAGGCGATTGACTTCCTCACGGGCAGTATCGTAGGACAGGTTGCCTTCCGAACGGACCTGCTCGACCAGTGCCGCACGGGTTGGCTCACTGAGCCTGCCATCCGGCGACGACTTGACTTCACGCACCACCTGTTCCGCCTGCGTGCCGGAAATCCCTAACCGCAGCGCCTGATCCGCAAACAAGCCAAAGCGTGATACATCCGCCTGCACGGGTGGTTTCTCGCCACCGACAGGCATCACGCCTATCGCCCGCGCCATGCGATCCGCCACTGTGAGATGGTCAGCCCCACCCACAGCAGGCTGCCCGTTCTGGATGCGTTCCATCTGCATCCCCCGGATGACATCGCCCATCACTCCCGCGACATCACCGCCGCCGGAGACCTTCAACTGCCCCAGCATCACCTGCATTTGCAGGCGGGCAACATTCGCCAGCGCCTCGGCGCTCTGTTCCAGCCGCGCCGCTACCTGGTCGAAGCGGCTCATATCCCCTTTGCCATCCTTTTCAATCATCGCTCCCAGTGTCGAGTGCGTGCCGGTGGAGGCTTTCAGCGCATCCGAGACGTGCTGTTCCATCTCTTCGCTGTTCATCTCCGCCGCGTAATCGCTCTTGTCCTGTCTCCGACGGGCATCCGTTTTATCCTCGCCGCCTTCATTCATCGGTATGGATGCGACCGGTGTAAACATGCCAGTCCGACGCGCTCGGGCAGGGGTGAAGCCCGCGACCATCTCGCCGTTCTCGTCCTCAAACCAGTCGGCATCGTTCTGTGGACGTGCGCCGCGTTTGCGCTTCGCGCCTTTGGGCAGCGTCCAGCCTTCCAGCGCTTCGCCGACTGCCGGAACCAGCATCGGACGCGAGACGAGCCGCCCATGTTCGTCGTATTCCGCCTTCGCCGGGTCACGGTCACTCAGCAGCGCTGCCCCGACTAACGGGGCAGCGACACGCCCGATGACCGGAATATTGTGTGCCACCTGCCGCGTCGCCGCGCCTTCGGTGAACTGCTCGGCAGCGTCACCTAATGCTGTGCCGCGTACACCGGGTAGATGCGTTAAAGTGCGGGCGGCATTACTCAGGCTGCCAAATCCGCCAAACATCAGACCCGCTGTCTGCGCCGTCGTCGCGCCGTTGTTCAGGGCATTCATGCCTGCCAGCGCATTCGACCCCATGCTGGTCATCAACGATGCGCCGCCTGTCGCGGCGGCGGTTGCCCCGGTCACAGCAGCGGATGTGACCGAACCGGGCGAGAGCAGAACACTGCCCGACACCTGACCCATCGCGTTGAACAGGCGGTTGAAACTGTTCCAAACGGCTTTGATACCTGACCACATCGTAATCACAATGAAGACCAGACAGATCAAGCCGATGCCGATGATGGCGGCGGCGCTGCCCGTCGCCGCGCCTGCCAGGAAAAAACCAATCACCAGTGCCTGAATCAGGGCGATAATGGTGGTCTGGACGATCAGTTCGATCCACTGGTTGATGATGCTGTGGGCGATGCTCTCGGTGCGTTTGAAGAACGCGAACAGAATTGCCACCCCAAACGAGACAAAGGTGATGCCCATCGCAATCGTAATCAGCAGATGCACAATCTGTTCCACCAGCCCAAACAGCAGGAGCGGCCACGCCGTCAGCGCCCGCTGCTGCGATGAGCCTGCCATCGACACCGCTCTGTCGCGTACCGTATCTTCCACATCGTCCCAGGTGATGGGCGAAACATTGTGGTCAAAGTAGTTCCCCTCCATGTTCCAGTCCATCGGCACAACCGACGTGCCGCCTTCGCCTGCCCAGGTCGAAGGATTGGGATTTTGCAGGTAAATGCCGCAGCCGGGGGAATACACGGGCTGGGGATAACCCATCACATCCTGGGCGTGACCGCGCAGATACGCCATCGCGATGTCCAGCCCGTCAATCGGTCCGGGTCCTGTCGCCCCCGGCAGGTAGACATCGAACTGGTCGCACAGCGGTCCTAAATCCAGGTCATTGGAATCGACCTGCGCCAGTGACGAAAAATCTCCGGCATTGTCGTCCAAGCCTTGAAGGACACTCAGGTACATCAACTGACTGATGTTCAGCCGGAAGGTGTTCATCCCCTGATAGAAGCTGGGGCCGATGGTGAAAAACATGATCCCCGCCACATACCACATGATGGCACTGCGCGGCGCGACCACATCCAACCGGATGAATGCCGCCAGCAGGTAAGTAATCCCCAGCACCAGCAGCGCGATTACGAACACCACGCTGATGGCAAGGCTCAGACTGTTGTTGGTCTGAGCGATGATCGGCATAAAGGCGTTCTCAATCAGCCAATTATTGACCAATTTCACGGTGTAGCCCGCCATCAGCAGCGCCTCTTGCAGACTCCAGTGAACCCCGGCGATCAGGACGATGACGCTGTAGAACAGTTCATCAATCATCCGTGCAAAATCAGGCATCTTTCCTCCTTAATCGGCGACATCGCCGGAGCAGTAAGGGTTGGCGGCGTTGATCCAGGTGATGCGGTTGCCACCCTCGCCATCGAGCAGATAGGCGAACTGGTTTACGCTCCCGGCGGGAATGTAGGCTGCCAGTCGATACACTCGCGTTGAACCCGGCATGAGTGGATCATAGTTTTCATTGGTGAAACCTGCCGCCGCCAGCGCCGCGTCGGAAGTGCGCCATGTTCCGATTTGCTCACCATTAGCGGTGTTGATGCGCGTGATAAGCATCAGGGCAACGGGGATGGTCTCATAGCTTGTACTGCCCAGATTGCGGATTTCC
Source organism: Anaerolineae bacterium (assembly GCA_016788625.1). GTDB lineage: Bacteria > Chloroflexota > Anaerolineae > Aggregatilineales > Phototrophicaceae > CFX2. The sequence continues at coordinate 12,114 of JAEUQX010000303.1, forward strand.
AGCCGCCACGTCACCAGATTGCCCGACCCTGCGGGCTGACTTTGTACATTTTGCAGGCGGAAACGCAGGCGCAGCGGCGCACCGGACTGCCCGACCAAGACGGCATCCCCTACATAAAAATCC
>JAEUQX010000347.1 GCA_016788625.1 Anaerolineae bacterium
GACTACGCGACAGCCCTACTTCACTACAAGCAGTTTCACGCTATTAAGGAGCAGGTGTTCAACCAGAAGAACGAGAGCAAATTCGAACACATCAGCAAGAACTATCAGCTCAAGCAAGCCCAGCTCGAAACCGAACATCACAAGGTGCTCAGTGAGGAAAGAAAACGCCACATCCAGCGACTGCAAAGTGTGATCAGTGAATTGCAGTCCTTCAGTCATTCGGTAGCCCATGATCTGCGCGCTCCCCTGCGCAGCATCAAGGGTTTCAGCCAGATCCTCACAGAGGATTATCGTGACCACCTCGATGCCACTGCTCAAAACTATCTGGACAAAATCATTCTTGCCAGTGTTCGCATGGCCAGCCTGATTGACGATATCATGCGGCTCTCGCAAATCACCAGCAGAGAAGTTCACATCACACCCGTCGATCTCAGCACAACCGCCGAAGCGATTCTGGCTCGACTGTATGACAGCCAACCCACGCGCCAGGTCGAATGGCGGGTCACCCCTGGGCTGATGGTGACCGGGGACAACGGGCTTCTGGAAGTGGCCTTGGACAACTTGCTGAACAATGCGTGGAAATACAGCAGCAAACGGGAACAGGCACTTATCGAATTCGGATGTGAAGAACGAGGAGAAGAGCGCGTCTTTTTCGTGCGCGACAACGGAGCCGGGTTCGACATGGATTACCAGGACAAGTTATTCCACACCTTCTCTCGCTTACATCGGGTGGAGGAATTTGAAGGGACCGGGGTAGGCTTGGCGACGGTGAAGCGGATTGTGGAACGACATGGCGGACAGATCTGGGCGGAGGGGACGGTCGATCAGGGAGCAACCTTTTACTTCACACTCCACAATCCGCTGGAGCAATGAGAACGTGTTTGAATATTCTGGCTGTGTTTCCGCTTCGGCGGGAAGCCGACTCACGTCGGATCAGACCCGCTGGAGAATAGCTAGAGATGCCAGGAAGATACGAGATGAATAAGGGTGACATCTTCTAAGCAGTTGACCGTGCCTGATCCACACTGCGGAGACGATTGACAAATCTTGCGCTGACCCTCGTCGCTGTGCCCCGACCAACGGTGGTTGCGCGTGGGTTGGGGAGCACCATGCTCGTCGAGTCTCCCAAGCAAAACAGCTATTTGGCTTTACGGCACCCCTAAATCCGGGCTGCCAATTAACCCATTATCTGGCAAACAGGCCACGCCAACTTGACTTTTTATGACAGGATCTGCCAATCTCCAGGTTCTGGCCGGGCACAGTACAGCGTGCCGTTACGGCAGCAGCAGCACCTTGCCGCTCGTCTCCCGGCTCGCCAGCGCACGGTGAGCGTCCGCCGCTTGTGCCAGTGGGTAGACGCGGTCGATGCGCACCTTCAGCGCCCCGGCAGCAATCCAGCCGAAAACATCACCTGCCCGCAGCAGCAGTTCCTCGCGGGTTTGCAGGTGATGGCCGAGCGAGGGGCGCGTCAGGAACAACGAGCCTTTGGCGTTCAGCACCTGCGGGTCGAGCGGCGCGACAGGCCCGCTGGATTGGCCGAACAACACCAGATAACCGCGCGGACGCAAACATTCCAGGCTGCGTTCGAAGGTGTCCTTGCCTACCGAGTCGTAGACCACATCCACGCCGCGCCCGCCCGTCAGTGCCTTGACCTGTGCCGGGAAGTCGTCATAGAACACGGTTTCATCCGCGCCCATCTCGCGCGCCAGCGAGAGCTTCTGCTGGCTGGAAGCGGTGGCGATCACGCGCGCGCCGCGCAGCTTCGCCATCTGCACCAGCAGCAGCCCGGTGCCGCCCGCCGCCGCATGAATCAGCGCGGTGTGCCCCTCACGCAGCGGGAAGGTGTCGATGGTCAGATAGTGCGCGGTCATGCCCTGGAGCATTGCCGCGGCTGCTGTCTGGCTGTCCACACCCGCCGGGATCGGCACGAGCTTTTCGGCAGCGATCAGCGCGTGCGAGGCATACATGCCGAGCGTGAAGGCTGAGGCTACACGGTCGCCCACGCTGAAGCTGCTCACCCCGTCGCCCAACGCATCGACCACGCCCGCTGCTTCCTGGCCGGGAGTGAAGGGCAGGTTCATCTTGTACTGCCCGGAGCACTGGTAAATGTCGATGAAGTTCACGCCGCTGGCCTCGACGCGCACGCGCACCTGTCCCGGCCCTGGTGTAGGCATGGTCAGGTCTTCGAGCTGCATCACCTCCGGTTCGCCATGTTGGTGTACACGTATAGCCCTCATCAGCTTGTCCTTTCTCGCAATGCTGCTGCTTGTGAGTGTACCGCGCTGGATGCGACTTCGCCTCATCGTGGTGCAGGCGCATCTTCACTGGCGGCAATGTAACACTCATCTATCTCTCACGAATAGCGTGTAGTATCACCTTTGAATGAATGGGTTTTACTGTAATGGTGATCGATCTCAACAACGAGAGTCCCCGCGCGGCATGGAATGCTGCGCGGTTTGCGAACCATTGATACTCAGAAGGAGGTGGCGGCCATGCCATCTGAACGTGTATTGGTCATCGAAGATGAGGCGCGCATCGCGCAATTCATCGAACGCGGCTTGATCTACGAAGGCTACCGTGTCAGTGTTGCCCGCGATGGGCAAAGCGGCTTGATGGTCGCCCGTGACAATCCACCTGATCTGGTGATCCTGGACTGGATGCTCCCCGGTCTGGATGGACTGGAAGTCTGCAAGCGACTGCGCGCGGCCAGCGATGTGCCCATCCTGATGCTGACGGCTAAGGATGACATCAAAGACCGCGTGACTGGTCTCGACGCCGGGGCGGACGATTACCTCGTCAAGCCGTTCTCTGTTGATGAACTGATGGCGCGCGTGCGGGCGCTGTTCCGCCGCTCCGTACCGGCCTCCCGTCCGGAGGTGCTGCGCTTCGCCGATCTGACGCTCGACACCGGGACGCATCGTGCCTATCGCGGCGAGCATCCGATTGACCTGACCGCTAAAGAATATGAACTGCTGGAACTGTTCATGCGTAACCCGCGCCAGGTACTCACTCGTGATGTGATCTTTGACCGCGTGTGGGGTTACGACTTCGGCGGCGAGAGCAATATCATCGAAGTCTACGTCCGCTATCTGCGGCAAAAGACCGAATCAGAAACTGCGCACCGGCTGATTCACACCGTGCGCGGCGTCGGTTATGTGCTGCGTGAAGAGGAATAACCATCAGTGACCATTCGCAGGAAACTCATCCTGCTGTATTCTGGCCTGCTGGCTGTCATCATTATCGCCTTTGGTCTGATGACCTTCGCCGTCATACGTTCTACCTGGATTGAATCAGTAGACCGCGATCTGACCGAAACTGCCGTGCAGATCAAGAATAACAGCCGGTCTTACCCCATCCTCGAATTTGGGAGTACAGCGCGTATTCGTGTCGAACTCCCGCAGTTGGATATTTTCCGCGCTTCGGGCGTGCTCGTTCAGGCCTGGTCATTCAAGCCAGACGGCCAACCCGAATTTGGCGCGGCGTCGGACAACCTGGGCGATTATCGCCAGCCTCTCGACCCCGTAGGCATTGGCGCGCAGACTCCCTTCTACCAGAATGTCCGCATCAACAATACCGAACTGCGTGTGTTGACGTGGCCGATTCGCGTGGTGGGGCAGGATCGGCTGTTCGGCAATATTCAGGTGGCGGCTTCGCTGGAGACGGTCAATCAGGCAACCCAGCAGTTGTCGCTGTTCATGCTCGGCGGTGGCGCGCTCGCAATCCTCGGCTCGCTGGTGCTGGGCTGGTGGCTGGCGAACCAGACACTCAAACCGATTGAGGCGATCACGGAAGCCGCCGACAATATCTCGACCGCCAAAGACCTGGCGACGCGCATCCCCTGGAACGGCCCGATGGATGAACGCGGGCGCTTGATTTCCGTCTTCAACCGCATGATGGATCGCCTGGAGCACATCTTTGGCGTGCAGCAGCGCCTCGTCGCGGATGTCTCCCACGAGCTGCGGACGCCGCTGACAGCCATACGCGGCAACCTCGACCTCGCCAAACGCTATGGCATGGATAGCACCTCGATGGAGGCGATTGAGAGCGAAGTCGAACGTATGGCGCGGCTGACCAACGACCTGCTGACGCTGGCACGGGCGGACTTCGGCGGGCTGACGCTGGAAATGCACGAGCTTGATCTCGATACCGTGCTGAGCGATGTCTACCGCGAGGCGCGCGTGCTGGCGAAAGATCGCCGCCTGACCGTTAAGCTCGAGCAGATCGAACCCCTGCGGATTAACGGCAACAGCGACCGCCTCAAGCAGCTCCTGTTCAACCTGATCTCGAATGCGATCAAGTTCACGCACGACGACGGCAGCATCACGCTGGCGCTGCGCCGCGAGGGATGCGAAGCGCTGCTGCAAGTCGCGGACACAGGCATCGGCATCGCGCCGGGCGATCTGGAACGCATCTTCGACCGCTTCTACCAGACCGACGAATCGCGGGCACGGGCGCACGAGAGCGACGGCGCGGGGCTGGGACTTTCGATTGCCAAATGGATTGCCGAAGCACACGGCGGGCGCATTACGGTGACCAGCGAGCAGGGCAAAGGCACAACCTTCAGCGTGTGGCTGCCCATTCTGGAACAGCCGACTGCGCCGCGCTTCGAGGAGCTTTCGTACAGTTCCATGGCTCTGCAAAAGCTGGGGCTGGTGCGTCGCAAGCGCGTCGCCAGTTCCGAGCCGGAGACGCTAGCCGAGTCGTAGACTTCGCGACTCGCACCACATACATACCCCAAATCGAACCGCAATCGAGTGCGACTATCTCCGTCCTGGGGATTCACCTGCAATCATGTTACCATCGCCGCCATCCTCCACGCTTCCGTTGAATGAGTAAGGGTAGAAAATGGCGCAAATCCCGCTTAAATCCGTCACGCAAACGGTGCAGCGCATCCTGCACAAGAGCGGCTACAGCCCGGAAGAAACGGCGATCATCAGCGATGTGCTGATGTATGCTCAGATGCGCGGTAACAATCAGGGCATCGTCAAGCTGATCGGCGCGGGGCTGCCGCGAAACCCGAACTGCCGCCCACCGAGCATCGTGCATCAAACGCCGATTTCCGCGCGCATTGACGGCGGCGGCAGCATTGGCATGGTGGTCGCGCATTATGCCCTGACCGTCGCGCTGGAACATGCCAGAGAGCAGGGTTTCGCGCTGGTCGGCACGTTCAACAGCAACTCGTCTACAGGCGCAATTGGCTACTATGCCGGGCAGGCGGCACAGGCGGGCTATATCGGCTTCGTGTTCGCCGGGTCGGGCGAGTATGTCGCGCCGCACGGTGCTTACCAACCGTTGTTCGGCACCAATCCGCTGGCCGTCGGCGTTCCCACTGCTGGCAAGCCCATCGTGCTCGATATGGCAACCTCCGCGATTGCCCGCTACGGCATTATCGAAGCGCAGACGGCTGGTCAGACCCTGCCGGAAGGGGTGGCCTACGACGCGGCGGGCAGCCCAACCACCGACCCGACGGCAGCGCTCGCTGGAGCGATTCGCACGTTCGGCGGGCACAAGGGCGGCGGGCTGGCGCTGATGGTCGAACTGCTGACGGGGGCGCTGGTCGGCACGTCGCGTCATGCCGATGGGCGTAAGGCCGATTGGGGCACGCTCACGATGCTGATCGACCCGACCCTCCTGACCGACCGTGACGGTTTCATCGAACGGGTGCAGCAGGTCACCGGGCTGGTCAAAGATGCGAAACGACTGCCGGATATGGACGAGATTCTCCTGCCGGGCGAACGCGGTGATCGCCAATACGAGCGCGTGGTCGCGTCCGGCGTGATCGAGATCGAAGAGCGCCTCTGGGACGCGCTGCAAGCGGCGGCGGCTGGTTGATGGCTTGTA
>JAEUQX010000384.1 GCA_016788625.1 Anaerolineae bacterium
GAGCGTGGTGGGCACGGCGCTGGTCTATTGGGTGGGCGGGCATCTGGTGATGGACGGCGTGTTCACGGTGGGCACGATTGTCGCGTTCGGCTCGTACCTGACGCAGCTCTACGGCCCGCTGCAAGCGCTGACCAACGCGCCCGTCGAATTTGCCACGTCGATGGTCAGCTTCGAGCGCGTCTTCGAGGTGGTCGATCTGCCGCTGGAGATCAGCGATAAGCCGGATGCGCTGGCGCTGAACAACGTGCGCGGCGAGCTGGTCTTCGAGCGCGTCTCGTTCCGCTACGACGTCAAGGACGCCAGCCTGCTGAGCGATGTGGCGCGACCGGGGCGCATGGACAATGTGCGCGCAGTCTTCTCCGGCGATGCGCCGCGTCCGGGCAACGGCAAACCCGCCGCCGGGCATCATCAGGCGCGCGAGCAGGCGCTGGAAGACATCACCTTCCGCATCCAGCCAGGGCAGTTAGTGGCGCTGGTCGGCCCCAGCGGCGCGGGCAAGACCACCATGACCTACCTGATTCCGCGCCTGTACGACCCAACCAGCGGGCGCATCCTGCTGGACGGCCACGACCTGCGCGATGTGACGCTCGACTCGCTGGCGGCGCAGATCGGCATGGTGACGCAGGAAACGCACCTGTTCCACGATACGATTCGCACGAATCTGCTCTACGCCCGCCCCGCCGCGACACAGGCGGAGATCGAGGCGGCGTGTAAAGCGGCCAACATCCACGATTTCATCATGGGGCTGCCGGACGGCTACGACACCATCGTGGGCGAGCGCGGCTACCGTCTGAGCGGCGGCGAGAAGCAGCGCGTGGCGATTGCCCGCGTCATCCTGAAGAACCCGCGCATCCTGGTGCTGGACGAAGCCACCAGCCACCTGGACAGCCAGTCCGAGGCGCTGATCCAGGACGCGCTCAAGACCGTGATGGCCGGGCGCACGAGCATCGTCATCGCGCATCGCCTGAGCACCATCCTGGCGGCGGATCTGATCCTGGTGCTGGATCGTGGGCACATCGTCGAGCAGGGCACACACAGCGACCTGTTGGCGCAAGGCGGCCTGTACGCGCACCTCTACGAGACGCAGTTCAAGGGCGAGCGCGAAGCGGTGTAGTCAGGCTGTTTTCAGGACTATCGCAAACGACGATTGCCCAACGTCTTCTGGACTCGCCCGCCCGACGCCGCTATAGTTGCTGCGTGAACAGGTAATGGTTCACCTATCCGTCATGATTGCGCGGCGGACACGACATGTCGTGTCCCTACAATCCCCTGTTTTCCGTAGGGACACGGCACCGCCGTGTCCGTTCCGGTGAGCATCCCGATACTTCATGGATAGGTGAATAGGCAGGTGAACGGTCAGACGAGGGTCAGTATGGTGACGAAGCGCATTGTAATCACGGTGATGCTGATGTGGGTACTGGCGGGCTGCGCCGGTGCGACCGATGGGCAGGGTGCTGCCGTACCCATCCTCAGCCAGCCGCGCCAACCCGCCGAACTCGTCGCGAATTTCCTGGAGGACTGGAAGGTGGGCGACTACGCGGGCATGTACGCGCTGCTCAGCCCGCAGAGCCAGGGATTAACGACCCTGCCCGTCTTCGAGGCTATCTACGGCGAAACGGCGCAGGCGCTCAGCCTGACCGACCTGACCTACACCATCGGCGAGACGAGGCTGCAAGGTCTCTCCGCCGCCGTGCAGTACGATGTGACCATCACCTCGCCCGTCTTTGGCGAGATCGTTGATGCCGGGCGCACGATGCGGCTGGTGCAGAACAACGGCGCATGGGGGCTGGCCTGGTCGAGCATGGACATCTTCGATGGGCTGGCCGCCGGGTCGCGGTTGGCCGTGCAGTCGCGCCGCCTGCCGCGCGCGGGCATCCTCGACCGCCTGGGCAAGCCGCTGGTCGCGCCGACGGGCACACGCATCGCCCTCTACGCCGCGCAGCAGAATATGGTCAGCGTGGACGAATGCCTGAACCTGCTGGCGCGCGTGCTGATGCGCCGCCGTGCCGACCTGGCGACGTATTTCAACCTGTTCAACACGGATACGGTCTTTTACCTGGGCGAGATCGACAGCGAGACCGACGTGATCGAAGGCGCGAACCTGGATGCGACCTGCGCCGTCAGCGGGCGCTTTGACCGCGAGACACGCCTGTACGTGGGCAACGGCGCGGCGGTGCATGTCACAGGGTATATCGGCCAGATTCCCGCCGACCAGCTCGAAAACTGGCAGCTTCGCGGCTACCAGTCCGGCGACCTGATCGGCATCAGCGGCATCGAGAACCTGTATGAAGAACAGTTGGCCGGGAAGCCGGAGCAGGTGCTGCGCATCGTCTCGCAGTCGGGCGTGCTGCTGCGCGAACTGGCCGGGCGTGCGGGCACCGATCCGCAGCCCGTGACGCTGACGATTGACCGCGACCTGCAGTTGGCGACCGCACAAGCCGTTGCCGATGCGTTCATCTACGCCGAACCGAACTGGGCCACGCCGGGCATCGCGACGGGCGCGGGCGCGGTGGTGCTGGATGTCAACAGCGGCGCGGTGCTGTCGATGGTCAGCTATCCGTTCTTCGACCCCGGCATCTTCAACCCGGATACGCCTGCGCTGGCGCAGAATCCCAACCTGATCGCCGATCTGTTCCAGGACACACGCCAGCCCTTCCGCAACCGCGTCGTGCAGGAGCAGTATTTCCCCGGCTCAACCTTCAAGATCATCACGACGCTGGCCGCCGCCAACGAACGCCTGCTCACGCCGACGGAGTTGTTCCCCTGCACGCTGGAATGGAACGGCCGCGAGCGCTTTGGCGATACGGCCTCGCCGCGCCTGGACTGGCGCTACCTGGAGCCGGAAGACTCGCCCAAGAGCCAGCCCGCCGGGGACATCACCATGGCGCAGGCGCTGGCCGCCTCGTGCAATCCGTTCTTCTACGAGATGGGCGCGCGGCTGTACCTGGAACGCGGCGATACCGTGCTGACGGATTACGCGCAGCGCGTCGGCCTGGGCGCACCGTCGAACATTGACCTGGGGCCGAACGAAGCGGCGGGCAGCCTGCCACCCACCACCAGCGTCGAAGCGGCGATCAACGAGGCTATCGGACAGGGCGGCATCCAGGTGACGCTGCTCCAGATGGCGCGCATGGTCGCGGCAGTCGCCAACGGGGGACAGCTCTACCAACCCTATATCGTGCAGCAGGTCGGCGGCGAGGACGGCAGCACGCCGTCGTATGTCGCCGCGCCAAGCCTCGTGCGCGAACTGGATTTTCCGGCGGAGGTGTTCGCTGTCACCAGGGAGGGCATGTGCGCGGTGACGACCGACGAGACTTACGGAACAGCCTCGTTCGTCTTCCTGGATACGCCTTACACGGTGTGTGGCAAGACGGGCACGGCGCAGACCGGGCGTCCGCAGCCGCACGGCTGGTTCGTGGCCTTCGCCCCGGCAGATGAACCGCAGATCGCCATCGCGGTGATGGTCGAGTTCGGGCGCGAAGGCTCGGAGACGGCAGCACCGATTGTGCGCCGCATCCTGGATGCCTATTTCAACGCGCCGGTCTACCCGTTCCCGGAGTGGTGGTCGAGCGGGCCGTATGTGCCGCTGGACATCCCGGAGAATATGACGGGCGGCTGAGGCAGCGCAGACGGTTCACAATGCCGGGCACATCTCAACGAACTGCGCGTCATTTCGGTCGCCTGGGCGGTAATGCATTGCACCCCTAGCAATCCCGCGTTTACGGGCGGATATACGCGCGCCTTTGCTCATCTCGCCCGCTTGCACACGCCCGCCTGTGTGGGGATAATCGTAGCAGGTTATTTATCGCACCAGCGCAGCAATTCCGGGAATGTCTCCATGAAGTTCTTCGTCAGCTACTCCCGCAGCGTAAAAACTGAAGTTGGCAAGGTGGTCAAACTCTTGCGTGCCGCCGGGCATGATGTGTGGTGGGATGGCGACATTCCTACCATCGCAGACTGGTGGGCGAC
>JAEUQX010000473.1 GCA_016788625.1 Anaerolineae bacterium
CGCCACGCTGAACCAGATGATGCGCATGGTTGACGAAGGCATCGTAGACCCCGTGCTGTTCAACGACTCGGCCAATTGGGGCGGCAGCGCCTTCTTCACCAGCCAGGCAGCCATCACGCTGATCGGCCCCTGGGCGGCCTATCTGAAGGATGACTTCCCCGATTTTGGCGATTTTGGTTACGTGGCGCTGCCCTCGTTTGGTGGCGAACCGCACTTCGCTGCCGACTCCGGTTGGGGTCTGACGGTTTCACAGAACAGCGCGGCCAGCGACGTGGCCTGGGACTTCCTCAGTTTTGCCGCCGCGAATGCCGAGAACGCGCTGAGCTGGAATCTGGCTTCGCACACCATCCCGGCCATGCGCGCGCTGGTCGAAGATGAAGCCTCGCGCAGCGCCATCCTGGCTGAAGCGCCCTGGCTCGAATCGGTCTTCCCGCTGCTGCAATATGGCCGCTTCATCGGTGATATGCCCGACCGCGATCTGGTGTTCTACGACATCGTGTATCCCTACATCCTGGATACGCTGCAAGGCGTGATGTCGGTAGACGAAGCGCTGATCCTGATCGAAGAAGACGCCAACGCGACGTTCGGATAAACGAGATACGGATTGAGGTTTGGGCGGAAGCCGCCATGTGCAAGGGCGTGGCACACCATACCCTTGCACGCCCCGCCCATAGGCTCACCCGTCCATGAAATGTCAGGGTGTTCACCACAACGGATACGGGGTGATTGTCGGGATACGACATGTCGTGTTTGTCGCTCAATCATGACGAATAGGTGGACATTACCACACGCCGCACCCCACAGTCCTCTCTCCCCTGGAGAGGGGATTTAGGGGTGAGGTTAAGCAGCCGTGATCCTGGAATTCACAGGCATATTCTCCTGTCACACTTTGGCGAGAAGACCGGGAAGACCCGCCGATGGAAAACATTGATCTGCAAGCCTTCACGCTGTACTGGCTGGTGATCTGGGCGGTGCTGGGGAGCGCGATCACACCCCTGATCTTCGACCACCGCCACCGTTCACCCTGGCAGGGCGCGCTGCTCGGTCTGGTCATCGGCGTGATTTCCGGGCAACTCTTTGGCCGCCTGATCCTGACGCTGCTGCTGCCCGTGCTGCCTGCCGCCGCGACCTGGCTGAGCATGTTGGGCGGTCTGGTGCTGCTGCTGCCCTTCTGGTGGCTGATCAAGCCCGCCAGCCAGATTTCACCCCGGCATAACGGCTTCGTCGCGGGCACGATCACGCCGCTGACGTTCTACCTGCTGCTGCTGAGCGTGCTGCCGCTGGCCTGGGCCATCCTGCTGGCCTTCTTCGACTACAGTCCACGCCGCGTGGGTGGCCCTGTGCTCGGACTGGGCGGCGAGAACCCCTTCGTCGGGCTGCAATACTTCCAGACCATGATCACGGGCGAAGGCCGCGATGGGCTGATCTTCCAGAACAGCCTGCGCAATACGCTGGTGTTCACCGCGCTGGTGCTGCCGCTCAACATGCTGATCACCATCCCGCTGGCCGCCATGATCGAGTCGGTACACCGCTTCTTCAAGGCGATCTTCCGCACGATCTACTTCCTGCCTGTCGTCACCTCGTCTGTGGGCGTCGCCGTGATGTGGGGCTACATCTACAACACGCAGTACGGCCTGCTCAACGACGTACTCGGCAATTTCGGCATCACGCCCATCGGCTGGCTGCAAGACCCGCGCGCCAACATCCTCGGCATCCCGGCGGCGCTGCTCGCGGTGGTCGTCGCCTATCTGTGGCAGGACTTCGGCTACAACCTGGTGATCTTCATCGCCGCATTGCAAAACATCCCGGACAGTCTGAAGGAAGCCGCGCGCGTCGATGGCGCGTCGCCCGTGCAGGTCTTCCGTTACATCACGCTGCCGCTGCTGCGCCCCACTATCATGGTCACATCGATCCTGACGGTGATCTCGTCGTTCCAGGTGTTCGACCTGATTCAGGTGATGACACAGGGCGGGCCGGGGCGCATCGGCCTGACGCGCGTGCTGGTGCTGGATATTTACGAGAATGCCTTCCGCTTCGAGAAGATGGGCTGGGCAGCCTCGATCTCGCTGGCGATGTTCCTCGTCGTGGCGCTGCTGACGGTCGTACAGACGCGCGTGCTGCGTACCCGCTGGGAGTATTAGATGAACGAGATGCAATTGACCACGAGCGCGGCACGCAGCGAGTCGGCTGTTCAGCGGCGATCAGGCAGCGGCGCTAGTCGCAGCGCCATCATCTACGGCCTGCTGATTGCCGGGTGCATCATCACGCTGATCCCGTTCATCTGGACGATTCTGGCATCGTTCAAGACTCACGCGGAAATCATCGACCCGGCGCAGCGTACCTTTCTGCCGCGTAACTTCACGCTCCAGAACTACGAGACGATCTTCAACGACCCCTCGCTGCCGTTAGCGCGCTTCTATGCCAACAGCCTGTTCGTCGCGCTGAGCAACGTCGCCATCCACACCTTCACCAGTTCGCTGTTCGGCTATATTTTCGCCAAGTTCGAGTTCCGCTTCAAACGGGTCTTGTTCGCCTATATCCTGGCAACGCTGATGATCCCCTTCCAGCTCACCATGATCCCGTCGTACCTGATCCTGCTGGAATTCAACCTCACCAACAACCTGCTGGGGCTGGTCGCGCTGAGCTGGTTCAATGCGTTCGGCATCTTCCTCATGCGCCAGTTCATGCAGAGCATCCCCGATGAACTGCTCGACGCGGCGCGCGTTGACGGCGCATCCGAGTGGACGATCTACTGGCGCATTGTGCTGCCGCAGGTGCTGCCCGCGCTGGCGACCTTCGGCGTACTGGTCTTCATCTCCAACTGGAACGCTTATTTGTGGCCGTTGATCGTGCTGCAGGATGTCGAAGTGCGCACACTGCCGATCATCCTCACCTGGTACAACGACCGCCACACCAGCGACCTCGGCCTGCAAATGGCGGCGTCGATCCTGATCGTCATGCCCATCCTGGTGGTTTACCTGTTCTTGCAGCGCTGGGTCGTGCGCGGTTTCACGCTCAGCGGCATTAAGGGGTGACTATGCTGAAGCGTATGCTATCGATCTGCCTGCTGGCGCTGCTGGCCGTGACCGTGAGCGCACAGGACGCGGGCGAAGCGTCGGTTGAAGGGCGCAACTGGGCTGCGGTTGATGATTACATCATCCAATTACAGCGCGCGCGTGCCAACCGCCTGGCCGGAACCGCCTACGATCTGGTGATCGCCGACATCGCCCTCGCCGGGGGCAGTTCAGCCGTGCTGGACAACCTGCGCGACAGTGAGGGCGGCCCCAAGCTGATCGTCTCTTACATGAGCATCGGGCAGGCCGCGCAGTTCCAGTACTACTGGCAGCCGGAATGGTCGCGGGCGGACGGCACATGGCCGGAGTGGGCGGAGGAATTCGACGGCTTCTGGGCGGGCGATGTCTGGGTGAAATACTGGCATCCGGGCTGGCAGGAAATCATCCTGAACGGCAGCGACGCCTACATTGACCGCATCATTGACGCGGGCTTCGATGGCGTGCTGCTCGACCGTGTGGATGCCGCCAGCTACTACGAAGCGGCAGGGCGCGAGACGGCCTACGCCGAGATGATCGATTTCGTGCTGGCGATTGCCGACCATGCCCGCGAGCGCTCGCCCGGCTTTGGCATCTTCACCATCAACGGCGAGGATATTCCCCTGCGCGATCCGGAGTCTGGTTACATGGACGCCGTGACGGGCATTCTGGTGGAAGACCTGTACTACGGCTATCCGACAGATCATCAGGCTCCACCTGCCGAATGGACGGCGCAGCGCGAAAGCGACCTGGCCGAGTGGGTCGCGGCGGGCAAGCTCGTGCTGACCGTTGACTATACGCGCTTCGACGAGCAGATCGACGACGCCTACGCGCGCTCAGCGGCCAACGGCTTCATCCCCTATGTGTCCGATCGCGGTCTCAGCCGCCTGTTCATCCACGAGGGACACGAGCCGGATTAGCGCCTCACCCGCCCATTGCCACCGACTGCGCCGCCTGCGCCAGCAGCGCGATCATCGGCCCGAAGGACTCGAAGCGCTGATCCTGTGTCTGCCCGCGTTTGTAGCGGATGTAGATTTGCGCGCAGATGACGACGAGACGGTACAGGCCGAGCGTGTGGTAGAAGCGAATGTGCGAGACATCGCGCCCGCTTTTCTCGGCGTAGCGCGCCACCAGTTCGTCGCGGTTCATGAAGCGCCTGTCGCCAACGGGCATCATCGCCGTCATCTGGAGATAGGGCGCGTCGTCCGGCTCCGTCCAGTAGGTCAGCAGCGCGCCCAGGTCGGAGAGCGGGTCGCCCAGCGTGCACATGTCCCAATCGAAGATCGCCACCAATCTGCCAGGATCATCGGCTGCCAGCATGACGTTATCGAGCTTATAGTCGTTATGCACCAGCGCGGGCGGGCTGCTCGGCGGCACATTCTCACGCAGCCAGCCGTAGACCACTTCCATCTGCGGCAGCATCTCGGTACGCGCGTTGTGCCAGCGCCCGTACCAGCCTTCGACCTGCCGTTCGATGAACCCGGCGGGTTTACCTAACCCTTCCAGCCCAACGGCGTGATAATCGACGCGGTGCAGCTCCGCCAGCGCGTCCACCAATGCCTCGCTCATGCGGCGCGGCGCGTCGGGGATATGGGCATAGGCTTCCGGCAGCGAACGGCGCACCACCAGTCCTTGTCGCCGCTCCATCACGAAGAACGGCGCGCCGATCAGCGACTCGTCATCGCAGAACAGGAAGGCGCGCGGCGCAAAAGGGAAAGACTGATGCAGCACGGACAGCACGCGGTATTCGCGGCTCATATCGTGCGACCCAGGCGCGACCGGGCCGAGGGGAGGCCGCCGCAGCACGTACTGCTGCGCGCCAAAATCGAGCAGATACGTCAGGTTGGCCGCGCCGCCGCCGAACTGCCGCACTTGCAAAGGCTGTTCCGCGCCGTCCAGCTTGCCGCGCAGGTAATGCGCCAGCCGCTCCTCATCGAAGCGTTCGTCGGCGCGCACCTCAATCGTATCGCTTTGCATGATCCCTGCTCCCTCATTAGAGGGTGCATTTCAGATTATTGGCAACATTTCGGACATGGCAGTGCCATGTCCCTACACAAAGCGGTCATCGTAGGGACACGACATGTCGTGTCCGCCGCGCCACCCTGTTGCCGAAAGATCGAAATGCATCCCGTTAGAGAATCCATTTGATGGCGTTCACCCAAATGGGGTCGAGTTCGACTTCGTGGATGGCATCTTCCAGTTCCGAGCGAATCCAGTGCCAGGCCTCGTCGGGGTCGTGCTCTTCGCTCAGCGCCACCAGCACGCGCCCGGTCGAACGCGAACGTTTCATATCCGCGACGCAGTTCATGCTGCGGACGACGGCCAACAGGCGCTTCTCGCTGGTGGTCATCCAGAAGCCGTAACGCGGACTGCCGCCCAGGGTGCGCGGAATGCCCATCGTAAAGCGGGTCTCGGAGGTTTGTTTCGACATCCTCGTTCACTCCTCAACACTCGTGGCCGTGTAGCACAATTACAGCGCTCATTTTACCAGGGTGGCGCAAAGCTTGTAAATCAGAGTCAATCGGTGAAGTTTACCCAACAAATTGCAGGTAATTGCTATCTGCAGTATATTTATGTTTATGACTTTCAGATAATAAGCGAGTGAGTTCTTGGATGCAGAGACAAACCATATTCATTTCCTACTCCCGGATAGATTCCACATTTGCAGAGAGTGTTGCGCAGGTTCTTCGTGAGGCGAACTTCTCAATTTGGAAGGATACAGAGAACTTAGATCCTGGTACATCGAGTTGGGAACATGCCATACGTGACGCCATCCAAGCATCTGCTGCAGTAATCTTAATAGCTTCCCCGAATGCGCTACAGTCAGCATTTGTTCAAGGTGAGTTAACGCTAGCTCGATTGCTTAATCGACCTATATATCCGATTTGGGTTTTGGGAAACAATTGGATTGAATCCGCCCCTTTGTACATGGCGAATTGCCAATATATTGATGGTCGGAAGGAACATTTCGCAAAAGCTATTGAGCAATTGAAGTCTACATTAAAGAAGGTTATTGACACGTCACAGGGTTCAATTACGATTGGACTCCCAACTCACGAAAACATTGAGGTAAATCTAGCCGAGTTTTCGGATACAAGGCATCTCATAGATGCGTTGTTCATACATTTTGGTGTCGACTATTGGTTTGACATCTGGACTTACGGAAAAGAATGGGTACTCGCCAATGTCGAAACCCACCAACTACTCCTGCCATTCTTTTGGCTAGCGTTGGATCACTCCGTTGGTGTATCTCAAGTCAAACATTCATGGGCCAACAAGCGTTTGGAGGCCTTCAATGTTAAGCCTGGTGACTATTGGGCTGTATGGCATCTATCAAGACTATCTGTCGCAGGCTTTGCAATCAATTCGCGTAACATATTTGATAATTTGACCTCAAAGTATGCTATTAGAGACATTGAACTACTTGAATTGGAAGGAAAAATAGTCTCTCGTGAATTAGATTATCTTCAATTGACTAAACACTTCAGATATCATTTCTTAATAGGCTTAATTGGTGATCAGATGTATGGTCTCAGTAAGAGGAAGGAAAAGGAATATCAATTATACACGGAGGCAAGTCAATCCTAAGTATTTCAATTACCACAATTAAAACAAATCCAAAAACTAGAATCATTTACAAGAGAAACCACTCAGAGAATATACGCGAAATGAAAGCATGATAAAAACAAGGGTAAAGGCAGCAAGCAAGGTGAACCCGTGTCTTCGTGCTATCAAAGCTACATTCCACTTCTCGCCTACTTCCCACTTGGCTGCACTCCACTTCAGCAGAACTGCATTTTAACTTGCTAAGTACTATCAGCAAGCTCCTACTCGAGACTATTCCAGGTTGAGCGGAGTCTCTAGTAAATTGAAAAAATCACGCTCAAATTGAGTGATCGGACGCGATATATCGCGTCCCTAGGGCGCATTATTTTGAACAAAACCACCTAAAATGAACCGAGTTGGTGAAAACTCTCAATGTTACACCGAAACCCTTAATGTCTGAGCGGCGTATATGGGGGAAACAGAATTCGATTCGATAAGGACAAAAGCTATGGCGACTTTGCAACAATCGCTCCCAACTGCCGCACCGCGCGCCGCGCAGCCTGCCGGGCGCATCGCATTTGACTACTGGGTGGTGCTGCTATGCGGATGGTTCATCTTCGGGCTGTTCCTGGATGGCTGGGCGCACAATCATGGCAGGGTGGATGACACCTTCTTCACGCCCTGGCACGCGGTGTTGTATTCGGGCTACGGCGCGGTCGGAATGCTGCTCGTCGGCACGCATTTCCGCAACGTCAGCCGGGGCGCGGCCTGGGGACGGGCGCTGCCGCAGGGCTACATGCTCTCGCTGGCAGGCGTGCTGCTCTTTGGCGCGGCGGGCGCATTCGATTTCGCCTGGCACGAACTGTTCGGCTTCGAGGCCAACATGGAGGCGCTGCTCAGCCCGGCACATCTGGCGCTGGCGACGGGCGCATTCCTGTTCGTGACCGGGCCGCTGCGCGCGTACTGGGTGCGTCGCACAGAGACAAACTGGCGCGCAATGCTGCCGCTGGTGCTGGGACTGGCTTTCGTCGCCAGCCTGATCACCTTCTTCCTGCAATATGCCAGCCTGACGGGCGAGATGGGACTGATTGTCGGGCGGATGCGCGGCGGCGAGGCGCGCTATGCCGATCTGCGCGGGGTGACGGGCATCCTGCTGCACACGGCCACGCTGACGGGCGTGATGCTGTTCGCGGTGCGGCGCTGGCGGCTGCCGTTCGGCGCGTTCACGCTGATCTTCGCGCTCAATATGGCGCTGATGACCTGGATGCTGATCTCGCAGACTGCCGAGTTCCTGCTGATCATCCCCGCCGCGCTGGCCGGGCTGCTGGCTGACCTGCTGCTCAGACCCGCCACCCCCATCACCGCCACCCCCATCACCGCAGCGCCGCAGCGGCTGCGCGTCTTCAGCTTTGTCGTGCCGTTCGCGCTGGCGCTGGGCGTGATCGTGACGCTGCACATCATCGGCCTGATGCTGTTCAATCGCGGTGTATGGTGGGCGATTCACATGTGGCTGGGTGCGCCGTTCCTGGCGGGCATCGGCGGCACCTTCCTCAGTTATCTGCTCGTGCCGCCCGCGCTGCCTGAATCCGAACGCGCATGAGCGAACACGACGGTCTGATTCGTGCGCTGAACGAGGCCGATGCGCAGGCGCGCTCAGCGGCCTGGGATGCGCTGCGGGCGCTGGACGAGGATGCGGTGGATGCGCTGCTCAACGCTTTCTACGCTGGGATGAGTGAACCGCACGGGACGCTCATCCTGGCGCTGGTCGCGGAGATCGGCGGGCCGGACGCGCTGACGCTGCTGCGCAATGTGTATTACGACCCCGGCGCACGGCAGGCATGGCACACGGCGGCGGCGCAGGGCTTGCTGCACAACCGCGCCAACCTGGACGCGCACGAGCTGGCGCAGTTGGAACGGGATGGCGAATGAGACACAAATGACGCCTTTCCGTTGCATACAGCGGACGCGGCATGTGAATGTCATCGATCTTTTTCGGTTTTCGATAGGATTGGAGGACAGGATGTATCCGCTCTGGTGTTTGTCCGGCAACTTGCATGTGAGCGGAATACATCCTGTTTCTCAGCCCTCGATCTGGTTTGCGGATAGATTCTAGGAGGACGCGAGCGCGGAGTTGGCGATCAGCCCATTTGCGAGCGCAGAAAACTGCTCACGGCTCGGCGCGCAGCGATGATTACGCCCGTCCTCGCTCATCAGGCCGCCAGCGCTCACGATTTCAAACATCAGGTCGTCAGCCGTCCAGGTCAACTTTCCCCAGGGCAGGTCATTATTCCAGACGCTTTCAACCGCGAGACTCTGTCTGTCTGGGTTCTGGCGCAAAGCGTCGAAGTTTTCAGGCAGGACAACGTCCCATGTGCCATGCACATATTGCCCAACAGCGCCATGAATATCGACCGCTTCGATCATCGCGCTCGCGCCAATATCCTGCGGGACAACCTCTGCCGGGTTAAATACCCGCTGCGTGATCCAGACAGCCCACGGTTCCTGGCAGGTTAGCTTCAGCAGGACAACCCCATGCGTAAACTCTGCGCTGTCCAGCCGGAAACCATTGGGGATTACAGTGGGCACATGCACATCAAAAGGCGCAGCAGCGATGGCAGCGGCCAGCGTCCCACCCGGTTGTTCGCCAGATTCGACCGGAGTACCACCTACGTAAATCTCGTCATTGCGGACGTTATCCTCGGCCCGAATGAAAAAGCTGATTACTTCCTGGGCTAGGCTGCGCAGGGTCGGTATCGTCCAGATCCCTCCGGCCAGCAGCACGGCGATCAGGATGGCAGCGGCGAGGCGTAGGCGTTGCGATTGGTGAACAGGCATCTTCTTCTCTCCTTGCAACATAACTGGCACATGCAACAACGCGCTGTTGTGATGGCTATGACGCATATGCCCGTTGCGCGTTACAGATGCGCTCGCCAGAAACGCTGCGCGCGCCCGATCCTGTGTCTGCGAATCGGGGAAATGTTCCAGTTCTGCCCTGGCCGCCTCAAATTGCTCAATCAGATCGTCATTCGGGTTCATGGTTCGTCTTCTCACTCATATTATTTCGCAGCGCAGTGAGTCCCCGGTGAACATGTGCCTTCACCGCGCCTACGCTCAGGTTCATGATCTGGGCAATATCGTCGTTCGACAGTTCCAGAAGATAATGCAGCGTGACCGCCTGCCGCTGTACCGAGGGAAGCTGCTCCAATGCAGTACGCAGGTTGTTCAGCACAATCGGGTCATCTTCATCGGGGGATGAGGAAAGCCACCCAGCGTTGTCGTCCAACGGCGCATGAGTACGGAGAGCACCGCGCCGCGCTTCGTCAATAATCAGGTTTTCAGCGACGCGGAACAACCAGGCCTTCAGGAATTGTTCGGGACCACGCCCGTCATGCAGGTGTGCCAGCAAGCGCTGAAACACATGTGCCGCCAGGTCTTCAGCAGTCTCCTTGTGCCCGACGCGAACGTAGATGTAGCGGAATATGGCGGCGTAGTAGGTGTCGAAGATCAGCGCCAGTGTATCGCTGTCGTGTAGGCGTGCGCGGGCAAGCAGTCCGTGTTCAGCGCTCAGATCAGGTTTCACTCAGCAGTAGCCCCTCAAAGCGTATCGCTACAGACTAAGACGCATGACCCGATCAAACGTTACGAACAGGATAGAACGACGCTCAGAACCCTGCCAGCAGCGGCACGAGCAGCCCCAGCACCACCGCGACGACGAAATTCAGCAGCACCTTGTCTTCCACCAACCCGGTATCGGTGACGAAAGCCGCCGCCGAGAGCGTAATGGCCGCGCCGAGCGCCAGTACGATGAAGCGGATGGGCGAATCGATCAGCGTGTAGACCAGACTCGCAGCAACGCCCAGCAGGATAGCCGCCAGGACGGCCCCGCCCGTCAGGGTGACGAGCGTCTGTGGTGTGGGGCGTTTGCGCTCGGTGTCCGCCTGCTCAAGAAATGCCGCCACCGCACGTCCGCGCACGCCCATATAGACGACGAAAGCCAGCGCCAGCACCAGCCCCGCCGAAAGACCGATCATGAAGCGACTGATAACCATAGCCCATAAATCTCCGAAATGTCCATTTATTGTACAGGGGTAGCTCAGGTCGGCAGCAGCG
>JAEUQX010000415.1 GCA_016788625.1 Anaerolineae bacterium
GGCAGCAGCGCCAGCGTTTCGTCGGCGGCCTGTACGTTCTGGTGGTAATGCACCGCCACACGTGCGCCCTTCTCCGCGAACTGCCGCGCAATCGCCCGCCCAATCCCGCGCGAGCCGCCCGTAACCAACACGATCTGTCCAGTGAAATCCATACTCACATCCTCTATAGTGCTGCGAGGCACACAGGCTGCGCGTCTCTACGATACACAAGCCCTCTTCTCTTCCTCTGCGATGGCCGCGACATGTCGTGCCCCCACAAAGATTTGCGCCCCTGTCGTTTCTCCGTGTCACTGCGCTTCTATGGCGAAGACTTCCTTTCGCTCATCACGCGTTACTCATCACTTTTCATATCACCGGACAGCCCGGCACATCGCGCAGCGCGTCCGCGATCACCTGTGCCGCCAGATCATGCCCCGCCTGATTCCAGTGCGAGTCATACGGGTAGTACAGCAGTTCGCCCGCGTCCACATGTTCCTGGAAGACGGGCAGCAGGTCGATGAACTGCCAGTCCGATTGCGTCGCCATGAAGTCGCGCACCGCGTCGCGCAGCGCCGTCAGCCCCGTGATGAACGCGGGTTCGTCCGCCTCGGCCAGCGGCGCGGCCTCCAGTTGCAGCATCCGGCTGCCATCCAGCACAGCGCGATAGGCGTTATCGCGCAAATACTGCCGCACCGCCGGGTGAATGTAAGGGTAGTACAACTGCTCTTTCGTTGGGATGAAGATCAGCGCGTGGCACATCCCCGGCGTGTTGGCCGTGATGTCGTCCACCGCCTCCGCGAAAATCTCGAACGTGCGGCTGGCGGCGAAACCCTCTGGCGGGGCGAGCTGGCGAAACAAATAGTAGGTCAGGAAAGCCATCTCGTAGTAATTGCCGCCGATGATCACCGGCATGGGGAAGTCGTAATGCTCACTCTCGGACTGCGCCACCTGCGTGGACATCTCGCGCGCGGCCTGCTCGGCCAACTGCGGCAGCAAATAGAGCGGCGAACGCTCGGCCAGCGCGGCGGAGCGGTTGGCGTCGCCCAGGTCGTTGCCGGAGAAGAAGGCATACAGCAGCCAGGTACGGGTTTCGCGGTTGGCGAACTCGCGCACGGTGTTCTGCACCTCCAGCGGCCCGTAGGAACGAAAACCGTAGTTGCGCACAGGCACATCCAGCCGCGCCGCGACTCCATCCGGCCAGGGAGCAGCCGCGTTCGGCGCTTCGGTGAAGGAGTCACCGAATGCGGCAATGGGGTAATGCTCGGCCTGCATCGCGGGAATACGGAAGCTGTCGGCGTCGAAGGCCAGCGTGAAATCCGCCAGCAGCGCGTCATCCTGCGGCGGGCGAATGCGCCCCGGCAGCGAGGTGAACAGATCACCATTGCTGTGGTAGAACTGCACTCGAATTTCGGTGTTGGCCTGGGTGCGTGTCAGCGGGCGGTTGCCGCCGATCAGGTTCGGGAAGGCCGACAGCACGACAGTCGCCAGCAGCAGCGCGAAGCCCACGCCGCCGATCATCAACAACACTTTTTGCCACAAACCAGGGGTACTTTTTGCGGTCACGCTCATCACTCACAAGGCATATCATTCGCTGCGGCCATGTTAGCGCAAATTCGCCGCAGCGCAACGGTGCGCGGATGCCAGCCATTTTCGGACTTTGCAGCAGATTGGGCAGGAGGATCAAGCCTTGAGGGTGTGCGTTCTCCCGCTGCTCCCCAAAAGAAAGCACCTACGCGCGGCGGGCATTGACTTCTTAACCTTGCTAACCGTATAATCGCCGGACTTTGAACGTTACCTTATTGAGGAGACACAGGCTGTGGGTCCACTGCCAAAACGTAGACACTCCCGCACGCGCCGCAACAAGCGCCGTTCGCATGACGCCCTCACGCTGAACCATCTGGTAGCTTGCGATACCTGCGGCGAGTACCATGTCGCCCATCGCGTCTGCCCGAAGTGCGGCACTTATCGCGGTGAGACGGTCGTCGCTGTCGAAGAAACCTAAACACCCTTATGGTTGTCTGATCAAGCCGCTCTGCTCTGTCCAGCGCGGCTTTTCGTTTCTATACCATCAGTAGGGACGGGATATATCCCGTCCCTACAGAAAAACACCTTTAAGGAATTAGACGATGGATTGGACAAAAATTGCTTACGTGTTCCCTGGTCAGGGGTCGCAGAGCGTCGGTATGGGCAAAGACCTGGCCGAGCAGTATCCTGTCGTG
This sequence comes from Anaerolineae bacterium, assembly GCA_016788625.1. Classification (GTDB taxonomy): domain Bacteria; phylum Chloroflexota; class Anaerolineae; order Aggregatilineales; family Phototrophicaceae; genus CFX2. The sequence continues at coordinate 2,199 of JAEUQX010000415.1, forward strand.
CGCGAGACCTTCGCCCAGGCCGATGATGTCCTTGGCGTTAAGCTCTCCGCGCTGTGCTTTGACGGGCCGGAAGAGACGCTGAACGACACCTACAACACGCAGCCCGCGCTGTATGTCTGCGGCATCGCTCTGCTGCGTCTCGTCCAGCAGGAACTGCCCGATGCTCACGCGGCCTTCGCGGCGGGGCACAGCCTGGGCGAGTTCACGGCGCTGGCGGCGGCGGGCGCGCTCAGCTTCGAGGACGGTCTGCGGTTGGTGCGTGAGCGTGGACGGCTGATGCAGGAGGCGGGCACCCGCAGCCCTGGGGCGATGGCTGCCCTGCTCGGCCTGGATGCCAGCGTGGTGCGCGAACTGTGCCAGAAAGCCAGTGAACAGACGGGCAAGACGCTCGTCCTCGCCAATGACAACTGCCCCGGCCAGAATGTCATCTCCGGTGATGAGGCCGCGCTGGAAGTCGGCATGACGCTCGCCAAAGAAGCCGGCGCAAAGAAGGTCGTCAAGCTGGCCGTCAGCATCGCCTCGCACTCGCCGCTGATGCAATCTGCCGCCGACGAGTTCCGCCAGGTCCTGGCCGCCACGGCCTTCCAGCCGCCGCGCGTACCTGTCTATGGCAACGTCGAGGCCGCGCCGCTCGGCAGTGTCGAGCAGATACGCCATGAACTGGAGTTGCAGCTCACGCATTCTGTGCGCTGGACGGAGTCGGTGCAGGCCATGATCGCGGCTGGCGTCGAGCATTTCGTCGAACTGGGGCCGAAAGATGTGCTGGCGAGCCTGCTCAAACGCATCGACCGCTCCCGCAGTGCCCGCGCCGTCAATAACCTGGAGACGCTCGGCAAGCTGCTGGCGGACGCGCGCGCCGGATAGTCACCTCTGCCTGCTTGACCTGCCATCCCCACCTGCTGTGACTGCGATGGGGATGGCAGCGAAATGGCGCGCGCCTCATTCTGCCCGGAACACCGTGCCCCCACCCGCTTGCAGACCCGCCAGATCGGTGATCACCGCTTGCTGTACGCCCATTGTCAGCGCGTGCAGCGCCGTCTGCACCTTCGGAATCATGCCCGCGAAGATCGTGCCATCGTCGATCAGCGCGTTGACCTCGGCGCGGTTCAGCGTCGCCGCCACTTGCCCACCCACCAGCACGCCGGATACGTTGGTCAGGAACACCGTGCGGCTGGCGCTGATCGCGGCAGCAATCGCTCCGGCGACGTGATCGGCATTGACGTTGTAGCTGCTGTCTTCGCCCAGGCAGACGGGCGCGACCACCGGGGTGATGCCCTCGTCCAGCAGGCGCGTCAGCACCTCGGCGCGCACCGCCGCGACCTCGCCCGTGAAGCCCATGTCGCGCGTCGGGTTGGGCATCTTGCGCGCCCGCACCAGCCCGCGATCAACCCCGCTGATACCCAGCGCATCCAGCCCGGCGGCCAGCAGCGCCCGCACCACGCGCTTGTTGACCGTGCCGCACAGCACCATCTCGACCAGGCGCAGCGACTGGGCATCGGTGATGCGCACGCCGTTGAGGTACTGCGGCTGGATGTCCAGTGACTTCTGCAGACTGCTGATCTCCGCGCCGCCACCGTGTACGATCACTGTCGGGGCGTTCAGCGCGTGAATGGCCTGTGCGAAGTTCTGCAAATAGGCCGGGTCATCGAGTTCGCTACCGCTGACCTTGACCACAATCGGAGCTGTCATGTTTGCCCTTTCCTGAAAAAGCTGCCCGCCCGCCATGAACGAAAATCTGTGTAACCAATGGCGCGGGTTCGATATTGAATCCCACTGCTGGTTATGTAGGGTGAAGTTCACCCCACCGCGATCAGAATCACGGCGGCCAGGCCGCAAGCGATGCCCAAATACTGCCCGTTCGTAATGTGTTCGCGCATCAGCACACGCGCCAGCAGCACCGTTACTGCCGGGTACAGCGACGACACGACAGCAGCAATATCGAGCCGCCCGGCCTGCGTCGCCATCACGAAAAAGGCATTCGCCGCGATGTCCAGAACACCCGCCAGCAGCACGAGTCCCAGCATCCCCCGGTTCGGCGGTCGCCATTCCAGTCCGCGCACGCGCACCAGCGTCAGCATCGACAGGCTGGATGCGGTACGGGCGGCGACCAGTGGCCAGAATACCGCATCCGAGGCGATCTGGTCGAGCAGGATGAAGAACACGCCGAAGCCTACCCCGGCGATCAGCCCCATTTGCAGTCCGCTCGGTTTCCCGGCGGCGCGCGGCGTGCCAGAGACTAACCAGATGCCCAGGATGCCCAGCGCGAACCCGACGAACTGCAAACCATCCGGCAGGGCGCGTGTGACCGCGGTGAACAACACGGGTATCCCCGCCGCCAGCACCGCCGAGACCGGGGCAACCACGCCGGCCTGCCCAATCGCCAGCCCGCGATACAACCCGGCCAGCCCGACCACGCCCGCCATCCCGGCCAGCGCGCCCCACAGCAGGTCACCCGACGGCGGCAGCGCTTCGCCACTCAGGAGCGCCAGTGCGGTGAGCAGGAATGGGCCGATGACGTGCGAGAGCGCCACCACGCTGAACACGTTCATACGCCGCGTCGCCAGCCCGCCGCTGAAGTCGCCGCTGCCCCATCCTGCCGAGGCCAGCAGCCCGAAGACCACCGCTGCCAGTTCAGGGGTCATAACAACGCTGTCGTTTCCGGCAGGTCGAACATCAGGTTGAAGCACTGCACCGCCTGTCCCGACGCGCCTTTCCGCAGATTATCGGTGACGCTGGTGATGTGCAGATACTGCTCGGTGACGGGCGTCAGGCTGATCGCGCAGCCATTGGTGCGGACGACATGCTTGAGCGTGGCCTGCTGCTTGGGCGGCAGCACCGTCACCAGCGGCTCGTTGCCGTAGGTCTCCTCGTAGAGCGCCTGTGCCGCCTTGCTGCTGTGCTCCGGCTTAAGGGTGACGTAGATGCTCGCCATCAGGCCGCGGTCAACAGGCAGCAGATGCGGCGTGAAGATCAGCGTACCCGCGCCGGGGTTGAGCTTGTGCATCTCCTGTTCGATCTCGCCCACATGGCGGTGTGCGCGCCCCGGATTATAGGGCGAGAAGTTGCTGTAGACCTCAACGAAGTGCGTATTGGCTTTCGGCTCACGCCCCGCGCCGGAGACGCCCGACTTGGCATCCACGATGATCGGCGTGCCCGCTTGCAGCCAGTCATGGCGCAGCAACGGCGCGACCCCGAGCAAAGTGGTGGTCGGGTAGCAGCCCGGCGCGGCCACGCGCGTCGCTCCGCGCAGCTTCTCGCGGTTGAACTCTGGCAGACCGTAGGGTGTCGGCAGCAGTTCCGGGCAGGGATGCGTGTGCTGATACCACTGTTGGTAGCGCTCCGGCGTGTCCAGCCGCAAATCCGCCGAAAGATCGACGACGCGCACGCCCGCCGCTCCTGCTTTGGCCGCCAGCGGCGCGGATGCCGTGTGTGGCAGCGCCAGGAACACCGCCTGTACTGCGCTCAGGTCGGCCTGATCATGCGGGATATAGCGCAGCGCCGTGCCGGGCACAGGGTCGCCCGCGTAGCTGTTCGACGTAGCGAAGACGATGTCAACCTGCGGGTGCGCGCGCAGGATGTCCACCAGATCCTGTCCGGCGTAGCCCGACGCGCCATAAACGCCAACGGAGATGCGAGATGTCATGCGTGCTGCTCCTGTACCTGCAAATAAAAAACCCCCCGACGGTCTCGTGTGAGGTCAGGGGGTGAACTTCCGAGTTGGGTAACGTCTGGCGCGTCAACCGCAGCGCGAAAATCCCAGCAAAACCTCACGGGTTTGCGGGCGGCTGCGACGGCGGCGCGGGCTGTGCAGTTGTTCGACCAGCGGCTGCTTCATCTGTCAAAAGCCTTTAACCGGAACAACGCGCAAAGTTTAAGCCATCTCTAATCGTCTGTCAACAGAAAATGACGACCATTTTCCCTCGCTGTAAGGCCAATTAAGGCCATGATGGGCACGGCTCATGATACGATGCATCGGATAGCATCACCGAGGGTAACATGTCGCAGTCTGAACTCCGCGAAAATGTCGGACACAATTTTCGTGTCAACGTCATTGATGGGGCTTTTTTTGGGTTGGGTGCGTTGGGGCTGGCCTCCAGCGTCACGGTTTTGCCGCTCTTCCTCAACGCCATGGGGGCATCGGCTTTCGTCATCGGGTTGGTCGGTTCGCTGCACGCCATCGGCTGGCAGCTTCCGCAGCTTTTCACCTCCGGCTATGTCGCGCGGCTGCGGCGCTACAAACCTATGGTACTTTTCATGAGCTTCCATGAACGCTGGCCGTTCTTCGGGCTGGCGCTGATGGCGCTGCTCTGGCCGACGGTCGGGGCGAATGTGGTCATTCCCTTGACGCTGCTGCTGCTCCTCATTTATGGCCTGGGCGGTGGGCTGGCGGGCACAGCCTGGCAGTCGATGATCGGCAAGATCATTCCCACCAAGCAGCGCGGCACATTCTTCGGTATGCAGTCGGCGGCGGCCAGCCTGCTCGGCGCGGGCGGCGCGGTGGCCGCAGGCATCATCCTGGAACGGCTGCCCTCCCCGACGGACTTCATCATCTGCTTCACCCTGGCGGGCATCGCGCTGATGGTCTCGATGGGCTTCCTGGCGCTCACCCGTGAACCGAAGCACGACCTGCCGGAAGACAGCGAGACGCGCAAACTCGG
>JAEUQX010000433.1 GCA_016788625.1 Anaerolineae bacterium
ACCCGCTCGCGGCGGTAGAGCGTCCAGTAACCCTCGTCTTCTTCCAGCCAGTCGGGCGGCGCACCATCGTCCCAGGTGATCTGCCATTCTTCCCAGAAGCCTTCGTCGTACATGTAACGAATGCGTCCCAGCACCGTGAAACCGCGCCCGCGAATCTTGCCGCTCATACCAACGCGCAACCGCGACGGGTAGTTTGCCAGCGAGGCGGTTTGTCCGGTTGGGTCGAGCGTGTCTGTGCCGCTCACTAAATAATTCGTGCTGCAAAATGGACAGGTTACGGTGCGGATGAACTGATTCTCAATCCTGAGGGTTCCACCGCAATTGTTGCATTTCATTTCTTTCACAGCAATGACTCCGAAATGAGGAGGTAGCCGGTCACCTCGTTTAGTATAGCATCATTTCGCGCATGAGGATGCGGCACAATTACGCTGTAATTCGCATTCCATGTGCCTGGCTTCGGCGCTATACTCGTGACCAGAGCCTTTGCAAAGTCCACAGCGGCAGTGCACCCCTCCCCTGGCCAATCCTCATTTTGCTGCGCTCATGGCGAGGGGAATCGGTGAGCAACGTTAATGATATGGCGACTTTGCAAAAGCCCTGTTACTCGCGACGAACTCTACTGGTTTCGGGAGCTGATGCCTTGGATACTGTCCCTCCGTTTTCATGTCCCGCCTGTGGTGGTGTCTTTGATGGACACATCATCGCCTGGGATGTCTCATCGCGCGGCAAAGCAGGTGTGCAGCGCTGCCCATCCTGTGGGCTGTATATAACCTATCCGCGTCTGGCCGAGCCGCAGGGCGAGTATATGCAGATGACCCCGGAACAGTGGCAGGCCAAGTACGGCGCAATTGATCGTGGTGAGAAGCAGCACGATCGTCACAAGAATTATCAGGAAACAACGGCGATCATCCAGCGCTATATCCCGCGCGGACGCATCGTTGATGTGGGCTGCAACGCGGGCTGGCTGTTGAGTTATCTACAGCGTACTGGTGTTTTCGAAGTGGAAGGCGTCGAACCATCGCCTGTGCTGGCGAGCATTGCGGCGAGGCGCTTGGGCGTGAATGTATTCGCCAGTTTTCTGCACGATATCCCCGATCGTGCCGGTTACTACGATGGCTTGATCGCCACTGATGTGATTGAGCATATCTTGCCTGAGGAGATCAATGTTTTCGTTGCCTCCGTCGCCCAAGTACTCAAGCCGGGCGGTTACGTTTTTATGAAGACGCCCAACGTGCGCTACACAGCGCTGAAGAGCCGCGCCGCCGGGCTGCTGCCAGAAGCGGGCAAGCGTCTGATGCTGCGCCGCCGTGATCTATGGGACGCAAAGGAACACACGATTCACTGGGACTCGGCTAACATGGTGCGCCTGTTTGCGGCACACGGCATGAATCCAATCGGTTTTGTGGTGCCGCTGCCCGTCGAAACGACCAACAGCCCTCTGGGGGCGCGCATTGGTCGGCGCACCCTCTATGCGGCGGCGCGCACGCTGGCGGCGCTGAACAAGGATTGGATTATCTCGCAGGATCTGTTTTTCATCGCTCGTAAGTCGGCTGCCCACTAGCTCCCGGCTTGTTCGCTGATCTCGACTTCGATTTCGGCGGGCAGCAGCGAAATATTCTCCGGGGCGATCTGCCCGACGGTGACGCGCGGCGTGAGGGTATAGTTCCCCACCCCTAAGCCACTCAGGTCAAGCGTGATCTCTACAGCCTCGCTGACGAGCTGGTCAAGCTCCGGCTGCGGCCCGGTCACGAGCACCGATACCCCTTCTGGTCGCAGCACGGCGGTCAGGCCGTCGCTCAGGCCGACCAGTTCCAATGGCACAGAGTCGAACTGACGGCTGCCGATCACCGGATTGATCTCAACTGTCACCGTGATATTCTGTTCTGCCAACAGCCGCAGCCCTGTCCCTGGCAGCGCAACAGGTACGGCGACCTCAAAGCTGGCCGTGCGGTTGGTCAGGTCGATGGCCTCGGTCGAGAGCGTGGCGGGCAGTTCGGCAAGCTGCGACGCTGAACCGCTGACCAACACCGTCTGTGGTGCATAACTCAGCGTGCTCAGCACATAGCCTTCCGGTGGTATCCCCTCGATGGTTGGGCGCACCGTCACCTCGCGCACATCGTCGCGGCGGCGGATGTTGACACTTGTTCGCACGGTTTGCGGTTCCAACGTCACATTGGTAATGACCTGTCCCTCCGCGTTCACGGCGACGAGTCGCAGATCGAGGTCGAGTGAACTGCGCTGATTGCGCAAGTTGAGTTCAACCTGCGCTGCGACAACTGCTTCCACCTGACTGGACGCGCCGCTGACCAGCACCTGATTGAGGTCGAGGTTGAATGTGGGCGTGTCGTGGGCATAGCCGGGCGGTGGATGGTCAGTGATTACGGCATGGAGTGGCACTTGTTTCTGCGCCGATTCTTCCAGGATGACCCGTACCCGACTGGGTGAAATATCGACGATGCTGGCCTGGGGACGATTCAGTTGATAGCGGAGTTCGACCGTGTGTTCGCCCGCGCCCAATCCGCTCAGATCTGCCCAGACCTCGATCTCACTACTGCTGAGCAGGCTGTAGACCGAGCGCGGCGCCCGCACGATTACGCGCGTCTGCCGTTCGATGGTGCTTGGGCTGACGACCAGCAGCCCGGCGTCCGGCACCAGTCGCACCGTGATGGATTCCGAGAAGGCCTGCTGCTGAATGGGGTCGGATTGCAGTGTGGCGATCATCCAGACGAAGAATGCCAGGATCAGCGACCCTGTGAACCAGATCAGATTATCGATGAGTGTGCGGTCAAGGCGCGCGGGTGATTTCTGCATCATTTACGCCCGCTTGCGCCGTTCGCGGAACGCCAGCAGCCACTCCTGGGCGCGCGTCCGCATCTGTGTCAGCGTCAGCCTGCTGCGCCGCTGGTCATCGCCGTACAGTGCGGTGAGAATCGTGCGCAGTCGTTTGGGGTCAAGCTTAGGGATCAACCGCCCGTCATGTGTGATGCCGATGCGCCCGGTCTCTTCCGAGACGACCACGCACAGCGCATCGCTGACCTCGCTGATGCCCAGCGCGGCGCGGTGACGGGTTCCCAACTTGGGATCGGGCAGGTTGCGGCTGGCCGTCAGAGGCAGCACCGACGCCGCTGAGGCCAGGCGGCCTTCGCCGTTCACCAGCGCCGCGCCATCGTGCAGTTCTGTCTTCGGCCAGAAAATCGTCAACAGGAGTTGTGATGTGACTTCGCCGTTCACTGGAATGCCCGTGCGGATATATTCTTCCAGGTTGGTGCTGCGTTGCAGGACGATCAGTGCGCCGTGCCGCCGTTCAGAAAGTTTCTCCACCGCCCGGCAGACCTCATCAATGGTGCGTGTCCGCACGCTCTCCGGCGCTTGACGGTTAAGCAGGCTGCTTGCGCGACCAAGCTGTTCGAGGGCGCGGCGCAGTTCTGGCTGGAAGATCACCGGGATGGCGATGCCCATCACCAGCAGCAGATTTTCCAGCAGCCAGCGCAGCGCCAGCAGGTTGAGCAGGCTGGAGAGTACCAGCATCGTCGCCAGCACAAGCAGCATTCCGCGCAGCAGGGCGATAGCCTGTGTGCCCCGGAAGAAGAAGCTCGCGCCAAAAAAGACCAGCGCCACCAGAAAGATGTCCAGCAGCGCTTTGAGAGAGAGGTTATCCAGAAGCCATAAGAATTCCACCAGCGCCGCGCCTCGCTGACCTTAACCGCCCAACTGGGAGAGCAGGCGCTTGTAATCGTCCACGCCCGGCGGATTGAGCGCCACGATCTGGCGGATGGTGGTGATGGCATCCTGGTGCTGCCCGGCTTCGAGCTGCAATTCGCCCAACGCGTCCAGCTGTTTGATGGCGTCGGCATTGCGCTTCAACTGACGGTAGATGGCCGCCAAGCGCGAGCGCAGCCCGGTATCGTTGGGGTACATCGTGACCAGCTCTTCCAGAAGCTGCGTGATGCGGTTCGACTGTTTGCTGCGGGCGTAAATGCCTAACAGCGCGTCCAGCTTCTTGATGGCCTCGATGCCATTGTTCTGACGGTAGTGAATGTCAACCAGCATTCGGTGGGCGCGTTCGTCGCCGGGCGCAATCTGGATGATTTCCTCATAGGTTTTCTGGGCCTTGCGCATATCCAGGCGCATCTGGTCGATGTCGGCCACGCGGTGCTTGATGCGGACGATCTTCTCGGCGGATGCCGACACGCGGTTCGCCAGTCGTTCGGCAGAGGCGTAAATATCACGCGACATTTCAAAGTTGCCGAGCTGGTGATGCGTGTCCGCCAGGTCAATGTACTGGTCAAGCGCTTCGTCCCAGCGCTGTTCGCTTTCCAGCAGGTCGATCAGGCTTTCACGTACAGATATGTCGAGCGGCGCCATCTCCAGCACTTCGCTGAGAATTGAGGCCGCACGGTCGTTTTCGCTGCGCACCATGAATGTCTTAGCAATGGCATTGTACTTGGTAATGGCCTGGCGCACGCGCCCTTCCTTCATCATGATCTCGGCCATGCGGACATGCACGGGGAGATAGAAGGGCGAGAACTCGACGGCACGGTGGGCTTCGTCCATCGCCAGGGTATAGAGACCCTGACGCAGGTATTTGTCGATGCGCCCCACTGCGTCGGTCAGTTCGTCGCTGCGGGTGGCCGTCAGGATGTCCACCACGCCTTCTTCGCCCTGATCGCGCAGGGTATCTTCAAGCTGACGGCGTGTCTCGCCGATACGCTGCTTCCAGTCCTTGCCGCCCAGCAGCCCGATGAAGCGGTTGTTAATCTGCGCCAGCGCCTCGTTGGAGCGGCCTTCGAGGGTGGTCATCAGCCGTTCGTAGAGGGTCGCCATGTCGTCAAGGTCGTCGCTGTCGGCCAGCGCCGCATCTACAGACTGCAAACTTTGCAGCAGGTACTTGGCTGCCTGCTTCTGCTTGCCAACGCTGAAATATGCCTTGCCCAGTGCGTGCAGCGCGCCAGCCGTAAGCTGTGGACTGCCGATGGCATCCGGCAGGTACTTGATCGCCTCCTCGTTGCGGTTTTCCAGCACCAGCAGTCCACCGAGGTTCATCTTCAGTGCCGGGTGGTTCATGCGGCCTGCTGCACGCATATAAGCATCGATTGCCTGGGGATTTGTGCCCTGCCGCTGAAGTTCCATCGCTTGCAGCGCATCCGCCCCCGCGCCATCCAAGCGTCCGCCCTCGATTACGTGGCTTGCTAGCATTCCCAGCGCGTCGGACATCGCTTCGCCCATCGGTCCCAGCGGGTCGGAGTCTCCCACAGGTGTTTTGCTGGTGGATGATGTCGTGAGTGGGCCGGTTTTCTTCTTGACACTTTCGGCAGCTTTGCTGCTCTTATCTTCTCCCGGCACACTGATGTCTGCGCCGGATTCAAGCGCGCGCAGGGCATTCAATGTAGCGACGTTCTTCGCGTCGAGCTTAAGCGCACGTTGCAGCGCCTTGCCCGCCTTATCCTTGTCGCCCAGTCGCTGGAAGTTCGCGCCTAATACCTGATACTCGCGAATCGCTTTAACCTTATCGCCCAGTCGCTCGTGTGCCTGTGCCAGCTTGGCGTGGATGGCAACCATGCCGGGCGTGAGCTTTGTGGCTTTCTCCCAGTTCATGATCGCTTTGTCCAGATCACGCTGACCGATGTAGACCTCGGCCACATTGATATACTGCTGCGCAGCTTCTTTCAAGCGCCCCATCTTTTCCAGGATGTCAGCACTTTTTTCCAGCGGGATCGGGTCATTCGGCGCAAGTTGATGTGCGCGGCTGTAGACCTTGAGCGCGTCGTCCAACCGCCCCACTTCCAGCAGCGCCAGCCCCAGCGAGATATGCGCTTCAGCATCGTCCGGGAACTGCTGTACCGCCTGACCATAGGCGGAAATTGCTGCTGTCCACTCTTTGTCCCAGGCCGCATTGTGGCCTGTATTCATCGCTTGTTCGTAGAGATTACGGTCTCCAGGCATAGCTCAACCCACCATCTTCACTAAGACATCACATGAACCAGGATAGCTTTCTGGATGTGCAGACGATTCTCTGCCTGCGGGAACAATGCTGAGTGTTCCCCGTCGGCCACCGCGTCAGTAATTTCCTGCCCCCGGTGTGCGGGCAGACAGTGCATGACGATGGCGTTTTTGCTCGCGTGTTTCAGCAGGGTATCATTGATCTGATAACCCGCGAAGGCTGCCTCGCGCGTCTTGGTTTCGCTTTCCTGTCCCATGCTCACCCAGGTATCTGTGTACAGGACATCAGCCCCTTTGACTGCCGCGCGCGGGTCATTGAACATCTCGAAGGTGGCGCCGCTGTCTTCTGCGAATGGGCGGGCTTCCTCATAGGCTTCTTCCGGCAGCATATATCCATCGGGACTGGCAACCGTGAAGTGCATACCGAAGTGTGCCGCCGCTTCCAGCAGGGAGGCTGCGACGTTGTTGCCATCACCCACGAAGGCGATTTTCAAGCCTTGCAGGCGCCCGAACTGCTCATAAATCGTCAGCAGGTCACCCATCGCCTGGCAGGGATGATGCGAGTCGCTCAGGCCATTGATGACAGGCACGCTGGCCCACTGCGCCAACTGTTCAACGTGTTCGTGGTCGAAGACGCGCGCCATGATGCCCTGCGTATAGCCAGACAGCACGCGCGCTACATCGGCGATGCTTTCACGTTTGCCCAGGCCGATCTCATCCGGACTGAGCATGATTGCATCGCCTCCCAGATGTTTCATCGCTACCTCGAACGAGACGCGTGTGCGCAGTGAGGGCTTCTGGAAGACCATCGCCAGGATCTTGTCCTTGAAGATAGGCTTGTTCCCACCAGCCTTCCATTCCATCTTCAGATGTATAGCCAGTTGAATCAGGTGCCAAAGGTCCTTGGATGACCAGTCGGAAAGCTTCAGGAAATGTTTCATGGTGTATTCATGGATGTGTGAGAAGTAATGTCCTGAAGGCAGTATAGCATAGTTGCTACGTTGGCGAAACGTGACCGATGCAATTTGACAGATGGTCTCAATGATCGCTTCGGAAGGGTGCTACAATGGAAGTGGTATCTGCACCAAGACCCGCTGCGAAATCATGACTGACCTGCTTCCGATTACCTTCACAAATGTTCCCGTCCCCTTCTCAAGCGATCTGTATTGGTGGTTGTGGCTGAACAAGTGCCGCGTTGATGATTTTGTCGCTCACAGCCGCCCTTATGAGTCGGCCTACCTTGCCTGGGAGTTCGTCCGCAAGAGCAATAACCCGTTCTTTGCCGAAGGTACGGGGTTTGAGGGCTATTTCGTGGGCGTAGCGCCGTCTACCGAAGCCGTATTGGAGGCACTCATTCAGATCGGACACGGCGTCCTGGAGAGCATCGCGCGTAGTTTCCGGCTTGAGTACGGTGTTCGTGACCGCATGATGCGCGGGCTGCTCGAAGACGATGCCGACTTCAAGGCGATCCAGATCTGGGCCGAGCAGTTTGGCGCGGTGGTGGGGCGGCTGCGCTGTAATTTGCAGCATAACCCTGATGGAGACATGTTCCGTATTCAAAGCTATCGTGTCGTCAGCGGACTGCGACCGATCAGCTATCACCAGGTGAATGAGCACATCGTGCAAACCTATTCGGTCGGGCGGCGCTTCCTTCCACCCCGGCCACAAATTGAACTCAACGGCCTGAAGCCATGTGACCAGGAAGCCTGGTTGGTAATCTGGCAGATTGGCCGTTTTGGGCATCCGCTCGTGCGCGAATACTTGCAGTATCGGATGCGTTAGATCGGCTCCATGTCGCGCCAGTTCTCGCCGAACTGCGCGTTGGCCCGCAGCGGTGCGTCGAGCTTGTACGCGCCCTCCATGATCTCGACCACCAGCGCGCTGGTCTGATCGACTTCATCCTCGGGCACTTCCAGCACCAGCTCGTCGTGTACCTGAAGCACGATGCGCGCGCCCAGCCTGCTGCGTCCTAATGCCGCGTGAACATCGATCATCGCCCGGCGCATGATGTCCGCCGCGCTGCCCTGGATGGGCATATTGATTGCCACCCGTTCCTGCGCCTGAATCTCTGAGGCGCGGCTCTCCGGGTTCATCAACGTTGAGAATGCGCGTGGTCTGCCGAACAGGGTCTTCAGTGGTTCGCGCCGTGCCCGCTGCTTGGTCTCTTCCAGGTAGCGTTCGACGCCGGGTAGACGGTCGAAATAAGTGCGGATGAAGTTGCGTGCTTCCGAAAATGTCAGGTTGCTGTCGCGCGCCAGGCGGTGCGGCCCCATACCATAAATCAGGCCGAAGTTGACACGCTTGGCGAAGCCGCGCTGGTCTTTCGTCACGGATTCTAACGGGATGCCATAGACTTTCGCCGCCGTCGCCGCATGAATATCCTGTCCTTGCGCGAACGCTTCCAGCAGTGTGGCGTCCTGGCTTAAGTGTGCCAGGATACGCAGCTCGACCTGGCTGTAATCGACCGAGAGCAGCAACATGCCCGGCGGCGCGATGACGCCGCGCCGTATCTCGCGACCGAGTTCCGTGCGGATGGGGATGTTTTGCAGATTGGGATTGCTGCTGCTCAGGCGTCCTGTAGCAGCCCCTGTCTGGTTATAGCTGGTATGGACGCGCCCGGTTAGCGGGTTAATCAGTTCGGGCAGCGCGTCGGCATACGTGCCCTTCAGCTTCGTCAACTCGCGATGTTCGAGCAGATAGGGGATGACGGGATGGTCACCGCGCATGTCTTCCAGCACCGATGCGTCGGTCGAGTAGCCGTGTATGGTCTTCTTCACTCCCTTGACCGACAGTCCCAGCTTGCCGAACAGCACCTCGTTCAACTGCTTGGGACTGTTGATGTTGAACTTGTTATCGGTGCCCGTCAAGCTGCGGATGGTTTCCTCAAGGTTGTGCAGCATCACTGCCAGTTGAGCCGTGACCCCGCGCAGGTGCAGTACATCCAGCACGATGCCAACGCGCTCCATCGCGGCGATGACGGGGATAAGTGGTATTTCCAACGCTTCGTAGTACGGGATCAACTGTTTGTCCACTAGCGATTGGTGCAGCTTCTCGGTCAGGCGATAGGTCACGGCGGCATCGTCGGCGGCGTATGGGGCGGCGCGCTCAATCGGCACGTTGTCCATGGTGACCTGCTTCTTGCCCTTACCGAGCAAGACGTCGATCTTGGTCATCTGGATGGCGAGTTCCGCCGCTGCCAGATTCTTCAATCCCAGGTTCTTACTCTCGGCGTTGCGCAGCCATTCTGCCACCATCGTGTCGAAGGTCACGGGCGTAACCTCAATGCCGTAGCGCGCCAGCATGACCATGTCATACGCGGCGTTGTGCCCGTACTTGGGGATAGCTGGGTCGGTCAGGGCAGGGCGCAGGGCGTCAATCACGGTATTCAAGGGAAGCTGTGTCCCTGTGCTGTGCCCGACCGGAATGTAGTAGCCGCGTTCACCCTCCACTGCCAGTGAGATTCCTACCAGTTCGGCGCTCATCTGGTCGATACCGGTCGTCTCGGTATCGAAGGCAATGCCCTTTGCCACGCGCAGCAGCGCCACAAGGTTGTTCAGCGCTTCTTCCGTTTGTACGGTCACGGTCTCCGCGACGGGTGGCAGCAGTTCGGCGGGTTGCTCTTCTTCGGCGGGTTCTTCCTTCTTCGCGCGTTTCCTTTTACCTTTCGGCGGCGCGTCCTGCACGCTGCCCATGTCGAACAGCGTGGGCTGCTCAGCCGCCTTTGGCAGGCGCTGCCGCAGCGAACGGAACTCCAGGAAGGCGAACAAGTCATCCACCCGTTTGGCGTCGAAGTCGTGAGACACGCAGGCTTGCAGGTCAAGTTTGAACGGCACATCGCGCTTGATGGTCGCCAGCGTGCGGCTGAGGTAAGCCATTTCGCGCCCATCGATCAGCTTCTGCTGGGTCGCGCCTTTGATCGCGTCGATATTCGCGTAGATGCCATCGATATCGTTGTATAGCTGCAACAGCGCGGTCGCCCCTTTTTCGCCGATGCCTTTCACGCCGGGAATATTGTCGGAGCTGTCACCCATCAGTGCTTTGAGTTCAACCAACTGCCAGGGTTCCAGGCTATATTTCTCGCGGAACAGCGGGATATCGTAAATGATGTCGGGGCCGTTGCGCTGTGGAATTTGCACGCGGATGTGTTCGCTGAGCAGTTGCAGGATGTCGCGGTCGCCCGTCATGACGCGTACATCCACGCCCTGTGCTTCCGCCTGCCCGACCACGCTGCCGATCACGTCATCAGCCTCGTAGCCTTCCAGGGCAAGACGCGGCATGTTGAAGGCATCCACAAGCTTTTCGATGTATTCGATCTGCACCCGCAGCGAATCGGGCATCTTTTCCCGCGTGCCTTTGTAGTCTCCGTAAAGCACTTCACGCCCGCTCAAGCCCCTGTCGAAACTGACGGCGAAATACTGCGGTTTGTCATTCTGCATGGTGTCCAGGATCGTGCGCGCGAAGCCCCAGATGGCGTTGGTGGGCAGCCCCGTGCCGGTGCTGAAGCTGCGTTCCGGGAGCGCGTAGAACTGTCGATACGCCAGAGCGTAGCCGTCGATGATGATGAACAACGGGCGCGATGTCATAAAGACCATCCTTTGCAGCGGGGGAAACTGAACATTTGGGCTATTGTACTGCAATTCTCGCCGCGCGGGTAGCCTTCAGCCATCAATGCCGAAGTGGTCGCGGATGAGCAGTTGCGTGATGGTGAAGACCGCCGAGTCGACGATCCAGTGAAACAGCTTGACATCGGCGTTCCACCATAGGCGCAGTTCAGAGAGATTCACATCGGTGATCTTGATGTGCGCGCGTCCATCGCGTTCGACCAGCAGCAGATTGTTGAGCAGCGCCATCTCCCGGCGGCGCAGCAGCGACGCGAGAATGCTGCGGCGGAAGCCGATGTTGCCGAAAAAATCGATGCTCAGACGGTGCTGCTCGATGAAGTGGCGATTCACGGCGACGATACGCGCAAAGTCTTCGCGAATGGCGGGAAAGCGATCGCCCGTGATGTAAATTGCATCGGGCAGGTACGCTTGCAGGATGACATACTGGTCGGGGTTGCGGCGTGATTGCAGCACTTGGGTTGGCACCACGAACTCGCTGAGGTGTGTTTGCAGCAGCGTGACATCGCGCAGCACGGCGTCATAGTCGATCGCGCCGTAGAGCTTCATATAGAGTGAGCGCTTGGGCACTTTGATGATCTGGTCGTCGCCGTAGTGATAGACGGCGTGCTGTTTGCCCTCCAGAAGGACATCCCCCACACGTTGGACTTCCAGGTCAAAGTCGGCCAGATACGCCAGAACCTCTTTTCGCTTCATCTGCGTACCATCCCCAAACTAAGAAGGCGAACTCACTCGGTTCGCCCCCACGACTTTGGGTAGATGATAACACAACTGCTCAGCCCATCCGTTGGAAGTGAATGAACTCGGCAATTTCGTCTTCGGCAAGGGTGCGTCCTGGCGTGAGGATGAAGTAGCCATCAGACCACAGCATTTGCGGCGTGATATCGGGATTCTGGGCATGGGCGATTTCCGCCGACCGTCGTTTGAGATCGCGCATGATCTGGTGCGACGGCGCTTCGCCTGGGATGTTCGCGAGTAGATAAACGTAGTCTTCGCGTACATCCAGCCCATCGATGACCCAGCGCTGTTCGCGTAACTGTGTCGTCAGCCCGACACGCAACGCCTGGATGACGGCCTCGCTCAGCGCTTCGTGACCCTCGTGGAGCAACCAGAGGAAGCTGTAACTGGTCAGCGTGACGGGGTCGGCTTCAACAGCCAGCGCGGTTTCTTGCACCGGTGCGACAGCTTCCGGCACGGATTGCAGCGCGTCGATCAGGCGCTGCGCCTGTTTGCGGATGATCCGCAGCGGGGTTGCGCCAGCAAAGATCATCGAAAGGGTCAGGTCATCCTGCGCGCGGATCGAGTAGAGCATGTACTCTTTGCCGCTGCTGGGCAGGGTGATGAAGCGCACGCGCGCCCCGTCCGCGACTGCTTCCCAATCATCCTGTACTAACTGACGCAGCTCATGTGTGTCTTCCTGGCTCAGATGCCCGGCGAAGGCAATGATCTCCCCGAACTTGGAGAGCAGTGTGGCTTCGGCGCTCAGTTCCAGCGAGACCTGCGTCAGGTTCAGCGCCAACTGCGCGACAATCGCTTCTTCGCCGGAGAGCGCAGGTGCAGGTTCTGGCGCGGCGGCAGGTGCAGACAGCGACCAATCGTCAACAGGCGCGGCAGGTGTTGGCTCAGCCTCCCAGGCTTGCTCGACCGGAGACAGCGCCCAGGCATCATCGGCTAAGGCATCGGGTTCGGCCTGCCAATCATCCAGCACGGGAGCGGCTGGTTCGTCGTACCAGGCATCCTGGTCGGGCGGGGCATCCTGCTCGCGCAGCATGGCCTCGATGAAGTCGGGCTGCTGCTCGCCATACAATTCGGGATAATCTTCTTCCAGTGATTCCGGCAGCGTTTCGGGCAGTGTTTCCGGCGCGAAATCCGGCTGCGCGGGTGTGCTGGGCCAGTCGAAATCATCAAGGACGACGGCTGGAGGATGAGCGTCCTCTAGTGCCTCAAATGTTTCTTCCTCGTAAACCGGTTCTTCGTAGACTGGTTCATCGATCAGGTCATCAACATCCGGCGCTTCCCAGGTGTCCTGCGCCGCCTGCTGAGCATCCACCCCGGCGAAGAAGTCCGCCCAGGCGCGTTCCAACACAGAGTCGCTTTCGTCGACGGCTGGCTCGCTGATGATGGGCGTGGTGCGCACAGGCCTGGATGGCGCAGTGTCTTCCAGATAGGCATCGTCAAAGGCCGTCTCGTCATCCTCGGCAAACGTGTCCAGCAGGTGCTGCTCGGCTTGCGATGCGCGTGTGGTGCGTCCGGTATAGCTTTCCGGTTCGTCATCGAACTCCGGCAGCGTCGGCGGGATCATTTCGCCGGGCGGCAGTTCTTCCGGCAGGAACGACGGCTCAGCCAGCCGCGCGCCCTCGGACACCGCGCGGAAAGCGGTCGTGTCCATGTCCCACGAGGGCAGCGGGCGGATGTTTAGTTTGTGTTCCGCCAGACGATTTTCGATGTCGCTGATCAGCTTGTCCAGCGCAGGGCCGTTGTCTGGGGGACGCTTGTCATCCAGCGTGGTGCTGAGCACCACCTGTGCCACTGTCGCGCCTTCATCCGGCTCTTCATCGTGGAAGAAGAAATCTGGCACTGCCTGTTTCTTCTGCGGCGGCGTTTTCGGCTTGGTTTTCTTGGGTAGCGGCTTGATCGGGCGGATCTGCGCCGGGTCTTCCTGTTGCTCACTCAGACGCTGCCGCCCCGTCGCTGGCTCTGTCGTTCGACCTGGTGGCGTGGTGGCCGGTTTCTCACGCGTGGTGGCGGCAGGCGGTGGCGGTGGCTCGTCAAGATCAGTATCCGCGCTGCCCAACATGGACAGCACGCTGCGGAATTCGGACTCATTGATGCCCGTGAGCAGGTCGCTGACCGTGCCGCTCTCTTCGAGCGTTGGCATGGGCGGCTCCTCCTGCGCCAGCCGGTCAATCATCCTGCCGGGCATCTTCGCTCGGGGTTTTTCTTCCGGCAGCATCGAAGGTGGCGCGACCAGCGGCCCGGTCTTGGTCTTCTCGATCTCTTCCAGAACCGAGTCCATCCCAGTCGAGAGGATAAAGTCCATCATCTGCTGCTGACGATTGGGCAGTGTACGATGCGGCTCATCGCTGCGCATCGACTGCACCAGTCCCTCGAAGTCTGTATGGCGGCGGCTGCGTGGGCGTTCTTCGTCCTCTGGGTCAATTGCGCCCAATACATTGTCGAATGTTTCAGCCTCGTCTACACTGCGGGCAGTCGCCAGAAACTGTCGCACTGCGTCCGAGTCCTGGATCGGGACATTGGGGGTGTCACCCTCCTGGAACGGCGGCTCAAGCTCGAAACTCTTGAGAACTTCGTCCAACCGCCCGGATGTTGCCTTGCGGGGCTGCTGTGGGTCGTCGAATTTCTGCGTTTCCCCGGGGCCGAAGCCGGGCGGGAAGGGCGGCGCATCCATGTCCAACTGCCGCGTCTGTGCCGAGCCTTTTGGTGGCGGTTTGGGCTGTTTAGCGTCGCGTGTCTTGCCGGGGGCAGCGGGCGGGGGTTCATCCTGGTCGTCCAGGTCACGGGTTCTGCCGAAGTCGGAGACAGGCGGCGGCGCAGCGGGGCGACGTTTGTCGCCCAGATCACGTGCCTTGCCAGGGACTGTAGGCGGGGGTTCATCCTGGTCGTCCAGGTCACGGGTTCTGCCGAAGTCGGAGACAGGCGGCGGCGCCGCAGGGCGGGGCTTGTCATCCAGGTCGCGCGTCTTGCTGGGCGCGGCGGGCGGGGGTGCATCCTGGTCGTCCAGGTCGCGGGTTCTGCCGAAGTCGGAGACAGGTGGCGGCGCAGCAGGGCGGCGCTTATCATCCAGATCGCGTGTCTTGCCGGGGGCAGCGGGCGGTGGCGCATCCTGGTCGTCCAGGTCGCGGGTTCTGCCGAAGTCGGAGACAGGCGGCGGCGCCGCAGGGCGGCGTTTGTCATCCAGGTCGCGGGTCTTGCCGGGGGCAGCGGGCGGTGGCGCATCCCGCTTCTGTGTCGAGGAGGGACTCTCTGGCAGCGTGGTCGGCCATTCTTCTGCAAAACGTTTGGTCTGCCCCGGCTTGGAGGGCTGTTTGTTCGCGAGCTTGTCGGTATCGGCCAGTGAGCGCTTGAGTTCGCTCTCTGGCTCATCATCGAATTTGTGCGTATCTGCGCGTGAGCGGCTCGGCTCGGCAGGCGGCTTGCGCCCGGCGGGTGGCCGCTGCTCCCCGCTGAGGTCGCGGGTTTGTGCCGGGTTGTCTTCGGCGGTGGACGCACCACCGAGCTTGTTCAATAAGTTGGTTGTGCCGAATGGGCGACGCGGCGGCAGATCTTCTTCCGGCAGCGGGCGGGTGGACACCTGCCCGGCGCTCTGCCCCGGTTCGGGGTCGAAGCGGCGCGTCGGGACAGGCTGATCGGCGTTGGCCGGGTCGAGTGAGCGCAGCAGTTGAATCAGGTCGCGCGCGCTGAAAGGGACATCAAGCATCCCCTGGATGTTCAGATCTTCAACATCCTGGCGCGGCTGGTAGGGGCTGACAATCACTGCCAGATCAGCTTGAATCGACCGAAGCTGCTGCACGATCTTCGAGCCGGAACGACCCGGCAGCAGGTAATCGATGACGGCAACATCCTGCGGATGGTCGCGCAGGAAGGTAAGCGCGGCATCTGCCGTAGTAAAAGGATGCACATCATACAAACCCGTCTGTTCCAGGGCTTGTTTGATGGTCACTGCGAAGACCAACTGACGGTGGATGATCAATACTCGTGTTGCCATGAGATCATTCTATAGCCGAGCCTGATACGAGTCAATTCAGGGGGAAAACACCATGCTGATGCCGGGTTGCGCTTATCCAGACGGTGTTATATCCTCGTGACTACAATGGTATTGCCACAAGCTGGAACCCCTTCATGAGCAGTGAGACCTTCGACCCCCAATCGCTTCCCGATGACGCTACCGTGAGCAGTCGCGCACGGGCGGCTGCGCCCTGGTTAGTGCAGGTCGGCTATCGCGACCGGGCGCGGCTGAGTACCGAACTGCTGGTGCGTTACCCCACACCGCCACTGCTGACGGTCTTCCGCACCTACGAGCTGGATGACCACAGTGGGCGGCGATCCGCACTACTGATGAGCGCGGATGGTGTAGCGTCGCTGCGGGTCGAGGTGGAGGCGGCGACACGGCTGCTGGAATTCGCCTTCACGCATGGGCCGATGCTCACGCTGCGCTTCACGCTGGAGGGACTCAGCCCGATTGACCGCGCGAAGTGGCTGGAGCGAATGCGCCAGGACGACGACGATGTGACCTATCTGTGGGGTCAATCGCGCTGGGAGCATGATTACCTGATCTGCCTCGTGCGCCGCCAGGCGTCCAGCACTTTCGCCAACCTCTACGCGTTCTCGCGCCACAACTTCGAGTCGGCGGTGCGCCTGACGCCGGACGCGCGTGATGAACTGCTGGATTGGTTGGAGGGCTGCTGGCAGGAGTCGTCGTAGTCCTCCTCATCATGCTCTCGGTTGTCTTTCGTTCCTGCATCTGTCATGATTGACCGCGTTCGAACGGATAATGAAAGACAGGCCATGCTGCACGCAGACTTCCCAATCCTGGAACATGACGACTCGCTTCCGGCGATCATCGAGCCGAGCCAGACGCTCACGCCGATTGATATGCCGGAGCATGTAGTGCTCTGCTTTTTCCCCAAAGTCGTAGCACAGGTGGGGGCAGAGGCGCGGGTGTGCCACAACCTGTTTAGCGAACTGGGCGAGAACCCGATTTATGAAACTGCGGTGGGTGGCAAACGGCTGGCCTTCGTGCATCCCGGCGTGGGCGCGCCCTTCTGTGCTGCGGTGCTGGAAGAACTGATCGCGCTTGGCGGACGCAAGTTCATCGCTTGTGGCAGCGCCGGGGCGTTACGCAGCGACATCACCGCCGGGCATCTGGTCATCCCCACCAGCGCGGTGCGTGATGAGGGCACATCGTATCATTATCTGCCGCCCGGACGTGATGTGTCGCCCTCGACTGATGCGGTCGCTGCCGTCGAAACAACGCTGCGGAAGCACAATGTTCCCTATGTGGCGGGCAAAACCTGGACAACTGACGCTATTTACCGCGAGACTCCTGCCAAAGTTGCCCGGCGGCGTGATGAGGGCTGCCTGGTTGTGGAGATGGAATGTGCCGCGTTCTTCGCTGTCGCGCAGTTCCGTGGTGTGACGTTCGGGCAGATTCTCTATGGTGGCGATGACCTCAGCACGGACACCTGGGACATGCGCGATTTCATTCACGGGCAGTCGACGCTGCGTGAGCGCTTGTTCTGGCTGGCGGCGGAAGCGTGTTTAAGTCTGTAGCTTTTAGTCGTTGGCTGATAGCTTTTGGTCAGTAGTCGTTAGTTTTTAGCCGTTAGTCGGTAGTCATAATGCCACAAGCCGAACGACTCAGCGAGTGAGCCATGCTTCCAACATGTAGCAGAGCATAATCCTGCTAAAGACTATCGACTACTGACTACCCACTTGATTTTGTGAGTGATGGGATTGTTATGAACCGTTTGCAGCACGAGACCAGCCCGTATCTGCGGCAGCACGCCGAGAACCCTGTGGATTGGTACCCCTGGGGTGACGAGGCGTTCCAGCGCGCGAAGAGCGAAGATAAGCCGATACTGCTCAGCGTCGGTTACAGCGCCTGTCACTGGTGTCACGTCATGGCGCATGAGAGCTTTGAGCACGGGCCGACCGCGCAGCTCATGAACGATCTGTTCATCAACATCAAGGTTGACCGCGAAGAGCGCCCAGACGTGGACGACATCTATATGCAGGCGGTGATCGGGCTGAGTGGGCACGGCGGTTGGCCGATGACCGTGTTTCTGACGCCGGATGGTCGCCCGTTTTATGGCGGAACGTACTACCCGCGCGAACCGCGACATGGAATGCCCGCGTTCCGGCAGGTGCTGGCTGGCGTGCACGATGCGTACAGCAATCGCCGCGCCCAGGTGGAACAGGCGGCGGACAACCTGCGCGACGCGCTCAGCCGCGAGACGCTGGGCATCGGCGGTGAGGCCAGCGCGCTGAATGTTGATCTGCTCAATACAGCCTACCAGGGCATCGGGCGCGGCTTTGACCCAACACACGGCGGGTTTGGCGGTGCGCCCAAGTTTCCGCAGCCGATGAACCTGGAATTGTTGCTGCGCGCGTATGCTCGCACGGGCGACAAAACGCCGCTGGAACAGACACTGTTCACGCTGCGCAAGATGGCCTGCGGCGGCATGTATGACCAGCTTGGCGGAGGCTTTCACCGCTACAGCGTCGATGCGATCTGGTTGGTGCCGCACTTCGAGAAGATGCTTTACGACAATGCGCAGCTCAGCCGCGTATACCTGCACGCCTGGCAGATCACGGGCGACGAATTCTTCCGGCGCATTGCCGAGGACATCTACGACTACATCCTGCGCGAGATGACCGCGCCGGAAGGCGGCTTCTACAGCGCGACCGACGCCGACAGCGAGGGCGAAGAGGGCAAGTTCTTCGTCTGGAGTCAGTCGGAACTCGAAGAACTGCTGGGCGACAAGGCTGCGGCGGCCATCGAGTATTGGGGGGTGTCGCGGCGTGGCAACTTCGAGGGGCACAACATCCTGCATGTCCCGAATGACGATGCGGTTGCTGCCGAGCGCCTGAAGATAAGCGTGGAGGATCTGCGCGCCAGCATCACGGCGGCCAGGAACAAGCTCTATGCCGTGCGTTCGCAGCGTGTTTCGCCCGGTCTGGACGACAAAATCCTGACGGGCTGGAATGGTTTGATGCTGGCGAGTCTCGCCGAGGGTGCGCGCGTCCTGAAGCGTGCTGATTACCGCGAAGCCGCCGTCAAAAACGCTGACTTCCTGCTGCGCGTCATGACTGCGCCAGACGGGCGGCTCTACCGCAGCCACAAGGACGGCACGAGTAAGATCAATGCCACGCTGGAAGATTACGCCAACCTGATCGACGGCTTGCTCGAGCTGTATCAGACGACCTTCGAGGCTCGCTGGTTCGACGCGGCACGGCGGCTGGCTGATCATGTGCTGGCGCATTTCGCCGCGCAGGACGGCGGTTTCTTCGATACCAGCGACGACCACGAAAAGCTGATTGTGCGTCCGCGCAACATGCAGGATAACGCTGTGCCATCCGGCAACGCGATGATAGCGCGTAACTTGCTGCGGCTGGCGGCCTACACGGGCGACGCGCGTTACGAGGACGCCGCGCGCGGCACGCTGGCGCTGCTCAGCGAGGCGATGCGCCAGTATCCACAGGCCTTTGGCGAAGCGCTGAGCGCCGTCGATATGCTGGTCAATGGGCTGGCGGAGGTGGCAGTTGTAGGCGCGCCGGATACAGTGGAGACCAGCGCGCTGCTCGACGTGATTCGCGGCCCGTATCGCCCGAACGTGATCAGCGCCCTGGCTGCTGAGGATGTGCCCGGCGAGGCAGGCATTCCGCTGCTGAGCTACCGCACGATGCGCGGCGGCCAGCCGACCGTGTACGTTTGTCGCCACTTTGCCTGCGCCAACCCGGTGACGACGCCAGACACGCTGCGCGAACTGCTGGCGGGCGAGAGGAATGGTTAACGCCGTCTTTGCGGCACAAGCGCAACCGTATTCGCTGCGACATCCTTACGGATGATGCCGTGCGAGATGTTGAAGGATTGATCGGAGTTGAGCAATGTCACACGTTTTCATCAGCTATAGCCGCGAAAATAGTAAGTATGCCCATGATCTTGCCAGCAAATTGCGAGAACTTGATTTTCATGTGTGGATTGATGATCGGATAAAGTCAGGTGATAACTGGTGGGAAGCTATATATCGAGCTATTGTCGAATGCTCGGCATTTATCATTATTATGACTCCCGAATCAGAGAAATCGAAATGGGTTCAACGAGAAGTTACTCTGGCAGCTAGCCTCAACAAACTTGCATTTCCGATTTTGCTTGATGGTGATCCAGAATTATCGAAAAGCCCTCTTTGGTCCATCTATATAAATACTCAACACACTTCCGCTAAAAACGGAGAGCTTCCTAGACCAAGTTTTTACGAGCAATTGCGGGCGGTTGTGTCAGTGAATACGCAAAAAATACGGTTTGATGGATACTATGAATGCATCACTCACAAGTCTGAAGGGTTTAATACGTTTCATCTTAGGTGGGCTATTGTATTTATGCCTGATCATACATTGACCGAGTTTTCGTTGACAACCGTCGGTATGGATATTCGGACACAGCATGTTCTAGACGACAAACATCCAGACAAAGGAGAATATCGTGTAAGTGGTGACATCATTACAATACGAATTACTGATCCTTCAATACGATATTACCAAGACGCGACTTATCATGGGTACATTGAAGGCGACAGTCTTAAGTTGGAAATTGATGTTCCTCGTGCCCGTGTCAGCGGATATGAAGTTCCCTGGCATCTCAAGGAACGCCGCCTGTACGTGTTCAAGCCATTTCCTGAAAACCGAGATGTTACTGATGAATTTTATATTGACATAGATCCGTCCGCACAATAGTATGACCGAATGTCTTTCACAATGAGTCGAGTTAAGTCCTCCGGGTAAATTCGACTGATCACAAAGGAATACTGACAGCCATGAGCATCTATCACAACCCGTTCCCTACTGATGACCCCGACCGCCGTGCGCTGTGGGAGATGCTGGTCGCGCGCGACATCGAAGCGTTCGTGCAGCAGGATTGGGGTATGGTCGCTGGAGACTTCATCGAGCAGGGTTTCATGGGCGTGGATGGGCGCGGACAGGGCAACCCGGATGGCTGGCGGCTGACCTTTCCCACGCTAACACATTACCGCGACTCGTGGCTGCGCGACTCGCACGACATGGCCGCACGCGTGCAGATTGATGTACTGCGCCAGGCCGTTTATGCGGCTACGTCGCTGTTGGACATTGAGATCAACGGCGACGCAGCGCTGCTGCACAAGAAATTCGATGGCGAGATTGTGACGGACGCCGGGGAACATGTGCGGATGCTGTGGCAGACCGTGTA
>JAEUQX010000484.1 GCA_016788625.1 Anaerolineae bacterium
ACTTTTGTAAACGGTCGCTGGTACTCATTATTTCGTCCTTGTAACAATCGCGCGATGAAATACGGCGCACACTATAACACGTTACCCAGGTAGCATTCCAAGTCCACGATCCAGAATGCGGTACAATCTGCCATAAAGCGCCATGAACGACCGCGAAGGATTCATGTTCCACACCCATCGACTGCCGCGCGTCCTCGTTTTCACCAGCCTGATCTGGCTCGTCTGCTGCCTGCTGCTGCTCACGGCGCGCCTTTCCGCGCAAAGCCAGCCCGCGAGCGCGCAGATGCTCATCTGGGCGCTGCGTGGTGAAACCTTCAACCTCTATCGCTATGACACCGAGCGCCGCCTGTTCGCCCAGGTCGTCAAGACGCCGCCCTTTCGCATGATCAGCCCCCCGCAGTTGGCCGCCGATGGGCAGCACGTCATCTTCGAAGCGGATCGCGACGGCGAACGGGCGCTGCTGTTGGTCGATACGCGCGGTCGGCAGCTTTTCGAGTCCAGCCGCACTGCCGCCACGCGCCTGCCGAGCTGGTCGCCGCAGGGGGATCGTATCGTCTTCTGGTCAACCGATGATGGCTACTGGCATTTCAATGTGATGACGCATATCGGCTCTGGTGAACGACCAGTCACCAGTCTGACGGGACTCGTGCCCTATTCGTACCCGTTGTGGTCGCCGGATGGACGGCGCATCCTCTTTCGGGTGTGGGTTGCCGAGCAGGGGTCGAGCATCTTTCTGGTCGATATTGACACAGGCGAGACGCGCACGCTCACCCCGCTGCTCAGCGCAACGGGCGATCTGGTCTGGTCGCCAGACAGCCAGCGCCTGGCCTTCCGTTCCGAGCGTGAACGTAATGGCGAGATTCATGTCCTGAATGTCGCAAACGGCGAGCAAATCAACCTGACACAGCACCGGGCAACCGACTTTCAGCCCGACTGGTCGCCCGATGGTCGGCAGCTCGTGTTTGTCTCCAACCGCCAGGGCAGCGGCGAACTGTTCATCATGAGCGCCGACGGCAGCAGCCCGCGCCAGATCACCAACGGCGGCGCGTGGAGTCCCGACTGGTCGCCCGACGGGGAGCAAATCGCTTTCGTCTCGCGTCGCGACGGGGACGACGCGCTGTACCTGATCAACGCCGATGGTAGCAGCCTGCGCCACGTCATGCCGCTCAGCCCGCAGACGCTGTTCCTCGGCTGGTTCATGCCGCCGGGATGAGCCGGTAGTTTCTGGCTGCTGGCGATCCCACATCCGACCAACCATTCTTCATCACCACCACTGCCCTCAACCGGCACGCATACGGTCATCAAGGGTGCCCACGCTGCTGGCTCGCAGGTGTCACTCGAAGTCCAGGTCGGCAACAATGCCACCCCCACGACGGGCGACCCCAAGTACACGGGCGAGTTCTACATCGAGAGCTACGTGCCGATGATCGAGACGGGCAAGGCCGTCATGTTCACCGCCACCCTCAAGCCCGCTACGGGCAGCGCACCTGTCTGATCCATCAGAACTTTTTGCAGATTATGGCATGACAGCCGTTGTTGACGCATATGGTGGCACATTTTATGCTCAGGCAGATAATCGTGGAGATCCTGTTGGGTTTGTTCAATCCAGCAGCAATGCCAGTGATATTAGATGTGCATTACGCCAATACTTTCTTCAACTGATGACTGGGACAATCACTGATATGAGCTATGATCGTGAATTGTGTTCTTGAGTTTAGAGTAGAGGT
>JAEUQX010000496.1 GCA_016788625.1 Anaerolineae bacterium
GCAAACGGATTGACAGGATGCAAAATCAATTTGTAGTCTGACACAAACGACTCCTGACTACCTGGCTGTTACTTCTCCCCCCAATGCACGGCCATCGTGCCGAACATGAAGGTGCGGTACTGCACATTGCGGACACCTGCCTCGCGCATGATGGCCGCGAGCTGCTCTGGCGTCTTAAAGGCCTGCGTTGAACTGGGCAGGTACTGGTAGGCGTCCGCGCCCTGTTTGCCTGCAATCAGCCGTCCCAGCAGCGGGATGACGTAGCGCAGGTGAATCTCGATGAACGGGCGCAGTAGGTTGCGCGGCGGCGGCGAACTATCCAGCACGACGATGCGTCCGCCTGGCTTTAGGACGCGCAGCTGCTCCGCGAAGCAGCGCGGGATGTCGATCACGTTGCGAACGAGGTAGCCGGATGTCACCGCGTCGAATACGCCGTCAGGGAAGGGCAGGTTGAGCGCGTCCGCCGCTGTCCAGCCTACGCGCGCACCCAGCGGCAGCGTCTGCCCGACGCGCATCATCGGCAGCGCGAAGTCCGCGCCGACCGCCTGCACATTGGGCACCGCTTTGAGCGCCTCAAACGCAATATCGCCCGTGCCCGTCGCCAGATCGAGCAGCTTGCCGCCCTGCGGTAGATTGGCCTGTTTGACGACGAAGCGCCGCCATGTCATATCTTGCCCGAAGGTCATCAGGCGGTTCATCAGGTTGTAGCGTCCGGCGATGCGCCCGAACATATTCTGGACGTAATCCGCCCGTTCTTTGCCTTTTAGATGTGCCATGTTAGCGTGTTAATTTTCCCATGATTTCGGTGCAGGTTTCATCGGGCGTTTTGCCGTGTGTGTAGACGGTGATCTTCGCCAATTCCTGATTGGATGGATGGCGCAAAAAGTGATCGTTTAGCTGAAAGGCTTCCGGCGGGAAGTCTGGAATCTGCCGCAGTCGTTCCGTCAAAATCGCGAGCGACTCGTCCGGGTCGGGCGTGGGCAGCAGCAGAACAACATTTGGAAACGGTTCGATGGCGCGCTTCGCCCGTTCGAGCAAGGCCGGGTCTTCATAGACCGAGTGCCCAGCGCCGAAGTCAATGACTGCATCCGCATGATCAGCGACGATCCGTTCAACCGCGTGGACTTCAAACGGTTTCCAATAGGTGAACAGAGCCGCTTTGCCCTCTTGATGTTTCGCTCTGGCTACATTGTTGTCATAGCCAATTTCGTTGTAATAGTCAAAGCGTACCTCATCCATCTGTACCCAGGGGCGTCCCAACTGCTGCGCCAAGCGTTCGCCAATGGTGGATTTGCCTGCGCCCATCGGACCGATGAGGATTATCGCATCCTTGCTCATAGTTGATCCCTGTGCCTTCACCTCTAGCGAATGGGTAGACTTACACGAACAGCGCCAGGAACGTGCCGACGAAAAGCGTCACAGCGATGTACGAGTTGATGTTGAAGAAGGCCAGATTGATGCGCGAGAGATCATCGGGCTTGACGATGCTGTTCTCGTAAACCAGCAGCCCTGCCGCGATGACCAGTCCGATCCAGTATGGCCAGCCCAGTCCCACCACCAGCCCGAGCGCGACCAGCAGCAGCACGGTCAGCACATGGTTGGCTTTCGCCACCCTCAGCGCGCTGGCGATGCTGGTGCGGCTCGGCCAGGAATACAGCTTCTCGCGGCGATCATGCTCCACATCCTGGCAGGCGTAGATCAGGTCGAAGCCCGCAATCCAGAACGTCACCGCGAACATCAACAGCCATGCCGGGAGGTCGTCTGCGGTGAAGGCGCTGCCACGCACAGCAATCCAGCCACCCATCGCTGCCAACCCGTCGGTGAAGCCCAACACCCAATGACACAGGCTGGTGAAGCGCTTGGTATACGAATAGCCCAGCAGGAAGATCACCGCGCCAGGGAACAGCATCAGTGTCAGCGCGTTGAGCAGCGCCGCCGCTACAGCGAGCACCAGCAGCGAGAGCAGCGCGAAGCCGAGCATCATCGGCACGCTGATTTCGCCCGTGACCGAAGGACGCCGGGCTGTGCGCGGGTTGCTGGCGTCGTAGCGCCGGTCGACCAGCCGGTTGACGGCAAAGGCCAGCGTGCGCGCGGCGGCCATCGCCACCGTGATCCAGAAGAACTGGTGGAACGTAGGTAGTCCGCCAGCCGCCAGCACCATGCCCAGGTAAGCGAAGGGCAGGGCGAAGATCGTATGCTCGAACTTGATCAGCTCCAGAAAGAGCTTGACCTTTTGCAGGATTGTTGTGGATTGGGTCTGCGTGCCTGGCAGCATCATCGCCGGGTCTTGTCCTTTGCTTGTTCGGATTGTTGATAACCTACACGCCGTTTGTAGGCGGCGTCAGCCTCGAAGCGGTGCGGCGCTTGGCGGATGGTGTAAGCCAGCGCGAGTATCCATATCAGGAGCGGGA
>JAEUQX010000629.1 GCA_016788625.1 Anaerolineae bacterium
GTCGTCTCCAGGCCATCTATGACGTACTTGCCGTTGATTCCGTCCTTTTCCAGCGCCGCGCGCACCAGTATTCGCGCCGTATCGCTGCCCACCATCGACAAGAAACGTACCGAGTTACCAAGCGTCGTCAGTGCCTTGCTAATGTTATAACCCACGCCAGAAACCGCGCTGTTCACGCCGAAGAAAGGATAACGAACCGGGCTGTACTGAATGGGAAAGGAGTCTACCTGCACAGTCGTTTCGACATTGATCAGGCCAGCCACGAGAATGCGTTTCATCAGTCACTAACCCCTACTGGATGAATACGAATAGCGAAAGAAGGGCTTGCAATGATGTGAAATCCTGTCGCTATGCCTGCACCCATCCCCGCGCCCGTTCAACGGCGCGCTTCCACTGAGCATAGAGCGCGTCACGCTGGTCAGCGCCCATTCGCGGTTCGAACGTCGCTGATACGGCCCACTGCTGGCTGATTTGCGCCTGTGATTGCCAGAATCCCGCAGCCAACCCGGCCAGGTAGGCTGCGCCCAGCGCCGTCGTCTCGGTCACTTCCGGGCGCTGGACAGGCACACCCAATACATCCGCCTGGAACTGCATCAGGAAACTGTTGCGTACCGCGCCGCCGTCCACGCGCAGCGCCTGCAAGTTTAGTCCAGAATCGGCGTGCATGGCTTCCAACACATCGCGCGTTTGAAAGGCGATGCTCTCCAGCGTAGCGCGCACAATCTGCGCCCTGCCACTACCGCGCGTCAGCCCGACAATCGTCCCGCGCGCATACTGATCCCAATAGGGTGCTCCCAGGCCGACAAAGGCAGGAACAACATAAACACCGCCCGTATCCGCGATGCTTTGCGCCAGCGCTTCGCTTTCGCCCGCGTCCCTGATCAACCCCATTTCGTCACGCAGCCATTGGATCGCCGCCCCCGCGATGAAGACACTGCCTTCCAGCGCGTACTGCGTTGGCTGATCGCCGATTTTCCAGCCAATTGTCGTCAGCAGGTTGTGGTTGGAGTGCTTAGCCTCACTGCCTGTATTCATCAGCATGAAGCAGCCCGTGCCATAAGTGTTCTTCGCCATGCCGGAGCTGTAACACGCCTGCCCGAAAGTGGCCGCCTGCTGGTCGCCGGCCATGCCCGCTACCATGATCGGGCCGCCAAAGATGCCAGTGTCGGTCTCACCGTAAACCTGACTGCTTGGCACGACGCGCGGCAGCACTGCTGCGGGGATGTTCAACCGCCTGAGGATGTCATCCGACCAATCGTGGCGATGAATGTCGAACAGCAGCGTCCGGCTGGCATTGCTCACATCGGTGATATGCAACCGCCCGCCCGTCAGCCGCCACACGAGGAAGCTGTCCACCGTGCCAAAGGCTAACTTCCCTGCCTCAGCCCTGGCACGAGCACCCGGTACATTGTCCAGCAGCCAGGCCAGCTTTGTTCCAGAAAAGTAGGCATCCGTCACCAGGCCGGTCTGAGCACGGATGACCTGATCAAACCCTTCTGACTTCAGTTGATCACAAAACCCAGCGGTACGTCGATCTTGCCAGACAATCGCATTGCTCACAGGCACACCCGTCTCGCGATCCCAGAGGATGGTAGTCTCGCGCTGGTTGGTAATCCCAATGGCTGCGATATCCTGTGGCAATAACCCTTTGGCAGCGATCACCTCGCGCGCAACTTCAAGCTGCGAAGTCCAGATCGTCTCTGGGTCATGTTCGACCCAACCCGGCTGCGGGTAAATCTGCGGAAACTCACGCTGGGCAACCGCGACCATACGGCCTTCGGCATCAAACAGAATAGCTCTCGATGAAGTTGTTCCCTGATCAAGGGCAAGAACGTAATTTGGCATGTTAACTTTTCCTGCTGATACTACCGAGCAGGATTAAAACAGCTAGACGCAAAAGTGTCAATGTACTCGGGACACTCGAATGCGCGCATGGCGGGGCAGTAACAACAACAGCGGTGCCATCTGGCGATGGTCACCGCATTACGCAATGAAGTCCGCGCTGCTATTGCGGCTGCCCCAACGCGGCCAGCAGTCCAATATAGCTGCCCAGAATATCGCTTACAGTGACAATACCGACAACCTTGCCACCACTTACCACAGGCAGGCTGCCAAACTTGTAGGTCTTCATTAGCTTGGCCGCCAATGTCGCAGGTGCATCTGCGTCGATGGTCATTGGCGCGCGCGTCATGATGGCCTCGGCTGTCACCCCGCTCAACAGCGATTGATCCTGCGTCCGTTCATGCAGGACAAACGGTGAATTCACCGCGACGCGCACATCGCGGTCGGTGACAATGCCAAGCAGTTGGTCATCCTCAATCACCAGAATCTGCCGGCAGAGATTTGCTTTCATCAGGCCAATGATCTCACCCAGGCTCGCATTGCGCCCCGTGTGTATCGGATCGGGAGTCATAATGTCAGCTACGCTAATCATTGCGGAGTCCTCCTTCTGCCTGACTTTACCACATTTCCCTGCTTCAGGGTGTGACAGAAGTCGGCATACGATAGCTGACTCCAGCCTCCAACGCTTGCAGGTTCAGAGGAAGCAGATCACGATGACGCGCTGGCAAATGCGTTTCCAGCGCCCCACGCACCGCCTCGACGGGTATCACGGGCACAGCGCGCAGCGCCGCGCCGAGCAGCAGGACATTCGTGAGGCGTGTGTTGCCCAGCTTCTCAGCCATCTGCGTCGCCGGGACTGCGAGCGTTGTGATGTCACTACGATCTGTCCGCGCACTGATCAGGGTTTCATTGAAGATCAATATACCTTCACTTTTCACCTGTGGCGCATATTTAATGAACGACGGGTTGTTGAAGATAATCGCGATTGTTGGTTGGCGCACAATCGGCGACCCAATCGCCTTATCGCTGACGACAACAATACAGTGTGCCGTACCACCGCGCATCTCCGGGCCATACGACGGAATCCAGGTAACCTCCAGACCGGCATCCATGGCCGCGTAGGCCAGCAGCTGTCCCGCGAACATCACGCCCTGACCGCCGAAACCTGCAAAAAGGAACTCGTTCTGCATATTCTTCGCCTCCGGTTAGAGCGTCGTAACCTCTGGGTGTACCTTGTAATCGCCAACCGGGTAGTACGGCAGCATGTTCTCTGCAATCCAGTTCAACGCCTGATCAGCGGGAATGCCCCAGTTGGTCGGGCAGCTCGATAGCAGTTCTACCATGCTGAAACCCAGCCCATGCATCTGCGCCTTCAAGGCAGTCACAATCGCTTTCTTGGCCTTACGGATATGCGCCACATCATGCAGTGAACGTCGCACAATATATGCGGTGCCATCCAGTTGTGACAGCAGTTCACTCATGCGTATCGGATAGCCACTGCTGCTCACGTTGCGACCAAAAGGCGATGAAGTGGTCTTCTGACCGAGCAGCGTAGTGGGCGCCATCTGCCCGCCAGTCATGCCGTAGACCGCGTTGTTGACGAAAATCGTCGTGATGTTCTCTCCGCGCGCTGCCGCGTGCAGGATTTCCGCCGCGCCAATCGAAACCAGATCACCGTCACCCTGATACGTAACGACAATCCTGTCCGGTTGCACACGCTTGAGACCCGTCGCCATAGCCGGGGCACGACCGTGCGCCGCCTCGCAGCCATCGACCTCGAAGTAGTTGTAGGCGAAGACCGAGCAGCCGACCGGCGCGACCAGAATCGTGCGGTCACGCAAGCCAAGTTCGTCGAGCGCTTCGGCCAGCAGGCGATGGGCGATGCCATGCGTGCAGCCAGGGCAATAGTGCGTCGAAACACAGGACAGCGACTCCGGGCGCTGGTAGACAACCTGCATCGTCGCAGGCACATCTTCGATCAATGTGACCATATCATCATCCCCTTACGCCATTCGCGTGATGGGCGACTGGCCTTGTAATTCGCGCATAGCTGGCTTCGATTGCGTTCAGGATTTCATCCGGCATCGGGATCATCCCCCCCATACGCCCGAAGAACTCAATCGGAACCTGACCGCTGGTTGCCAAGCGAACATCTTCGATCATCTGCCCAGCATTCATCTCTACAACCAGGCAGCTCTGGATTTCGTCGGCCAGTTCGGAGATACGTTCTTCCGGGAACGGCCACAATGTTTGTGGACGAAGCAGCCCGACCTTCATGCCCATCTCGCGCGCCCTTTCGACGGCAGTATAGGCGATACGCCCGGCTGTGCCGTAGCCGATGACCAGCAGTTCGGCATCGTTCGTCCAATATTCAACACTGCGCTGCTCAACCTGTCTGATCTTTGCGAGCCGCCGTTGTATTTTCTGGTTAAAAGCCTCTTCATCTTCTGGCTGCATGTGCAGAGACGTAATCACATTCTTTTTGCGGCCGTTCGCCCCGCTCAATGCCCACTCGGGACGTGTCTCGCGTGCGGACTGCATGGGCGGCAGTTCAGCGGGTTCCATCATCTGGCCAATCTGCCCGTCTGCTGCCAGGATCACGAGGTGTCGATAGCGCTCGGCAAGTTCGAAGGCGAGCGTGGTGAAATCGATTGCTTCCTGCACCGAAGCAGGCGCGAGGACGATCGGATGATAATCGCCGTGTCCGGCAGAACGTGTCACCTGAAAATAGTCGGCCTGGGAAGGTTGAATGTTGCCCAGACCCGGCCCGCCACGCATCACATCCACAACGACGCACGGCACATCCGACGCAGCAATATACGACAGACCTTCCTGCATCAGGCTGAAACCCGGACTAGAAGACGAGGTCATGGCACGCACACCAGAGCAAGCCGCCCCATAAACCATGTTGATCGCCGCAACCTCGCTCTCGGCCTGCAAAAATACGCGGTCGAGTTCGACCATACGTGATGCCAGATATTCGAGTAGTTCAGTCTGAGGGGTAATCGGATAACCAAAATAAGCCTGCAATCCAGCGCGCACCGCAGCTTCCGCGATGGCAACATTTCCCTTGAGCAGAGTCCGGCTCATATGACCTCCTTCGAAAGTTCAGGCACAGCCGCCATTCGCGCCCTGTGCGGCTCGCGGAAAACGGTGATACACACGTCCGGACATATCAACGAGCAAATCGCGCAGCCTGTACAGGCATGTTCCGGGTCTATAAGCTGGGCAGGGTGATAACCTTTCGTATTCAATTGATCTTCGGCGATCTTGATAACATGCTGTGGGCAAACAATCGGGCAAAGCCCACAACCTTTGCATCTTTCCTGGTCAATCGAGATCGTCCCACTGGTCATATCAACCAGTCTCCTCCTAAACGTGTTCTTTGTCTTCACAGTAAGCAAACTCGAATTGAGACAGTAGTACAGAATATCACCTGGCTTTTGGTACATTGTCACAAATCACGCCTGGCGTTAGAATATTTGTGCAGCCCAAGTCTGTACTGGCAGTTTTTGACTTGTAATGAACCGTTATGATAACCTATAGCTTCCTTTTCTCCCGAAGGATTCAGAATGCAACCTGATTACGCGATAGAAACAAAAGATCTAGGGCGCATTTACAAAATTCGCGGCCCGAAGCACAAAGGCGATGCAAAGGAATTGATCGCTCTGAACGGGGCAACGCTGCAGGTCGAACGCGGCGAACTCTTTGGACTGCTTGGTCCGAATGGCGCAGGCAAGACCACGCTCATCAAGATCCTCTCCACCCTGCTCCTGCCAACTAGCGGTTCAGCCTTCGTCGAAGGCATGGATGTTACGCGTGACGTTCAGGAAATCCGGCGGCGAATCACAGTAGTCAGCGGCGGCGAGACCAGCGGTTATGGCCTGCTCACCATTGAAGAAAATCTGTGGATGTTCGCGCGATTTTATGGTCTGGATTCTGCCACAGCACGCAGGCGTATCGATGACCTGCTCAATGTCGTTGGCATCCTTGACCGCAAGCGCACCAAAATTTCTGACCTCTCCACCGGGCTGCGTCAGAAAATGAACTTTGTGCGCGGGTTCATCAGTGACCCCAGCATGGTTTTCCTGGATGAGCCAACGCTCGGCCTGGACGTGACGGCAGCACGCGAGGTACGCAACTTCGTCAAGGAGTGGTTACGCAACAACACCTCTCGAACTATTCTTCTCACTACACACTACATGGCCGAAGCCGACGAACTATGTGATCGTCTGGCAATTGTCGATAGAGGGCGCGTGCTGGCCTGCGACACACCGGAGAATCTCAAGAGACGATTGCAGCGCGAGGCCGTCTTTAACCTGAAGGTTGGCAGACTGGGCCACAAGCCAGACAAGAGCGCGATGATTGAGTCAATATCTGGCGTGCAGCAGGTGACCGTCAGCGAACAAAACGATCACACTGAACTGAATCTGATACTGGCCGAAGAGTCCGTGCTGGGCAGCGTCCTCAGTCACCTGACGCAGCGCGGGTCGAACCTGATCTCGCTGGAAAAACGGGAGCCTACGCTAGAAGATGTTTTCATCCAGCTCGTAGGTCGCCGCCTGGACGAAGATACCTCACACACGACAGGAGGTGATAATGGCTGAGACTCCGCGCATTCAGCAGGCGCGAGGGGTGCGCTTGTTCTGGTACACCATGTGGGCGCGCGCTTATCCGCGCCTCATCGGCATTACGCGGGAAAAGAGCTGGCTGTTCTTCGAGACTGTCTTGCCGCTCATGGCAACCATCGCCTACATTTTCGTCTATAAGGCACTGCAAGCCCCACCGGATTACGTTGGCTTCGTTGTCGTTGGCGGTGCGATGACGGCTTTTTGGCTCAACGTCCTGTGGTCGATGGCGAGTCAGCTTTACTGGGATAAAGAAGAAGGCAACCTGGAACTCTACATCCTTAGCCCCGGCCCGCTCATGGCCATTCTGCTAGGCATGGCCGTTGGCGGCGTGTTCATGGCAGCGTTCCGCGCGGTGATCGTCCTGACCGTGTGCTCACTGCTGTTCGGAGTAGTCTACCAGACGGGCAGCCTACTGCTGCTCATCCTGATTTTCGTCGTAACGATGACAGCTCTTTATGGGATGGGTATGTTGTTCGCCTCGGTCTTCCTGATCGGGGGACGTGAAGCGTGGCATATCAGCAACCTTCTGCAAGAACCGATCTATCTGGTTTCTGGTTTCTACTTCCCAGTCAAGTCGATGGGATTCTGGGTTGCGACATTTGCCTCGATCATCCCGCTCACGCTCGGCCTGGATGCCATTCGACAACTCCTCTTCACGAACGATCCAACCTTAGGATTCCTTTCGGTCGAGCTGGAGCTGCTGATCCTTGTCGTGCTGGCGGTCGTGTTCATCGCAGGAGCAGCATGGGCACTGGCGAAACTGGAAACCATCGGACGGCGCGAAGGCCGGTTGATTGAGCGCAGGCGCTAGGGGGTATCACGATGAGCATGATGCAGCGAGTCATGGACACGCCGCTGGTACGGCGCAGCAACGCCCTGCGCAGTTTCCTCACCGCGGCCTGGTTGGGCTGGCAAATCGAGTCCAATTGGGCGGATCCGTTCCTCTTTGCGGTGTACTCTATCGCGCGGCCTGTCGGGAGCATCCTGATCCTGGTGATGATGTATACCGTGATCACCAACGGCGCGACGCAAGAGCCAATTTTCGCCTATATCTATCTGGGCAATGCGCTCTACATTCTGGTCGGGCAGGTCATCAGCGGTGTCAGTTGGGTGATCATCGATGACCGCGAACACTACCGCACGCTGCGGCAGCTTCATACCACGCCGATGAACGGTTATTTCTACCTGATGGGTCGCGGCGTAGCCCGTATGTTGGTTGGGCTGGTCTCGCTCGTCATCACCATTGGATTCGGCGTAATCGCCTTCCGCCTGCCGATCACGCTCGCGGGCATCAACTGGCCGCTGTTCATCGCCAGCACTGTCCTGGGCATCATCTCGCTGGCGACAATCGGTCTGATAATTGGGTCGATCACGCTGATGCTGGCGCGGCATTTCTGGTCAGTGGGTGATGCCATCTCCGGCGCGCTCTATCTGTTCAGCGGGGCAATCTTCCCACTCGACATTCTGCCTGCCGTCCTGCGACCCGTAGGGTTCATCTTCCCGGTGACTTACTGGCTGGAACTGGCGCGGCGGGCACTACTGGGGCCATCGCATCCCACCTTTCCTACCCTGGCAGCATACTCCAATGAACATCTGCTGCTCATCCTGGCGGTAATCAGCGCGGTACTGGTTGGTTTTTCGGGCTATATCTACAACCGCGCTCTGCACCTTGCAAAAGAGCGCGGCGTGTTCGATATGGAAACATCGCACTGAAACGACAACGAGGTGGATGTACGCAAGTCCACCTCGCCGCTATGTCCCTTATGCCTGTTTAAAGCGCGCCGCCAGCAGGTCATCCAGCGTCGGCGTACCGATCACCTGGAGTTCGTAACGAACGCGCTCCATCGGGAGCTTGACCTTAATGACACGCCGCAAATCAATCGGCGTCGCGGCGATGACCAGGTCGGCGTCAGACTGGTTGATAGTCGCTTCCAGCTCGGCCATCTGGGCGCTGCCATAACCCATTGCGGGCAACACATGCCCGGTCGTCGGATACTTGGCATAGGTTTCAGTAATCGAGCCAATCGCGAAGGGTCGCGGGTCGATGATTTCTGCCGCGCCAAAACGCTGCGCCGCGACTACCCCTGCCCCATAAGCCATCTCGCCATGCGTCAGCGTTGGGCCATCTTCAACGACCAGCACACGTTTACCGCGAATCGCCTCCGGGTGATCGACAAACAATGGTGATGCCGCTTCCAATACATCGGCGTTGGGGTTAGCAGCGGCGATATTTGCGCGCACCGTCAAAATATCCTGGTAATTCGCCGTATCCACCTTGTTGATCAGGATAATGTCAGCCATCCGCAGATTGGCCTCACCGGGGAAGTAGCCAACCTCATGGCCAGCGCGGTGAGGATCTGCGACAACAATATGCAGATCAGGCTTATAGAACGGCAGATCGTTGTTGCCACCATCCCAAACGATGATGTCCGCCTCAGCCTCGGCCTGTCGCAGAATCGCACCATAATCGACCCCTGCGTAAATCACTGCGCCCCGGTCAATGTACGGCTCGTATTCCTCGCGCTCTTCAATCGTGCATTCGTATTCGTCCAGATCATCATACTCGGCAAAGCGCTGCACCGACTGCGCGACAAGGTTTCCATATGGCATCGGGTGGCGAACCGCAACAACCTTGTGGCCGAAGGATTGCAGCACACTGACAAGGTGACGCGAAGTCTGGCTCTTGCCGCTGCCCGTGCGAACCGCACAGACCGAAACAATCGGTTTGGCACTCTTGATCTGCGTCGCGTCTGTCCCCAGCAGTCGGAAATCTGCACCAGCCGCAAGCACCTGTGACGCCTTGTGCATCACATATTCATGGCTGACATCGCTGTAAGCGAAGATAACCTGCTCGATGTTGTGCGAGCGGATCAGACCCAACAGGTCATTTTCTGCATGAATGGGGATACCAGTTGGGTAGAACTTGCCCGCCAGTTCAGGCGGGTAGATGCGATTCGCAATGCCTGGAATCTGCGCCGCCGTAAAAGCAACAACTTCATAAGCCGGGTTATCACGAAAAACGACATTGAAATTATGAAAGTCGCGCCCGGCAGCGCCCATAATGATCACACGAATACGAGACATTCTATTGACTCCTCGCCAGTAGGGATGCACCAGCTGTGATAACACAATCTCCGTACACTGTAACGAAAGTTAGTCACCGTAAAGAAGTGAGGGGTATCAGGAAAAGGGGCGCGGTCTATCAGCAATTGGAACAAAGGCCCCTGCGGCTGGTGTGTCAACCGCAGGGGCGTAAGAAAGGGAGTAAAGCACATGTTTGATGTAGCGCTTCATCAATATTACGTTTAGAGAAGCATGTTGGTTCTATTTTGTACGCACCGAGCCTGGATTTTGGGTAAAATCGCGTGTCGGTAGCGTATCATATCCCAGGAGAAAACAAACGATGTCCTTACCGCGTATCACGGTCTGGAATGAAGGCCGTCACGAAAAAACAAATCCGGTTGTTCAGAAGATTTACCCGGCGGGGATGCACCAGGTGATTGCAGACTACCTGCGCGCAGACGGTTATCAGGTTCAAACAGCCACACTTGACGAACCCGAACACGGTTTGACCGAAGCTGTATTAGAACAGACCGATGTCCTCACCTGGTGGGGGCATCTGGCACATGATCAGGTCAGTGATGAAATCGTACAGCGCGTTTACGAGCGCGTCATGAATGGTATGGGGCTGGTCGTACTGCATTCCGGTCACTTCTCGAAGATTTTCAAGCGACTGATGGGCACAAGCTGTGACCTGAAGTGGCGCGAGGCGGGCGAGAAGGAGCGCATTTGGGTCGTCGAACCAAGCCACCCGATTGCGGCTGGCCTGGGCGAATACTTCGAGATCGAACACGAGGAAATGTACGGCGAACACTTCGACATCCCCGCGCCCGATGCGCTGGTCTTGGTGAGTTGGTTCAAGGGTGGTGAGATTTTCCGCAGCGGGTGCTGCTACCATCGCGGTCGTGGCAGGATTTTCTACTTCCGCCCCGGTCACGAAACCTACCCGACGTATCATCATCCACAGGTGCAGCGCGTGATCAAGAATGGCGTGAATTGGGTCGCGCCAGTCGGCACCCCGCAGATCACGTTCGGGCATCGTCCGCAGCCGCTCGAACCGCTCACGACGTAACCGGCGAAAATCCTCCAGAACGCAGTTTGAAGGGGCGGAACCCATGACTCCGCCCCTTTGTGCGCTTATTCAGGGCACTCGTATCACGAAACTATCGGCCGCGCTCCACCCGCCCCATGTGCCGTCAGCACGCTTCGCTCGCACGCGCCAGTACCACGTCATGTTGTTCGGCAGCGGGTCGGCCACAACAAAGCTCTGTTCATAACCCGGAATGGTATCGTAGCGATAATTCACCGAGGTAAAGAATGGGTTGTTGTCGATCTCTATGGCGTACCCAATCGCCCACGAGACATAGCCCCAGCTCAGTGTCGGGGTTGCCGTATCGAAAAAGTTACGGACGGGTGCGGCATTGGGCGCGGTGGTCGTATTGACAACATCGTACTCATACGCCCCGACATCGCAGCGCCCCTGGCCATCATAATTACCGTCAAAATGCCGCAGGACACCGCGTTGATCGGTATCCGGGCAGGTATCAACACCTCGGTCAATGGCCGGGCTACCCAGCAACAGCGCCATCGTCTGCGTCAATCCGCCATTATCGGCCAGTGGTCCCAACAGAGGATTGGCATGGAGAATGCCCGGCACGCAACTGCGATCCTGCGGCGTCCGCTTGGCGGTCTGAATGTTGCCGCCGCCATTGCGATAAGTACGGTTGCACGACAGATTTTCGCCCCAGGTATTGCCAGCATCATTGTTGGCGATGATCGTGTTATACAGCGTGACGTTCGAGCCGCCGCCCCAGATCGCACCGCCGTTATAGCCCGCATAATTGTTGGCAATCGTCACGTTTGCCAGCGTGAAGACGCCGCTGCTGGCAATCTTAATGGCACCACCAAAGCCATCGGCGGATGTCATCCCCTCCGCCGTGTTGTTGTAGAAGGTCGTATTCGCCACGGTCGCGCTGGCCGCCATACCTGTCCACAGCGCCCCGCCCTCGCGCTCAGCCACGTTGCCAGAGAACAGACTATTGACGATCTCCACAGGCCCATTTTCGACGCGCAGCGCGCCACCATAGGCATGATTCTTGAAGTTGTTATTGACGCGGTTATTGATGAAGCGATTGCTCTCGAAGGTCGAGAGGATATTGCGCTGGCGATTAATGTACATATTGTTAAAGACCGCCCCACCCTGTCCCATCGCTGTATTGTTGATGAAGGTATTGCGGATAGAGCGCACCCAGCCCTCTCTGCCATCGCGCTTGTCGTCACCGATCATGCCATCGTTATAGAAGCCGCCACCAAAGTAACCAGCCTGATTGCCATCGAACAGCGAATCGGTGATGGTGATGTTGCTGTGCAGCAGGTTCATCGCACCGCCGCTGCTCTTTTCTGAGCGATTGTTCTGAAAGATGGTATTGGTCACGTTGAGGATGCCTGTGTGCATATACACCGCGCCGCCGCCATTATCAATGTTGACGACCGCACTGACGGCGACATTGTTGACGAAGCGGCAGTTCTCAATCGTCAGGCTGGCCCGGTACAGACCGCGCACACCGCCGCCCTTGTCCACTCCGCGCCCATCCCTGATCGTCAGGTTCTTCAATGTTACGAGCGGCACGAAGCGATCTACTTCCAGCACAGTCACCAAATTGTTGCCACTCAGCGTGATCAGGTCGCGATCGCCACCGTCGATGGTCACCGTCTTGAGCAAACGCTTCGTCGTTGTGAAGGGGATGATACGCTCGCTGGCACCACAGTTGAATTGTATCGTGCCACCCTCGTCTACCGTGTTCAATGCCGTCTGAAAGGCCGCTTCGGTACAGCTTTCGGGTGTGCCGTCACCAACGACGACCAAAGGGGAAGCCGCTGCCCGCCCGGAGAACAAAGCTGTAAAGATGATTACACCCACGACAAAGCGTAACCGCATGACACGCTCCCATCATTGCTCGTCAAAAACGACGTTACTACCAATAGCAGAAAATGCATGAGAATGCGATGAAGAATAAGTATCAGATTTGTATCGGTTTTGTTGGTGACGCACCCGAGTACATGCTCAAATCATCCTCTCTGGTGTTGTGGCCGCGATGACTTGGGATACGCCTATCTATTGCTAAGCGAGGGATAATTTTCTATGATT
Organism: Anaerolineae bacterium; assembly: GCA_016788625.1. Lineage (GTDB taxonomy): Bacteria > Chloroflexota > Anaerolineae > Aggregatilineales > Phototrophicaceae > CFX2. The sequence continues at coordinate 12,682 of JAEUQX010000629.1, forward strand.
AACATGAGTTTAATTCTAGCAGCGAGATGGTATGTTTGACCAACGAGCGGCAGAAACGCTGATTGATCTGGCGTTACAGGAAGACCTGGCAGATAAGGGTGATGTCACTTCACTGGCAACCCTTTCGCCTGGAACACCCATCTGTGGGCATATTGTGGCAAAAGCCGATGGCGTCATTGCAGGACTGCCCATCATTGAACAGGTGTTTCGGAAGATCGATACCGCCGTCCAGGTACACCTGCACATGCAGGATGGCGTACGCGTTCACCCCGGCAGCCTGATCGCTGAAGTGATCGGCCCAGCGCCGAGCGTCCTCAGCGGCGAGCGCATCGCCCTCAATTTCTTGCAGCACCTCAGCGGCATCGCTACCCTGACGGCGCGCTTCGTGCAGGCTGCTGCGGGTACACAAACAACGATCCTTGATACGCGCAAAACCACACCCGGTTGGCGCACGCTGGAGAAATACGCTGTACGCGCGGGCGGTGGCCACAATCACCGTATGGGATTATTCGACATGGTGATGATCAAGGATAACCATGTTGATGCCGCCGGGGGAATTACGGCAGCGGTAGAAACCGTGCGCCGAAGCCCTATCGCACGAGGTCTGCTGATTGAAGTCGAAGTTCGAACGCTGGATGAACTGCGCGAGGTGCTGCCGCTGGGTGTAGATCGCGTGCTGCTCGACAACATGACGCTGGACGAAATGCGCGAAGCCGTTGTGCTCACGGCTGGCCGCGTGCCGCTGGAAGCATCCGGCAACATGAGCCTGGAACGGGTCGCGGCGGTGGCAGCAACAGGGGTCGATTTCATCAGTGTTGGCGCGCTGACGCATTCCGCGCCCGCGCTGGACTTATCCATGAAGATTAGTTGGGGAACGTAAGCGCAGGCAAGGAGGATGTGATGGCTGAACTGGTCATGGATTTTGCCGAGAATCAAACGCTGATCGAGCAGGAAATCGCTGCCGTCGAACGTATCAAAGAACTCCGTCCGCAGTTGGGTGATCAGGTTGTCATCCTGGGGCACCATTACCAGCGTGACGAGGTTGTGCAGTTTGCCGACTTCCAGGGCGACAGCTACCAGTTGAGTAAAGA
>JAEUQX010000637.1 GCA_016788625.1 Anaerolineae bacterium
CGCGTGGCGACTCTGAGATGGTGGAAATCGACAGTGGCGAGTGGCAGGCCGCCGGGCCGTATTATCACGATTGGGGGCCGCACGCGCACCTGCTGCGGAATGGTGAAGCCCGTTGGGATCTACAGATTCCTGCCCCGGACTCCTACACCATCACCGCATGGTGGCCTGCCGCGCCGGATGCAATTGGCTGGAATCGTGCCGTGACCTATGACATTCTGGGTGCAGACGGGCAGGTGCTTGCCAGCCGTACCGTTGACCAGCGCGTGGATGGCGATATGTGGCATCTGATTGGCGAAGCGACTCTGACTCCCGGCGCGAGTGTTCGCCTGAGCTGTACCGGCAACGCGCCGTGTCTGGCGGACGCGCTGCACATTCGGTCGCGGGCGCGGTACAATGATGGTTCGCCTGTGACTGCTGTCACCCTTCAAGCGCTGGATGGCGTCATTCTGGCACGCGACGGGGGATAGGGCGGGCGATAACCGTCAACGATGATGCGGCGGCGTTGGGGGCGCGGCTGCTCAGGGAGCAATACATGCGTTTTGCCTTACGCTGCGCTGCCATACTGGTGGCGCTCGTCGCTGCTGCCTGCGCCGGAGATGGCGCGCAGCAAACGCTGGAGGCTGATCACGCTGCGTTGAGTACACAAATCAGTGATATTCGTGCCAGCGCTACTGTGCAGGCTGACCGCCTGCAAATCACATTGGAACAGGCGCAGACAGCCGTGCGCTCCGCCCTGGTGCAGAACCAGAACCTGGTTGCCACGCTGGTACGTGCCGGTTTCGACCCGGCCAGTCTGGAGCAGGTCACACCCATCATATTGCCTACCGCCACAGCGACACTGCCAGCGGGTGTCAGTACGTTTGCTCCTGCGGCGACCGTCGACGCGGCGTTTAGTACCCCGGCTGTGAGTGAAGCGCTCACGCCTACACCGGGTGGCGAGGCGGTGTTGTATAATGCGGTGATGGCAGAAGGAGTTGGTGAGAATGACTGCGCGCTCGCGGCGGTGGGCAGCTTTGCGCCAACGGTCGAAGCCATCTATGTGGTCGCCACCGCCAATAACATTCAGCCAGGCATGAAACTCAGTTCCATCTGGTACCGCGAAGGGCAGCAGATTGTGCTGCACGAATTCACGCCCGATTTTGGCATCAACCAGAACTGTATCTGGTTCTTCATTGACCAGACCGACACTGAATTCCTGCCGGGCGCATATACTGTGCAGTTGGCAATCGACGACCAGCCCAGCGGCCCTTTGCTTCAATTTGTCATCCGGGAGTCTTAACGTCTTGGCGCAGTTGTATTTGTTTCTGGATGGGACGCATTACTGGATCAGCCGGATTGGGCTGGTGGTCGCGATCAGCATGTTCGCTATCGGTTTCTTCATTGGCGTGCTGCGCAAGCGTGATGTCACGTCGTGGTACCGCCGCGCGACGTATACCGTTGCCGGATTGATGGCCCTACAGGCGGTTATTGGTCTGCTGCTGTACTTCGTCATTGGCTCACGACCTTACGAAGAGGTGCATCTGATCTACGGCTTCGGCACACTTTTGGCGCTGCCATTTTTCATCTTCGTGGAGGTTACCGCCAAGAAGCGTCCGGCGATGGGCAGTTACATCTGGGGCTTCGCGGTGCTGGTTGGCATCCTGATTCGCAGCATCACAACAGGCGCGGCGGGTTAGGGCGATATGCTGGATTGGCTGATTATTGGTGGCGGCATACATGGCACACACCTCTCGCTGTATCTGACGCAGCGGAAGGGTGTTGCGCCGCATTGTATTCGTGTACTCGACCCGCACGACGAGCCTCTGGCGTTGTGGCGGCACTTCACTGCCAACACGGGCATGGAGTTTCTGCGTTCCCCCGGCGCACATCACCTGCATTATGACCCGTTCGCGCTGGCTACCTTCGCCCGTGTCCAGTCCAACCAACATCTCGCGCGTTTCATCGAACCCTATGGCCGTCCTGCTTTAGCGCTTTTCAACGCTTACAGCGAGCGCCTGATCGAGCGTCATAAGCTGGATGCGCTGCGTGTGCAGGGGCGCGCGCATGGCTTAACCCGCCTTCGTGATGGCTGGCGCGTCGTCAGTGAACATGGGGCGTTAGAGGCGCGCCGGGTGGTGTTGTGTATCGGCAATGAAAAGCCGCACTGGCCGGACTGGGCGGCTGGTCTGCGCGCCGCGGGCGCACCCGTCTATCACATCTTTGACCCGCGTTTTAGCCGCGAGGCGCTGCCGCCCGGCATCCGAGCGACGGTTGTTGGTGGCGGTATCACCGCCGTGCAGACTGCGCTCAGCCTGAGCGAGCGGGCGCAGGTGACGCTGCTTATGCGCCATGCGCCCCGTATTTACCCCTTCGACGCCGATACAGGCTGGATTACCCCGCAGTACCTTGAGGGTTTTCATCGTGAGCGGGATTATGTGCGCCGGAGGGCGATGATCGCTGCTGCTCGCCATCGCGGTTCGATGCCCCCGGATGTCGCTCGCGAACTGGAACGCGCGCAGTCCGTCGGCATGATCAGCGTGAGATTGGCCGCGGTGCAGGATGCCGATGTGTGGACACAAGCATCTGAACCTCCGATCACCATACAGCTAAGTGATGGTACTGGGCATCATGCCGATGTTCTCATTCTGGCGACGGGTTTTGAACTGACGCGACCGGGCGGGGGGTGGCTTGATACTGCCATCCACGATCATGGCCTGCCGACCGCGCCGGATGGCTATCCACTGCTGGATGCCGGACTGCTATGGACGGATGGCCTCTATGTCACCGGGCCGCTGGCAGAACTCGAAGTTGGCCCCGTTTCACGAAACTTCATTGGCGCGCGGCTGGCCGCCGAACGCATAGGAGCAGCGATATGACACTGATCTGGGGCATCGCGGGCGGCGCAGCGCTGCTCGTCGCAGCGGCACTGGTCGTTGCTCGTAATAACCGCGTAGAAGTTATCGATCCCATCACGCTGGTTATCCCGATGAGCGAGGCCGATATGCGCGGTCGCGACATCGCCTTTGAGGGTATCGTCAATTTTCGTGATGTGGGCGGATATCTGACGGAAGATGGTCGCCGAGTGCGCCAGGGATTGCTCTATCGCTCTGGCGCGCTCCATGCCGTCACCGAACATGACCTGGCGCGGCTGGCGGAAATGGGCGTGAAGTTGATTTGCGATCTCCGTTCCCACGAGGAAATAGCGGCTGAACCTGATCGACTGCCGCCCACCGTGCGTCATCTGCACATGCCGCTGCAATCGACCGATGAAAACCTCGACCGCCGCAGCCGTTTCTTCGCACTGCTGTTCAACCGCCGTAAGCTGGCGGGCATGATGCCGGAGTTTTACCGCCGTGTGATCATCGATCAGAATGCCAGACTGTATGGCAGCCTGCTGCGCCAGTTCGCGGATACGGCTAACCTGCCGGCTGTCGTTCACTGCACGGCTGGCAAAGACCGCACCGGGGTGGCCGCCGCGCTGCTGCTGACCGTGCTGGGTGTGCCGGAAGAGACGATTGTGGCCGATTACGCCCTGAGCAACCGCTTTTACCGCCACTTCTACGAATACGGCAATCGCGCGGTGCGTTCGCTCGCCCGCCTGGGCATCCGCGCCGAACATATCCAGCCGCTGCTGATCGCTCATCCAAATACGATTCGCGGCACCCTGGCGCATATCCGAGAACGCTATGGCGGCGTTGAACCCTATTTGCGCAATGCCGCCGGGTTGGACGAGGCAACCTTGGAACGGCTGCGGGCTGTGTTCCTGGAATAAGCTCAGACCACAGGTTTGTGGCGGTCAAAGAGCATTCCCGGCGCGACAATGCCGACCGCAATCGCGCCGAGTATCAGCGCGGTGCGAATGGCGTTAGCGCTGGCTTCGATGAGCGCGACGTTGGCCGTTGCCGGGTCGGCCTGTGCCAGTTCCAGCAGACCGATCATGGCGCGATAGGCGAACGTGCCCGGCACCATCGTCACTGCCGCGCTGATCGTGAAGATTAACGCAGGTGCTTGCCAGCGGCGCGCAAAGAACAGCCCCAGAAACCCAATGACAGTTGCGCCAACCAGAGTCGCCAGTTCGATGTCCATGCCGATCTGCATCAGCAGTGTGCGCGTGGCGTGCCCCACCGCACCGCCCAGCGCGCAGCCAGGCAGGGTGCGTTTGGGAACGTTGAACAGGATAGCAAATCCTGTGGCCGCGACGGAGGACCAAAAGGCATCTTGCAGCATCATGCCGATGATGTCGAGCGCGTTCATAGTCCCCCCAATCCCATCAGCCGCAGCGCCAGCACCAGCCCAAGCGCGATGCCCAGCGAGACTAATCCACCAGTGACGCCGCGCACGATGCCGGTCACGAGATGACCGCGTATCAGATCCTGCGCCGCATTGATCAACTGCACACCGGGCACGAGCAGCAGCACGGAAGCGGCCAGCGCGGCTTGCGGCTCGGCGCTCCAGCCCGTCGTCGTCGCCAGACTGCCGATCATCCCGGCAGCGAAGGCCGTCGCCACGACGATGAGCAGCGGATTGAAGTAGTTGTGTGCCAGGATTTGCCGCAGGCGCATCGCCAGCGCACCCGCCGCGAAGGTGATGATGAACGCGGGCCAGTCTCCGCCGAATAAGCGGCTGAAGGCGGCACAGGCCAGCCCAACCATGATGGCTACCAACCAGCGAGGATACTGCCGCGTGAGGTGGTCAATTCGTTCGAATTCGCGGCGCACACCCACACGGTCAAGTTCGCCCGTGGTGACGCGGTGACGCACGTCGTTCACTTCTGCGATGATCTGCATGTTGACTTGAATAGCTACGACACGGCGTATCTTGGTGCGGAACTCGATGCCGCTGCTGGTTGTCACCGCAATCGCATTCGGCGAAACCAGAATATCCATCCAGTCCGCGCCCAGTCCCGTGCCCAGGCGATGTACCGTTTCTTCGATACGCGCCGAGTCCGCGCCGTATTGCAGCAGAAGCTGTCCTGCCCACAGTGACAGGTCAATCACGTCGCGTAGGGCTTCTTTCTCAAGAGCGGGCTTATGTATTGGTGGGGGTGGGGCTTCGACCCGCAGCCATCCGGCCATCTGTTGATCATCCTCCCGTTGTATTGGGGTGGTACGGCTTCAAAATCCAGGCGATGATGTACCAGTAGCATATCATAGTGATGTTAAGAGATGGACGGAGTATTGTGCCACAACGGCTGAAGATGATCTTTGTCACGGTTATCGCCGTATTGGTCGGCATGGCTGTCGGTGGCAGCATCGCGCTGGTGCTGATTGTACGGCTGTGGGGCTATTGGGGATAAGTCGTTAGCTGCAAGGTGAAGCCGAGCAATCGAGCGTTCCAGCGAATGGCTAGCAGCTAACGACTAACGACTTCAGGGCTTCGCAGCGTATAGACGGTGATCTCCGGGCGGCAGTTGAAGCGCACGGCTGGCGCAATCGTGCCCAGGCCGCGATTGGTGTATTGCAGCATTGTGCCCACCGTATACAGTCCGACCGAGTATTTACGCCCGTAACGCGGTACTTTCAGCGGTCGGTTGATCAGTGGCAGCCGCACCTGCCCGCCGTGTGTATGCCCCGATACCTGCAGATCGAAGCGCCCGGTCGCCGCGCTGATGTCCGCGAAGTCCGGTTCGTGCGCCAGGAGTATTGCCGCGCCGTCATCCGGCAGCACTGCCAGCACCGCATCCAGCCGATCTTTTTGCTCCCAATGATCATCCACACCACATACATGCAACGATGCAGCACCGCGCCGCAGCGTGAACAAGCTATTCTCCAATTCGACGATGCCCGCCTGCCGCAACACTGTCCGCACAGCCGCGGAGTTTGTCCAATGATCGTGATTGCCCAATACCGCGTATACGCCGTCCGAAGCTTTCAGGGCGCTCAACCCTTCCAGCAGAGGTGGCGCGAGTGTTGACATGTCTCCATGTGTCACGAAGTCTCCGGTGATGACCGTCGCGTCCGTTTCTTGCGCGTTAACCAGTTCGGCAATGTGTTTGAGGCGTGGCCCCGTCATACCTGTGCCAACATGAATATCGCTGATATGCGCGATGCGGTAGCCGTCGAATGCGGCGTCCAGGCGCGGCAGGCGCAGTTCGACGGGCACCACTTCGACCCATTCCGGTTCGATGTCGTGCGCGTAAGCAAAACCCGCGATACCCACTACTGCTGTCCCAAAGGCCGAAATCGCGCTGAGTTTCAGGAATTTTCGCCGTGATAGTGTCATGCTCAAACCTCCTCCTACAGGATAAACCTGCTGACCTTGCCAGTAGCACAAAGTTAACCACCGCTTGTCAGCCGCTATCCCGCCTGTCACAATGGTCGTTCGTTACCTTATACAGAGGTTGCCATGCCAAGTCTCGAAGTTGCCGTTGAAACGCTTGATGATGCCATGCACGCCTACACAGGCGGCGCGGCAAGCCTGGAAATCCTGCGCGATCTGGCGGTCGGCGGCCTGACCCCGCAGCTTGAATTCGTTCGTATGGTACGCGAGTCTGTGCCGCTGCCTCTTAGGGTCATGCTGCGCCCGCACGCGCACAGCTTCGTCTACAGCTCAGTCGAAATTGAGGCGATGCTGGCCGACCTGGAACAAATCAAATCGCTGGGCGTGCAGAGTATCGTCTTTGGCGCACAAACGCCATCGGGCGATCTGGATGTTTCCCTGGTGCAGCGTATCGCGCAGGCTGCCGCGCCTATTCCCGTGACGCTGCACCGTGCCCTAGACACCTGCCGCGATCCCGATGTGGCGCTCGGTGCTCTGACTGGGGTTGTGCGGCGTGTCCTGACGGCAGGCCCCGCGCTGACAGCCTGGGAGGGGCGCGCTGGCCTTGCACGCTGGATTGAGCATTATGGTGCAAGTTATTCGTTTGCCGCGTCCGGGGGGCTGAGAGGTGAACAGCTTGTCGAGTACCTCGCCCAGGTTCCGGTCGATCAGGTGCATCTTGGCGGTGCGGTTCGCACAAAGGGGCGGGTTGATCCGGTCAAAGTGAGCGCGCTCGCCAATCTTCTGTCGTCCTTTCGTACAGGCCATGCCTGATCGAATGCATGATGCAGTGGCGTGTCAGATGTGGTTGAATCAAGCTGCATCAATCTCATAGAGGACAGGTAGCATTCGATGCATCAACACATCGCTCACTTGCAGAACGTCATCACCTCCTGGCCGGGCATGACCGCACAGCCGCACCGCTTCGGCGGTATCGAGTTCAACCTCGGCAGTGTGGAGGTCGGGCATGTTCATTTCAACGGCATGGTTGATATTCCGTTCAACAGCAAGCTCCGCAACCAGTTGATCGCGGAACAGCGCGCCGTGCCACATCATCTGCTCAAGGATACGGGTTGGATTAGTTTCTACATTCGAGAAGCGGCCGATGTGGAACGGGCGCTGTGGCTGTTCCGGTTGTCGTATCTGTTCAATGCCGGGCGGGGCAGCAGCCGCGCGGCGCTGGCAGATGTCGTGGACATCCCTGCTGCATTCGACCAGCTTGAGCCGACTCCGGCATTGCGTGGAATCTTCGACAAGCTGACGACGCGGCGCTAAAATCATCCTCGCGTCGTTCCATTCCCCAAACACTTGAACATCGTTCGGATGGATGACGTGGGGTATTTATGTCTGATGATCTGCGCCCATCACCGCGTTATAAGCCCGTCTCGCTGTTCGTCACCTGCATCATCGATATGATCTATCCGCATACCGGAGTATCGGTCGTGGAAATCCTCGACCACCTCGGCATTGAGGTTCGCTTCCCATTGGGGCAGACGTGCTGCGGACAGCCCGCCTTCAACTCCGGCTTCTGGAACGATGCGCGCGGTGTTGCGCAGCAGTTCCTCACAGCCTTTGCGGATGCCGAGGTGATCGTCACGCCTTCCGGTAGCTGCGCCTCGATGGTGCGTGATTATTACCCCGAATTGTTCAAGGATGACCCCGAATGGCGCGAGCAGGCACAGCGTGCGGCCAGCATCACCTGGGAGTTCACCGAGTATCTGGTAGACGGCTTAGGAATCACTGATCTCGGTGCCGCGCTGCCTGCGACCCGCGTGGCATTTCACGATGCGTGTCACGGTCTGCGGCTGCTCGGCCTGAAGTCACAGGCGCGTGTTTTGGCACAGGGTATCGACGGTGTCACGGTGTCGGAGCTGAACGGCGCGGATCAGTGCTGCGGCTTTGGCGGTCTGTTCTCGGTCAAGATGCCGGAAATCAGCGGCGCGATGCTCAAAGACAAGGTGAAGAACATCCAGGCCAGTGAGGCCGATGTCATCATCACTGGCGACGCAAGCTGCCTGACCCAGATGAACGGTGGCCTTAGCAGGCAGCAGGCCGATAAGCGCGTGATGCACATCGCCGACCTGCTGGCGCGCGGCCTCAAGCACGCCAAAGAGTCGGGATAGCGCGAGTTTGTCCCGCGCCATCCTGGCAGACAAGCGGTTTACGACCGCTGCGCGTTGAAGTTGATTTCCAATTCCGTATCTCTGATGAACACGCTGGTGAACGTAATCTGACGATTCTCGCGGTTTGCCCGCTGCGTGAAGTTCTCTGCCAGCCGTGCGTTCAGATCCTGAATGCTGCTGTCTGTGAGGCTGATCCCGTCAATGTCGGCCTGAGTGATCGTGGCTGTTAGCGCGCCATTCTGTACGGTGATCGTGAGGCTGAGGCTGCCCCGGATGGTGCCACTGCCGTCGCGCCGCTCGTGTTCGCCTCTGACGATCATCGTTCCGTTTTGCAGATCGATTGTCGGCGTACGCAGCAGCGGGTTTTCTGTACGGGAGAGAGCCTCCGTGACGATCTCATTGACTTCGGTTTCGGTGAACTTCACGCTTACGTCGACGCCGCCCTCCGGGTTGCGCTGAATGTCAGCAACCTCGCCCCGGTTGCAGGCGCTAAACGTCAGCGCAATTACCCCCAGCAGAACCATTCGCAAGAACATCATGACCCCCTGTGCAATACGATTTGCATATACGCTTCACTGTACACCAACAGGGGCGTCAGATCGTTATCGGAGTGCAACGAATGTGTAAAATCGGCATTGGTTTACTGGCTGACCGAGCAGAATCGGGAACTACATGCTGATGACGACTTTGCCGCGTGCCTGACCGCTCTCCACGTAGTGCATCGCTTCAGCCGCCTCGCTCAGGGGGTAGCAGCGATCAATCACGGGTTTGACCTTACCCACCGCGAACAGCCCGTTCATATATACCAGGTCATCCTGGTTAGGCTTTTGCATCACGTTGCTCATCTTCTTGTTCCCACCCATCGACATCCAACTGCCGAGCAGCATGGCCTGGAAGATTTGTTTGTCGCTGCCCCCGACCATCACATAGCGTCCGTTGTCACGCAGCGCGCGCTTGTAGTCGGCCAGTGGATGAAAGCCGTTCACGCCCAGGATGACATCGTAGCGCTGACCACTACGTGTGAAGTCTTCCTGTTTGTAGTCGATAATGTGATCAGCACCAAGCGAGCGCACGACCTCGACATTACGGGTGCTGCATATAGCTGTGACCTCCGCGCCGAACGCTTTGGCGATCTGTACTGCGAATGTACCCACGCCGCCAGATGCGCCGTTGATGGCAACCTTCTCCCCAGCCTGCACCTGTCCTTTGTCGCGCAGACCCTGCAAGGCGGTCACTGCGGCCATCGGCACTGCGGCGGCTTCTTCAAACGTCAGGTTGCTCGGTTTCAACGCCAGCACATGTTCGGGGGCGGTGGCATAGTCGGCGAATCCGCCCAGCCCCGTGCCGGAAAGGTCGCCGTAGACCTCGTCACCTGGCTTGAACTGCGTCACGTTTTTGCCAACCGCTTCGATTCTCCCGGCGATGTCGCTGCCGAGAATCGGATAACGAGGTGTGCGGAGGCCGTACCCTGCCAACCGGACGACGAAGGGCTGCCCGCGCATCAGGCGGTAGTCGGCGGCGTTGATCGATGCGGCGTGAACCTTGATCAGCACTTCGTTGTCTTTGGGTGTTGGCTTTTCCACTTCTTTGAATTGAAGTACATCGGGCGCGCCGAACTGTGTGTAGATGATTGCTTTCATGAGATTGTCCTTTCAGATTGAGGTGAAGCTGGTTTACAGAGTCCAGTTACCCGCATACCAGACGGTCAGCACGTTGAAGACCATGCTGACGATCAGCAGGAATTTGTCATAGGAGGAGGGGTAGGTGGGCAGTCCCAACAGGTTGAAACCGAAGAAGAAGATGGCGACAATGATGTTTGCCCAGCGATTCACCGGGTAATCCACAATCAGCGAGGCCACTACCATGATGATCGGGATCACCATTAGCACGGCGATTCCAAGCCACATCGGCTGCGTGAACTTCTCGGTGGACACGGTGTTCGGAAAGTCACCGCTGAAGATGCGGAGTATGTCACCGAGCAGATAGGTCATCATGCAGGCTGCCCACAGCGCGGACAGGATAATGCGTGTATCAACCATGATTCACAAGCTCCTTTAGCGTGAGTCTGAATAGTTCCACAACTGCATCAACTTGACTCCTCGGCCCAACAGTGTGATGACTGCAATCCCAATCGCAATGATCTCTGGTAAACTGCCGAGCATGGGGAGGCTGCTGCTGAGCGTCGGGTTATCCGCGAGGATGCGCTCGAACAACGGTTTGGTGACGGCAAAGTACAGGCACACTGCACCGACTACCTCCAGCACCGTTTCCGTCAGCCAGAGCCAGGCGTTCCAGCGGTTGCGATGCAGCACGAACAGCTGCACTACAATCATGCCGACGCTCATGCAGATCATAGCCATCAGCCAGGGCAGCGGGCTGGGGATGACCTCGCCCGGATCGCTCAGGTTGAAGCGCAGGGTCAGGCCGCCCACCGTGACAAAGTACAGCAGCAGGAGTGACACCAGCGTTCCGATGGCGACACCGAATGTCGCCTCAGTGCGGTCAACCGTGCCAGGGTCATCAACTTGCGGCAGTTTCAACGGATTGAACGCTTGCTGCTGCTCATCGAGCGTGCTGCCGGAGTGTTGCAGGATGGCGAAGAACAGCACCACTACAGCGGAGAAGATCAGCTCTGCCTGCACCACCGCGACGAAAACGTCCACCAGGAATTGCAGCAGCGGTATCGCGGCTGGTGAAGTCAACGCTCCGAAAATGCTCAGGAAGATCACGACCGCCGGGATGAGCAGCAAGCCGTGCCGCAGGATCATCACCATGGTGGGGTAGAGCGTCGGCCCGACCAGATATTGGTCGCCGCGATATGAGGCGGCCATCCGACGCGGGTCGCCCAGTTCAGTGAGCACCGTCACAATATCTTCTTCTGAAGGATCGCCACCAAAGCGGTCTTCCAGTTGATCCTGGATTTGTGAGCGCAGTTCCGCCTCGATCTCCGCGCGTTCTTTGGCAGGAAGATAGTTTCCAACCTGATGAACATAGCGGTCAATCAACTCAGTCATGCTTGTCTCCTTCCAGTAGGCGGCGCATGACGGTCACCGTCTCCAACCATTCCGCGCGCAAAGTGGTCAGCACATCGCGCCCCGTTGTGCTGATCTGGTAGTACTTGCGCGGTCGGGTTTCCGAGGTGTCCCACACACTTTCCAGCAATCCCTGCTGTTCCAACCGTCGAAGCAGGGGGTACAGCGTTCCTTCCTCGATTTCCAGACCCATTTCGGCCAGCCGCTGAATCAGGCCGTAGCCGTAACGCGCCGTGTCGAGCTGACTGAGTACTGCCAGCACAACGATGCCGCGCCGTAGTTCTTGTCGAAGTTGATTGATCTGATCATTTGGTTCCGCCATGCGCTGTGTATCCTACAGTACCGTGCGCCACACAGTATCAATATACTGTATCGCGCACAGTATTGTCAAGTCCACAGTATCGACGGTTGGTTTTGTCGGGGGTTTATCTCTGAAAGAGGGGCGGAAAAGTCATCTTCGCGCTCATCCGCCCTGGAGTCGGGCTTTATTGGCCCTGCTGCGAATATTCGGCTGGTGCGAAGAACACCAGAATTTGTAGTTCCTCCTCAATGCTGTGAAAGTGATGCTCGGCATGAGCTGCCACATAGATAATCGACCCTGCTTGTACGGCATGATCTTCGCCGCCGCTGGTGAAGCGCCCGCGTCCGCTGACGACATAGTACACCTCGTCTTCGGTGTGCGGCTGCTGTGTGTCCACGCCGCCGACGGGCAGCACATACAGCCCCATGCTCAGGGATTCCTCTCGCAGAAACTCCAGATATCGATTGCTGCCCACTGCCTGTTGCCGTTTGAGGTCTGCTGCCTCGAATTGTTTCATCGTTTGTTCCTCGTATGATATTTTGGCGCTTCATTCGACAATAGCACACTCGTTCTCACGCGTGAATTGCCGCGTATGACCACCGTGTGATGGTGAATTTGAGCCATATTGACCCTTTATAAACCACAAAAGGCAGTTATACTGAGGTGAGTGTTGGAAAAGGGGGTTCGAGATGCTGTATTAGAAAAGGGCAAGCGTTGGGTAGATCGGTTGTCAAGCGTTGCGCGGCAGTGCTACAATATGAGGGATGAAAGCTGCAAGAAGAAGCAATCTTCGATACCCTCGATTTCGTCTGACAACCATCATCCACCATGAGGATGCTGCAAGGTGCGCCATGTTATGTTGTAATCGGCGTGCTACACCCCCTATCCAGAAAGTGATCATTCATGCCCAACCGTGACACGGCCGAAGTGCGTGCCGTGACGCTGGTCGACATTCCGCTGGTACGGCGGTTGAGCGAAACGGGCATCGTGCTGGATAGCGAGCTGATCTACACCCAGAACGGCTCACATAACTCACGCCTGTTCACCTTGTTCCTGCCGTCGCGTGGCATCCATACGATGGTCGCGCGGGCGGAAAAGCGTCAGATTGTTGGGCAGTTCAGGATGCGCCCGGATGTCACGTTCGCCAACATCGCCTATGTTGCGCCAGCCCTGGAGGAGGGTGAGAACGATACGTTGTGGCTGTACATCCTGGATGCGATGGCCGCCGAGGCCGGCAAGAAGGGCGCCCACATGCTGACCGCTGAGGTCGAAGAAAGTGCGGCGCTGTTCAAAACACTGCGGGTTGCCAGTTACGCGATTTATGCGCGGCAGGAAATCTGGCGGATGCTGCCGGAGGAGCAGACGTTTGATGCTTCTGGTGCGGAAATCGAAGTGACCGAGACGACTGAGGCTGATTTGCAGGGGATACACTTGCTATATGGCAACATTGTTCCCCGGCTTGTACAGCAGATCACACACCTGCCAGGCGAGGGCGAGGGGTACGTCTATCGCAAGGATGAGCGGGTCGAGGGGTATGTCGGCGTGGCGGTCGGCAAGATCGGTGTTTACCTGACGCCGCACCTGCACCCCGATGTTTTCAGTGAAGCACCGGACATCATTCGCGCGGTGATGCGCCGTGTTGCGCCCAGCCACAAACTGCCTGTCTATGTGCGTGTACGCCGTTACCAGGATTGGCTGGATGATGTGTTGGTCGATCTGGGGTTTGAACTCTGTGCCCGGCAGGCAGTGATGGTCAAACACATCGCGGCAGGTGTTCGTTCGGCGGCTTATACGCCGCTGAGCCAGGTGTTGGAGTCTGTGCCCAGTCCCGCGCAGCCGCCGCCCAGCGGCATCGACCGCAGCATTCAGGATTTTACCGAGGGCTTCAGGCAGAAAGACAGCGGAGAAGCTGTGCCTTGCCCAACCATTCGTCAACCGGAATAGGAGTAGATTGCCGCCTTTATGGAACGACGGATAACAGACAACATCAATGAACTCAAGCGAGTCCTGCCCCCGCATCTGAACGCCGCGCTGGATCACATTGGCAATACCGATGACCTCCTCGAAATCGTCCTTGACCTGGGGCGTGTCCCTGCGGCGCGCTTTGTCGAAGGGGAATTCGTGCTGATCAATGACGAAGTGACGCGCGACGATCTGGATACGATTGTCTCGAATATTGGTGCTTTCGATACGGATAACCGCGCGGGTATGGAGCGCACGCTGCATCGCATCTCGGCCATTCGCAATCGCCGGGGTGATGTGGTTGGTCTGACCTGCCGCGTCGGTCGCGCTGTGTACGGTACCATCGACATCATTCAGGATTTGATCGAGTCCGGACAGAGTATCCTCATGATGGGGCCGCCCGGCGTGGGTAAGACCACCATGCTGCGCGAGGCCGCGCGCGTACTGGCCGAAAGCAAGCGAGTCATCATCGTTGATACCTCCAACGAAATCGGTGGTGATGGTGATGTTCCGCATCCGGCCATTGGCAAGGCGCGTCGAATGCAGGTCGCCAAGCCTGAACTACAACATGAGGTCATGATCGAAGCGGTTGAAAACCACAACCCGGAAGTGATCGTGATCGACGAAATCGGGCGCGAGCAGGAGGCGATGGCCGCCCGCACGATTGCCGAACGCGGCGTGCAGCTCATCGGCACGGCGCACGGCAACGCGCTGGAAAACCTGATGCTCAACCCCACGCTTTCTGATCTGGTCGGTGGTATCGAATCCGTGACGCTTTCCGACGAGGAAGCGCGCCGCCGTGGCACGCAGAAATCGGTGCTGGAGCGTCGCGCCCCGCCGACTTTCGATGTGCTGATCGAAATTCAGACCCGTGATCGGCTGGTTGTGCATGAGGATGTCGCCGCAGCAGTTGACGGGCAGCTTCGTGGCCGCCCACTGCCTGTTGAGATTCGTTCGCGCAACGATGCGGGTGAGATCGAAATCGAGACAGTTGTCCCGGAATCGCCGCAGGCCAACGAACGCAGCGCTCGCCCTGAACGCGGTGAACGTGGGCAAAATGGCAATGGACATAGCAACGGACGGCGGGGCAGTCGAGCGGAAGTGCCAGTCGAGAGCAGCGAGGCGCGTCCTGCGGGTAATGGCAGCAATGGGCAAATGGTCAAGCTCTATGCCTATGGCGTAGCTCGCAATCGTTTGCAGCAGTCCGCGCGCCGGATGCACGTGCCTGCCAACATCGTTGATGACTTCGCTCACGCCGACGCGATTGTCACGCTGAAGAACTACTATCGCCGCCGCCCGAAGTTGATCGTGGATGCGGAACGGCGCGGGACGCCGATCTATGTGCTGCGCGCCAACACCGTCTCTCAGATCGAGGCATTTCTGGCCGATCTATTCGACCTGGAAGATCAGGTGTCGAGCGCAGACCCGTCCAGCGAAGCCATCGTGGAAGTCAAGGCGGCCATCAAACGGGTGCGTGAGGGCGCTGAGTTCGTTGATCTTGCGCCACAGGAAGCTTCCGTTCGGCGCCTTCAGCACGAGATGGCACGCGATGCGCGGGTCGATTCGGAGAGCTACGGGCCAGAGCCGTTCCGGCACGTTCGTATCTTCCTCGCCGACGAGGACTAGGCAAGACCATTTATCATCACCATCAATAGGGGCACGCAAAGATGCCCCTATTGTGTTTCAAGACGACAGGTCAAGTGCGATGTT
>JAEUQX010000662.1 GCA_016788625.1 Anaerolineae bacterium
GCGCCCGCAACTGGCGACTAACGTCTGCATTGATCACGAAGGGGCACGGTTCGCTGTGCCCCCTGCTAAAGCACCTTTGATCACTGAATAAACATCACATGAATCCCACGATGGCAGAGGCACAACTTTCAAGACAGGAACTCCAGGCGCTGCGCAACCGGCGCGCCGGACTGGCAATTTTCCAGGCCTCGTGGATTTTGGTTTTTATATGCTTGATTGTCGTTAATCTGTGGATGCGCGGTCTTTCAACTGCCTGGCCGCCTCCCGGTGTTCAACCGCTGAGCGCCCTGCTGCCGACGGCGCTGACCGCCATGCTGATCATCAGCAGCTTCACGGCGCGCCGTGGTCTGCGGGCGATCAAAGCGGACAACCATGCTGGATTTGTCCGAAGCTGGGGCATCACGCTGCTGCTGGCGGTGGTTTTCGTCGTAGGCATGATTTTCGAGTGGGTCAATGTACCCTTCAGTGGCCAGTATAGCAACGTCTTCCGGCTGATGGTCGGTTTTCACGCTGTACACGCCATCGCCATCGCGATTTACATGTGGCGCGTCTTCCGTCAGGCCGATGAATACGGTGCACTGAATTTCTGGCCGGTGGAAGGTGGCGCGAGTTTGTGGTATTTTGTCACCGTCGCGTGGATGCTGTTCTACGCGGTCTTGTATCTGATCTAGGCAACGCGGCCCCTCAGGGAGGTGAAAGAGATGTTGCGACCAGGTCTCGCCCGTGCTGTGCCATTAGGCATTGTGGGCTTCATCGTTGGCGCGTTGATCGCCATCGTCATCCGTCTGTTACAGGGGCTTGATCCAAACCCGGACGCGCCATATGCCTATGTTGGCCCAGCGATGGTGCTGGGCGCGTTCATCAGCGCCGGGTTCTTCATCTGGGGCATGGGCGCATTTGACCCGCGCATGAACCTGCACGGTGATCATGCTGAAGAAGATCACGTCGAAAAAGTCGCACCCGCCAGTCTGCTGGGCAGCTTCACCTGGCAGATGACCTTCTGGATGATCATCGGCGTGCTGGCGATTGGCGCGTTCGGCTTCCTGCCGCAAGGCCCGGCCATTCAGAACGTCAAAGCCAACGAAGGCAATGTCTCGGCCATCGGCTATGTACGCTTCGACCAGATCTACAATCCCACTGCCGAATTCATCACGACGGCGACCGGCCTGAATTTGCTGCCGAGCCTCTCGCAGCAGCTTGCCGACATCCAGGTCAGCTATCTGGTGATTTTTGTGGCTTTCGCGGCCTTTTCGGTGCTGTCGCTGTTCGTCATGGCCGGGTTAATCGCCTTCCTGTTCAGCTACTTCCAGCGCGGCAAACGTGACCCACAGGGCACCTCAATCCCCTGGCGGGCGCTGATCTTCGTGCTGATCGTCATCAGCCTGCTGCAACTGCCACTGCTAATTCCGAGCGCGGTCATCCCAACAGCGCTGATCATGCCCGCCTTCGTGCTGCCGCCGCTGCTGCTGCTGATCGTTTATCGCAACCCGCTGTGGGCGCTGCTCATACTGGTGCTGCTGCCCCTGCCAATGCTCGCCCCGAACATCGCGCTCAACCAGATGCCACCTGTGATGTTCCTGCTGATCGGCGCGGCCTTTGTGGTGATCGCCTTCAACCTGATCAAGTTCACCCTGCCGGAGAATATCTGGCGCATCGCCAGCTTCACCGTTTTCGCGCTGCTGACGATTGGCATCGTGGTCGTCACCATCGGCAATACCCGTAACGACTTCTGGCAGATGGTCTTCCTGCTGGTGATCGTCGCGCTGAGCATTGGCATGATCATGCCTGTTTCATTCCTCAAAGCGATCATCCCGGCAGGCATGTGGGCACGCTTCGCCGCGATTGACTGGCCGATGCTCATCCCCCAGGGCGCGGGATGGCTGGCGAACGTGCTGCGTACCGGGCTGCCAAAATTCCTGGGTCAGAGGTAACGAGGTAACACAATGAGCGAGTTGAGCATTCAAAACGTCGAAAGCACGCATCCGGTCGCCGCTGCCGAAGAGGCACACGACGATCACGGACACATGAGCCACGAAGCACAGCACAACAACATGAAGCTGGCTTTCTGGCTGTACCTGGCCTCGGAAGTCGTGATCTTCGCGACAATGATCGCCACCTTCATCGTGTTCCGCTTGAACAATGCTGAAGTCGTCAAGGCCGTTCACGAAGAAGTCAGCGTCATCCTGGTCACCATCAACACATTCATCCTGCTCTCCAGCAGTTGGGCGATGGTCATGGGTCTGCGCGAAATTCAGCGCGATAACCCGCGAGGACTGGTGCGCTGGATTGGGCTGACGGCCCTGCTCGGCGCGGTCTTCGTCGGCCTGCAATACGTCGAATACCAGGAACTGGCGCACATCGGCATCGCACTCTATAACCAGGGCAACATCTTTGACGGTTTTGGGATGCGCTTCTACGCCCCGACGGCCTTTCACGGCGCGCATGTGATCGTCGGCGTGCTGTGGGCGCTCTACGTGATGCGTCAGGGACAGCGCGGCGCGTACAGCAGCAAGAATTACACGGGCGTCGAAGTGTTCGGCCTTTACTGGCACTTCGTTGATGTCGTCTGGATTATCCTGTTCACGATGCTCTATCTGGTCTAAGCGGGGGCGAACCATGACCGAACACGAGATGACACACAGCGCGCCGCACGCGCACGACCACCATGACGACAGCGCGGTCGTCTTTGGCCGCAAGCTGCCCATGCCGATCTACACGGCAGTGTACATCGCGCTTGCCATCATGACGATTACAGAAGTTCTGCTGTTCGAACTGCCGCGCGGCGGGCTTACGATACCGGCGATGATCATCATCGCCATCATCAAGGCCGGACTGGTGGTATGGTTCTATATGCACCTGAACAAAGACAGTCGGCTGTTCGCCATCATCCTGCTGGTGCCGACCGTCCTGGTGATCGTCTGTACGCTGTTCCTGATGCTCGTGCCCGTGGGGTACTAGGCAGTTTGCTGGACAACTGACAGCTTGCTATCTTCGGGGGGCGGGAACACATCTCGTCCCTTTTGCGTTCTGGGCAGACAGTCGATAGTTATTAGTCTATAGTCTTTAGCAGATGCGGGTTCGTCCGACAATGGCTAACAGCTAAAAGCTATGAGCTAATAGCGCTAGTCAGGGGGAAACAATGCACCTCGATTTAACCGATCAAGTGGCGGTGGTCACGGGCGGCGCGCACCGAGTCGGCAGGGCTATCGCGCTGGAGCTGGCGCGGCGTGGGGCGCACCTGCTCATCCATTACGGCGGCTCGGCGGCAGCGGCGACGGAAACCGTACGCGAGGTCAAGTCGTTGGGCGTGGACGCCCACGCGGTGCAGGGTGACTTGCGCGAACCAAGCGGCGTGGAGGCCATCTTCACCGCCCTGCGCGAACACTACGGTAAGCTCAACATCCTCGTTAACAGCGCTTCCAATTTTCAGGCACGGCCACTGCTGGAAGTCACGCTCGACGACTGGCAGGAAACACTCGC
>JAEUQX010000700.1 GCA_016788625.1 Anaerolineae bacterium
GATGCTCTCGGTCGTGCCGCGCGTGAAGATGACTTCGCGCTTGCTGCCTGCGTTGATGAACTTGCGAACTTTGATGCGTGCTTCTTCGTAGGCGGCGGTGGCGGCTTCGCTCAGCTTGTGGATGCCGCGATGCACGTTGGCGTTATAACGGCGGTAATAGTCGTCCAGCGCCTCGATCACCTGGCGGGGCTTTTGGCTTGAGGCCGCATTGTCCAGGTAGATCAGCGGCACTCCAGGGTGGTGCTCCTGATGCAGAATGGGGAAGTCCGCGCGAATTTGTTCCACATCATAGATGATGTTTGAGACGGTCATGTGCCAGCCTCCTGCTGCAAAAAAGGCGCGTCAACACTGGCGCGCCCTTGAACATATATGCCTAATTGCCTCGCGCGCCTTAGTTTGCGCTGCCGACGATCTTGGTTTCCATCGCGGCCTGAAGGCGTTCCCGCACGCGCTCGAATGGGATGCGCTGCAAGAGTTCGTCAAAGAATCCGTCGATGACCATCAGTTCAGCCGTCGGGCGTTCAATGCCCCGGCTCATCAGGTAGAAGACGGGTTCTTCTTCCAGCGTGCCAAACGTAGCGGCATGAGAGCACTTCACATCATCGGCTTCGATTTCCAGGCCGGGGATACCGTCCATGCGCGCGTCCTCGCTCAACAGCAGGTTACGGCTGGCCTGATACCCGTCGATCTTTTGCATGTTGGGCAGTGACTTAATCATGCCTTGCCAGACCGTGCGCGCGGTGTCTTTGGCCGCGCCTTTGAACAACAGGTCGGAGACGGTCAGCGGCGCGTTGTGCACCTGCTGTGTATCCAGATCGAACAACTGCTCACCATCGGCGAAGAAGAAGCCCGACATGCGGCCGTTGCTGCCCTTGCCGTCGAGTTCGATTTCCAGATACGCCTTGACCAGCCGCCCACCCATGTTGCCTACAATCCAGTCGAGGTTGGCGTCACGACCGACGCGGGCACGCTGGTGGCTGAACTCAAAGGTTTCGCGGTTCCAGTCTTGCAGCGCCACGTAGCGCAGGTTGGCGGCATCGCCGACCAGCAGTTCGGTCGCGCCAATGTACGCCGAGTGGTCCTGTGCGTCGCTGGAGGCATAATCGACCAGCATCGTCGCCTGAGCGTTCTCTTCCACGATCACGAGCATATGCCCCAGGCTCGCGCCCGGATGCGTATTGTACATGACCACATGCAGCGGCAGTTCTGCGACCGTATTGGCCGGGACGTAGAGGAACGCTCCGTGCGTCCACATGGCTGCGTGCAGCGCCGCGAACTTACCTTCACCCGGCAGCACTGCCTTGGTCATCAGGTTGTAACGCACCAGCTCTTCGTGTTCCCGGCAGGCGGTCGAGAGATCGGTGAAGATGATGCCCGCGTCCACGAGTTCCTGCGCGATTTCGTAGTGGACGATCTTGCCATCCACGAAGACAAGCAGCCCGCCTTGCTGCTCACCGATCAGTGGCTCGCGGCGGTTGACTGGCACAGTGTCGAGCGTCGCGCCGTTGGGTGTCACCAGCTTGTCGGCCTCTTCCCAGCGGATGTGGCGATAGTCTGTACGCCGCCAGTCTTCATCGCTCAGGCTGGGCATCGGCAGGTCTTCGTAAACTTCCCAGGCAGCCAGACGGCTCTCGCGCAGCCACTGCGGTTCGCCGCGCGCTGCGCTCAAGGCTTTGACATCTTCAATGGTGTAGCTGGGAGTGGTAGGCGTGTTAGAACGCCGCCGTTGTCTAACAACCACAGAGTTTCTCCTCAATATTCGTGATAAGTGGGGCGCTTGGGGTGTACTGCGCCCCACCAGAAGTGTGCCTAACCGATTGACCCCTCAAGCTGAATCTGGATGAGGCGGTTCATTTCGAGTGCATATTCCATCGGCAGTTCTTTGACCAGCGGTTCGATGAAGCCATTGACGATCAGCGCGTTGGCCTCGTCTTCGTTCAGGCCGCGGCTCATCAGGTAGAAGACCTGATCCTCATTGATCTTGCTGACTGAGGCCTCGTGGCCCATCGTTACGCGCTTGGCATCGACTTCGATGGAAGGGTAGGTGTCCGAACGGCTCTTATCGTCCAGAAGCAGCGCATCGCAGACGACGTTGCTCTTGACGTTATCCGCGCCTTCGACGATCTTCAGCAGGCCGCGATAGCTGGAACGTCCGCCATCCTTGCTGATCGACTTGCTGATGATCTGGCTGCTGGTGTTGGGGGCGAGGTGGGTGATCTTGCCGCCTGCGTCCTGGTGTTGGCCTTTGCCTGCGAAGGCGATTGACAGCACTTCGCCATGTGCGCCTTCGCCCGCCAGCACGACTGCTGGGTACTTCATCGTCAGCTTGCTGCCCAGGTTGCCGTCTACCCATTCCATCGTAGCGTTCTTGTAAGCGACTGCGCGCTTGGTCACCAGGTTGTACACGTTGGTTGACCAGTTCTGAATGGTGGTATAGCGGCAGCGGCCACCGTCCTTGATGATGATTTCAACGACGGCGCTATGCAGGCTGTCCGAGCTGTAGATCGGCGCGGTGCAGCCTTCGACGTAATGTACGTAGGCGCCTTCGTCCACGATGATCAGTGTGCGTTCGAACTGGCCCATATTCTGCGTGTTGATGCGGAAGTAGGCCTGAAGCGGCATCTCGACGTGGACGCCAGGCGGGACATAGATGAACGAGCCACCCGACCACACGGCGCTGTTCAGCGCGGCGAATTTATTATCCGACGACGGGATGACCGTGCCGAAGTATTCCTTCACCAGGTCGGGGTGCTGCGCCAGAGCGGAGTCCATATCCAGGAAGATGACCCCTTTGTCTTCGAGGTCCTTGCGGATGTTGTGATAGACGGACTCGGAGTCGTACTGGGCGCTGACGCCGTGCAGGAATTTCTGCTCGGCTTCCGGGATGCCCAGCTTGTCGAAGGTTTCCTTGATTTCGGCGGGTACTTCGTCCCAGTTGGTGCCGCGTTCGTCGGTGGCGCGCACGTAGTAATAGATGTCGTCGAAGTCAATATCGTTGAGCATCCCGCCGCCGCCCCATTGTGGCATGGGCTTGCTGACGAAAATGTCGTAGGCCTTGAGGCGGAACTCGGTCATCCACGCGGGTTCGTTCTTCATTTCGCTGATCTGGCGCACAATCTCGCGCGTCAGACCTTTCTGACTCTTGAACGAATACTCCACATCATCGTGGAAGCCGTACTTTTCGGCGTAAGTATTGCCGATGTCCTTCAGAGCGGCTTCGGCGTCGGAAAGCTGCTTGTCGCTCGGAATCAGATCAATGTCAACCACGGTTCACTCCTCGGTGTTGATGATGTACGGTTAGGCGTGTTTCTCACGAACCCAGTCGTAACCGTTTTCTTCCAGGTGGAGCGCCAGATCAGCGCCGCCGCTTTCGACGATTTGACCTTCGAACATGACATGCACGAATTCTGGCTTGATGTAGTTCAGGATGCGCTGGTAGTGTGTGATCACCAGGATGCCCATCTCCGGCCCGCGCAGCTTGTTCACGCCTTCTGCGACGATACGCAGCGCGTCGATGTCCAGTCCGGAGTCGGTTTCATCCAGGATCGCGATGCGCGCCTGAAGCACGGCCATCTGCAGGATTTCAGCGCGCTTCTTTTCACCGCCGCTGAAGCCATCGTTCAGGTAGCGCCCTGCGAAGCTGTGATCCATCTGCAGGAAGTCCATCTTGGACTTGAGCATCCGACGGAATTCCGGGATTGAGATGCCTTTGCTGTTCGGGTCGGCCGCTTTCATGCGCGAGTTGATCGCCTGACGCAGAAAGTTAGCGAGCGTGACACCCGGAATGGCGACGGGATACTGGAAGGCGAGGAACAGACCAGCGCGGCTGCGTTCATCGGCTTCCATTTCCAGCAGGTCCTGGCCTTCGAAAATGACCTGTCCCCCGGTGACTTGGTAGGCCGGGTGGCCGAGCATGACGTTGGCGAGCGTGCTCTTGCCGCTGCCATTTGGACCCATCAGGGCGTGAACTTCACCTTGCTTGATGGTCAGATTGACCCCGCGAAGAATCGGTTTGTCTTCAACGGAGACATGTAGGTTGCGAATTTCCAGTACGGAGCCCATTCGAGCGACTTCCTCCCGAGGTTTTATCCTGGTTAAATTTGCTTTGTACCTGAAGGTTTAAAGTTGGCCTGAGTATAGCAGCGTAGGCGAAGTAAAGTCAATATTTATGATTAACATCAGAAAAATTCTCATGATCTCATTATCTTCCTCTGGAGAAAGAAATTGTTGTGCCAGGTTAACTTTTCATCACACCTTGAATATTTATGGCCGTCATCGTCAAAATTGACAGGTCAGAGGCATTCTGCTACGCTATTTGCATGAAATCATACGAGGAACACGAGCATGACTGACCAAACTCAGGTTTCTGAAGCCGGACTGCTGGACGCGCTGCGCGAGGTTGTTGACCCTGAAATTGGTATGAATATTGTTGAACTCGGTTTGGTGCGCAAGACCGAGATTTTCGATGATCGTTCGCACATCACGATGATCATGACCACGCCTTTCTGCCCCTATGCGCCGCAGCTTCTGGAGCAGACGCGCCGTGCTGCACAGAATTACCTGCGCCGCCCGACCACCATTGAGATGGGGTTGGAGATGTGGGATCCCAGCATGATGGAAGAGGGCGCGGCGGATGATTGGGGTTTGTTCTAAGGTTTCAGTCGATAGTCTTTAGTCGTTAGTTCTGAGGTTGAGATTTGCAGGGCGCAAAGCTGTGCTCACTCACCAGATCGCTTGACCTTGGGCCGTATGGTTGGCGCTGCACCACACGCTGATGACTAGGAGCTATCGACATAGGTGATGTGAGCGACGAGAAATGCAGTACGTTTCTGTCCATTGCATCGCTGGCATGTAGTTTAAACGAGAGACGCCGTAGATTGCTACGGCGTCTCTTTTTTTGTCGGTTA
The DNA here is from genome assembly GCA_016788625.1 of Anaerolineae bacterium. GTDB lineage: Bacteria > Chloroflexota > Anaerolineae > Aggregatilineales > Phototrophicaceae > CFX2. Next base: position 4,908 of record JAEUQX010000700.1, read on the forward strand.
GGTCTTCGGGCGGTTTTTGAGGATGAAGTCGCGTGGGTCGATGTA
>JAEUQX010000720.1 GCA_016788625.1 Anaerolineae bacterium
CGCTTGAATTCCCAGGGATGCTGCGTACCGTCATACCACTGATGGGTGCCGGGGATGCCGTCATAGGCGAACTCGTTGCTCACCGCTTCCCACGTTTTGCCCCCATCGTCCGAGCGCTGTAACACCTGTCCAAACCAGCCGCCGGACTGCGAGACATACAGCCGGGCAGGGTCGCTGGGCGTCCCGGTGATATGGTAGACCTCCCATCCGGGAAAATGTGGGCCGTCAACTGACCAGTCTTTACGCCGCTCATCCGACCGCAAAATGAAAGCGCCTTTGCGTGTGCCAACTAAAACACGGACTTCGCTCATCTTCCCCATCCTTTGCACGGTACTTTTGCTCTATCAAGGATAGAACCTTTGTTCTCTGAAGTCAAGCGCGTGGAGAACTTCTCCCCTCAAGCCTGTGCAGACTTGCGTATTTTGAACACATGTTCTACACTCAATCGCTGATGAATGAGGAGGAATACATGTTACCTGCACAACCTGATGGTTACCTGGCACTGCCTGCTGCTGGCAAAGGCCGCCCCGTGTTGGTACTGCATCCCTGGTGGGGGCTAAACGACACGATCAAAGCAACCTGTGACCGCCTGGCGAGCGCAGGTTTTGTCGCCTTCGCGCCCGACCTGTATCACGGCAAAGTGACCGACCAGATCGCTGAGGCCGAAGCGCTGGCGCAAAACTTGTTTGGCAGCATCGAAAAAGCCAGAGCTGATCTCGCCACTGTGGTCGCATTTCTAAAGGAACGCGCCGGGTCGGGCACATCGGGCATGGCTGTGATCGGCTTCTCACTAGGTGCATTTTTTGCGCTCGATTTGTCCAACAACGCACCTGATGTAGTGCGTTCCGTTGTCATCTTCTACGGCACTGGCCCCAGCGACTTCAGCTCGGCGCAAGCCGATTACCTCGCGCACTTCGCCGAAACAGACCCCTTTGAGCCATCGGAAAGCGTAGAGGGGCTGGAACAGGCGCTCCGGGACGCAGGCCGCCCGGCGACGTTCCACATCTACCCCGGCACTGGGCACTGGTTCTTTGAACCCGACCGAACCGATGCGTACAATGCCGAAGCCGCAAACCTGGCGTGGGAGCGCAGCCTGGCCTTCCTCAAGCGCGCGCCTGCCCCCTAACTTCGTCTGACACGCCCACCCTCGATCCTGATGCCCCCGCCCGACCGGGGGTTTTTCATTACACTACAAGCATCAACCGGGGCGATTTCTCATTTGACTCTCCCCTTGGGGCAGAGTTGATAATGCCCTCAGGCTTAAGGATGTCCACTTTATGCTCAAAATCGGTGACTTCTCTAAGATCTGTCAGACTTCGATCAAAGCGCTGCGGCATTGGGACGCCGTCGGGCTGCTCAAACCCGCACTGATTGACCCGGAAACCAACTACCGCTACTACAGCATCGAACAGATCGATGTGGTCAACCGGATTATGGCTTTTCGGGTACTCGGTCTGTCGCTCGGCGAAATGGCGCGCCTGCTGCATGACGACCTGTCGCCAGATGACATCCGCGCCATGTTGGTGACCAAACGGAGCGAAATCACGGCACAAATCCAGGAAGCCGAGATCAGGCTCAAAGTCATCAACAGCCGCTTACAGATGATCGACGGCACAGCCGCGCCGTACGAAGTCGCGCTGAAGTCCACCGAAGCCGTGCCTATGCTGGCGGTACGCACCATCCTGCCTGATCTCGATGCACTGGTGAACCTGCTGCAAGAATCACACCCCTACGCACTGAGCAAAGGCAATACCAGCCTGCTGGCCGTCTTTCACGACGAGGGCTGCGAGGTGGACTCGATTGATGTGGAAATCGGCTTCCCGGTCGAAAAAGTGTCCACCAAGCCCATCGCCCTGAAACACGGTCTGGAAATGATCCCGACGGTGCTGCCGCCCCTGCCCCTGTTGGCAAGCACGGTGCACTGCGGCGAGTGGCTGACGCTGGCAGAAGCCTACGTGCATCTGGGGCGCTGGATTGACCAGAATGAATACACCATCTCCGGTGCAGGACGAGAAATCTTCCACCACATTGACTGGGATGGCAACCAGCGCGCGACCGTGACAGAACTTCAGTTCCCTGTCATCAAGCGCAGCACAACACTGGAACCGTAGGGACGGTTCGCTCGTACCCTTGTTGTTTTAGGAGAACAGTTCATGAACAGATTGTTTCGCCTGGGAGGGATCATCATGGTCGCGCTCACACTTTCGGCTGCGGCGACGCTGGCACAGGACGACAGCAGCTTTTCCGGCGGCGCGCTTCCGGAACCAGATGAACACATGCAGGATTTGTCGTGGTTCATCGGTGAATGGGAAGTCCACTCGCGGATGCAGGTGAACGCCGACACCGACGAGTGGGTCGAAGAAGACCTGCGTACCGTGCACACCTACGAACTCGGTGGCAACATCATCTTCGAGCACTTCGGTGGGCCGTTGGGCGGCACCCCGTTCGAGGCTTGGAGTCTGCGTAAGTACAACGTCAATACGGGTAACTGGGAGCAGCGCTGGGTTGATGTCTCGCCGGGCGGATTCGCTAACTGGCTGGGGCGCTGGGACGCGGAGACGAACACCTTCATGGGTTACGCCATGCGCTTCATCGACAACGACTTCAACCTGACGGGCGAAACGGGTGCGCGCGAGGTCTTCGACAACATCACCGAGGACGGATTCGACTGGCGCTATGAGCAAACAAGCGACAGCGGCGAAAC
>JAEUQX010000504.1 GCA_016788625.1 Anaerolineae bacterium
CCACATCCCGCAGAAAACGGGTACGATTCTCGAAGCTGCCGCCGTACTTGCCCTCACGCTGCACCGCGCTCAGGAACTCATGCCCCAGATAGCCGTGACAATGCTTGATGTCCACAAAGTCAAAACCAGCCTTTTGAGCGAGAACGGCGGCGTTGATATAGTCTTCGATCAGTTGATCAATATCCGCGTCACTCAAAAGGGCATCGTCCCGGTCAATCCTGAACCTGGTGTCCAGCAGCGGGTGTCGATAGGCGATACGCGGTTCAAGCTGGTGACTGTTCGGGCGGCAGAAGCGCCCCGAATGCGTCAGTTGCAGCCCGATCAGCAGGTCATCGGTCTTCCCCATCTGCTGCTGATGCGCATCCAGGATAATCTGCCGCAGTTCCGCCAGATCACCGAGCGTCTGCTCATTGATGACCAGTTGGCGCGCGTTGGCTCGTCCATCGTGGCGCACCGCCACTGCTTCGCCACCCCAGATCAGTTTGGCGCCGCTTTGACCAAAGTGTTTCCAGCGCCGCCGCGTGAGGTCAGTCGGGCGACCATCGGTGGTGCCATCCCATCCTTCCATTGGCAGGATCGCAAAACGGTTGCCCAGAGTCTTGTGCGGGTAGGCATATGAAGCGGCAAGCGGCGCGCCCGCGCCAGAGCGCAGCTCATGATCAAAAGGAAGATCCGCACCGACGGATTGGCAGTAGGAACGGAATTGATCGGCTGTGCGCAGCTGAGCAATACGTTTGATGTCCATAACGAACCTTTGTTTAGTCAAACGACGTGAAGACGGGCAGCAATATCGCGCAGGATAGCCTCGTCTGTGGCTGGGCGTTCCGGGGAAGCCGGGTGCGTCCTGCTGGTCGTGATCCAGCCGCGCAGCTTGAGGAACTGGGCGGCACTGTGTTTGTACGCCGGGACAGGCGGACGGAATGCCAGGAAGCCCAGGTATTGCAGCACATCGTTGAGTTCATAGAAAGCCGGATCACCAGCCTGCCAACAGGCATCGCGTTGGGCAAAGACATCAGGAGCGAAGGTGCTCAGCCCCAGCAGATAATCACTGCCGTACATGACCATATCAATCGCCAGATCATTGCCCGTCAATACCATGAAGTCCGGACGTATCCGGTTACGCAGTTGCAGGCGCTGCCATTCCAGACCTCGGTTGAGCGATGAATGCTTCGCCCCCACGCACTGCGAAACGCCCAGCAGCCCCTCGTATACAGCCAGATCATAGATTTTGCCAAAGGGGGCAAACATCGTGCCTAGTTCAAACGCAAGAAATCGCGGCGCGAACTGCCCGATCTCATGATACGACTCCAGAATTTTCGCGGGCGGCTGCGAAGTCAGGCCGTAAGATTGGAAAATGATCGGCACACCGCCAAATGCATGTATCTGGTCAATCTGCTGGCGGTAAGCGTGGAGATTCCAGGGTGCGCCGAGTTGATCTGCCACGAACGCGCCCGCCACGTAGCGGCCATCCCCGGCAACAGCCTGTGTTCGGCGCAGCGCTTCCTGGCGGGTTACTTCATCAATCAGGTTGGCATAACCAGTGTCCATATTGACTGCCGGGGTCAGACCCGCCTGCGCCGTTCGGCCCACATGCAGTTCAAAACTTGCCCAATCGACGCTCCCGTCATCGAGAAAGGGCAGCAGGATAGCGGACATGCCCGTAATTTTGCGCCGGGGCACAATCAAGCTTACCGGATCGACAGCCAGAGTCAGCATAGTGTCTGTCCCCTTTGTGTTATGAAGCAGCCGCCATATCGCCGCGCTTTACCTCATCATCTGCTTACCGGGATGGTGAAGGCGTTTGCGGCTGCAAATGATTCCATGCGCTGCAAACAGGCTGACTATTCTGAAGAAAAGACCGCATCTGTCGTATGGACGAAATGCATAGAACGGGACTGCTGCAGCGTAAGGGCTGAACCAACAATTCCAAACTCAGATCCATAATAACCTGGCAGTTTATTAAGGTTCAGTCTATCGTAGATGATCGTCATTGGCAAAAATACGCTATGCGTGTGCTGCAATCACAGCCGGAAACTAGCACCTCAAGGAATGATCATATGCTGGCTGATCGTTATTTCGCTTCTGACGCCGCACAGCGCCAGATCGCGCGCGAACTCTACGAGACGGTCAAGGATATGCCGCTGATCTGCCCGCACGGTCATGTCGATCCACGCCTGTTTGCCGACCCGAACTTTCAGTTCAGCACCCCGGTCGAACTGCTCATCATCCCCGACCACTACATCTTTCGCATGATGTACTCGCAGGGAATCGCGCTGGAATCACTGGGCATATCGCGCAAGGACGGCAGCGCGGTTGAGCAGGATCACCGCAAGATCTGGCAGACCATCTGCGATCACTGGTATCTGATGCGCGGCACGCCCAGCTACATCTGGCTGCGCGATGAACTGCGCGACGTTTTCGGCATTGATGCGAAGATGAACAGCGCCAACGCCCAGGCGATTTATTCGGCCATCGAGGCCAAGCTGCGCCAGCCCGATTTCAGGCCGCGCCGCCTGTTTGAACGCTTCAGGATCGAAGTTCTGGCAACAACCGACGCTGCGACAGACCGCCTGGAGCAGCATCAGGCCATCCGCGACTCCGGTTGGCCCGGACGCATCATCCCGACATTCCGCCCGGATGCGGTCGTCAACCTGGATACGGAGAACTGGATCAATCATATCCGGCAGTTGAGCGAGGTTTCCGGCATTTCGGTCGTCAACTATCGTTCATTCATTCAGGCGTTGGAACAGCGCCGTGATTTCTTCAGGTCAATGGGGGCAACCGCATCCGATCACGCTGCGCAGAGCGCCTATACCACCGACCTGAGCGAAGCTGAAGCCGAGGCGATTTTCCAGCGGGCGTTAGCAGACCGCGCTGCCCCTGAAGATGCGGCGCGCTTCACCGGGCACATGCTGATCGAAATGGCGCGGATGAGCAGTGAAGATGGGCTGGTGATGCAGCTTCATATTGGCTCATACCGCAATCACAACCCGCTGATCTTCGAACGCTTTGGCAGGGACATGGGCGCGGATATACCGACCAGCAGCGAGTTCACGCGGAATCTCAAGCCGCTGCTCGACCGTTTTGGCAACCAGCCCAACCTGACACTCATCCTGTTCAACCTCGACGAAACCAACTACGGGCGCGAGCTGGCTCCGCTGGCCGGGCACTACCCAATCCTGCGCCTGGGGCCGCCCTGGTGGTTCTTCGACAGCCTGGTGGGGATGCGCCATTATCTTGATAGCGTCGTAGAAACGGCGGGGCTGTATAACACCGCCGGTTTCAATGATGATACGCGCGCTTTCCCGTCAATCCCGGCGAGGCACGATGTCTGGCGCAGAGCGTCCGCCGATTGGTTAGCTGGCCTGCTGAGTCGCGGCGTCATCGATGAGGAAGATGCCTATGACATGATCGCAGACATGGCCTACCATCTGGCAAAAAGCACCTACAAATTATCGCCCGATGCAATGAGCCGCTAGACCAGGTGCGAAAACCTGGCAGGAATCACCCTCGGCGCGCCCGAACCGTCCTATCGCAGGCCTCGGCACAGCCGTGACTGGCACAGCGGCATTGGCGGCCGTTCATAACGATGCAGTTGTGACCACTGCGAACTGCGTTATCCCGCGTGAATGCGCGAAGACATCCACCATAAATTGATGTACAATGAAGGCAATTCGTTCATAAAAAAGATGTTGTACTGGATAGGCTGGCGCAGTTCCAGATCGGATAGAAGAGAAGATGATAAACGGTAAGGGCACTGATTTGCGCGCGCTCCGCGATACTATTCTGACCAACTGCACCGCGCTGTTGGCTGACCCAACACTGACCGACCGCCAGCGTCAGCGGATGGACGAAATCCAGCGCGCAGCCAAGAGTCTTTCCGAAGCAATTGATGAATACTACGGGCATGTCAACGGCAACGACCCGCGCTACCGCCTGATGTACGCCGTGCGCACCCCACTGGCGATGATTCATCTGGCGACCTATCTTCTGGGCGTGTACCACGAACGCAGCACCGAGCCTTTCACCAATCATCAGCGCACATGTATTCGCGGCATTGACGAGAGCGGACGGCGCATCGTGATTGAGGTCGAGCGTTTGTGGGCCGAGATGCTGGCAGAACGTAATCAGGTGTAACGCAAGGGCAGGCGAACCGTGAAGGTTGTGCCGCTCCCCTCTTCACTGGACACGTGCACCTGCCCCTGGTGCAGTGCCACATAATCCCGCACAATTTTCAGCCCCAGACCAATGCCAGGGATATGGCTGACATTGGTACCTCGGTAAAATGTGTCGAATATCCGCGACAGATCATCTGCCGGAATACCCACGCCAGCATCCTGGACAGCCAGCGTCACACCATCAGGCTCGCGGCGCGCGTCCAACCGGATGACCGTGCCGGGCGGCGAATACTTGATGGCGTTGGTGAGAAGCTGTTTGATCGCAGTATCAAGGACGTTTTCATCGAACAGAATGGCGCTCAGATCACCTGCTGCCGTGAAGCTGATTGGGTGACTGTGGTTCGACGCAGTCTCGGCCTTCACTTTAATCTTTTCACAGAATTCTGCCAGATCACCGAGCGAGGGCATGAAGGCGGGCTTCCTGGCCTCTGTCTCCAACAGCAGTGAGACTTCGCCCAACATGTCGCGGATATGGCGGATTTGCACGTTGATAGCTCTCAGGCAATCATTGCGCCGCTCCTCGGATAAGCGGTCGTAGTAGCGTTCGAGCAGTTCCGACGACGAGAGGATGATGGCGAGCGGCGTGCGGAACTCGTGCGAAATGGTCATCATGAAGCGGTTCTTCAAGCGCGTCAGTTCGCGTTCTTTTTCGAGCGCGATCTGCGTTTTCTCACGTTCATGTGCCAGCGCTGCCGCCTGCTTCAGTTCAGTCACGTCGCGGGCGAGTCCCAAGACCTGGCGCGGTTTGCCCTGGCTGTCGCGCCCGAACACACTAGAGCGGATATGGTACCAGCGGTAGCCATCGTGCCCATCACGCATCCGAAAATCAGTTTCAATGAACTCGCCATCCCGCACGTCGTCAAAGACGCCCGGAATATCCTTGAACAGTTGTACATCGTCCGGGTGCAGGACCGCATTGAGCAGCGACTGGACAGACTGATGAGTCCGCAGGTTGTGTTGTGTCAGCAGGGCTTCGGCGCGTCCATTGAGGTACAGCACACGATTGTCGCGCATATCATACAGGTAGATCAGATCAGGGATGGTATCCGCAATACGGGCGACGAAATGCTGACTTTCGTTCAGGCGCGCCTCAGCCTTCTTGCGTTCGGCAAGCTCGATCTGCAGGCGCTTGCTGGTACTGCGTAAGTTGCCAACCAGTACGGCGACGGGCAGTATTCCCAACAACCCAAGGATGGCATTCAAATGCAGGCCGGCCATCCAACCCTGCGAATCAATCAGTTGAATAACGACAATCTGGACGATCACGCCGAAGACCCAGGTGCCAACGCCGCCGATCACGCCCAGCAGGTAAGCAGCGCCTAAAATCGGCACGAAGATGAAGGTTGAAACAGCATCGCCCAGACGCGGATACAACAGCACGAAGCCAACCAGATACGCAGCAAACAGCCCAACGACCCACAGCAGGTGTTGAGTTTGCGGAGGCATCCGAGGAATGAGCGGTTCACGGTTGGGAAAAGTCATACGTTCGTGAATTCACACCTTCATGTTGCTTTCGCATGTGCGCGCAGATAGCATTTGATGTATCAATACACCGAGTAAACATTGTCTATCGAAAGTTAGTTGATTGTAACCAATGCGAACCGGAATTGAAAATACAGGATTACCGTATAGAGAAAGTCATGACACCTCATTTTAATTTCAGTACCTTTCCTATCCTGGAGACGCCGCGTCTGCTGCTGCGCGAACTGCTGCCCAGCGACGCCGAAGCCATCTTCCGCATTCGCGGCGATCACCAGGTGACGCAGTACAATACTGGGCGACCGTATGAGTCGGTCGAACAGGCCAGCGACCTGCTCGACGCCATCAGCGCCGCCTATGACGACAAAGCCGAGGTGCGCTGGGGTATCACCCTCAAGCAGAGCGATGGGCAGGTCATCGGCATGTGCGGTTACAATTACTGGCAGCGGGTCGATCAGCGGGCATCAGTGGGGTATGATCTGGCGCGCGCGGCCTGGGGACAGGGCATCATGACCGAAGCGCTGCGGGCAGTGGTGTGGTTCGGATTCGAGCGCATGGAACTACACCGTGTCGAAGCAGACGCGGAAGCCCGCAATACAGCGTCCCTGCGCGTGCTGGAAAAGGTCGGCTTCCGGCGCGAGGGCGTGCAGCGCGACTACTTCTACGCGGGTGGCGCGTTCCACGATCTGGTGCTGTTCGGCCTGCTGCGCCATGAGTTCATCGCGTAGTTGTTCAGCCACCTGGCTGGTACAGGAGAATATCTGTGATTCGCGAATTTCTCGACCAGTTAAGCAGCATCAGCAAGGCTGTCCGTGCGCTGCAATCGGAGCAGGATGGCGCGCTCAACGTTGAACAGGAACGTATCTCGAACCTGATCGCCAGCGCGGCGGAAAGCATGAGCGAAATGGTCGTCAGCTTTCCGGAGGATATGAGCAACTCCGCCCAGGAAATTTTCAGCTTTGAGGCGCGCTCATCGCTCGCCACCATCATCGGCTATTCCGAGCTACTGCTGGAAGCCGTTGATGGAGGGCTGAATGATGCACAGCGACAGCATGTGCGCGACATCCGCACGGCGGGCAGCAGGATGCTTGGCATCCTCGTGCACGATATTGATCAACGGTATTCCTGACTCACCAGAAAGCGCGCAGCATGGGCGGAACGATCCTCAATGTCATCACGGTGCTGATCGGCAGCCTGGTCGGGTTGGCCATTGGCAACCGCCTGCCTCAGAAGATTCAGGAGTCGGTTGTCACCGGGCTGGGACTGATCACGTTGTTCGTCGGCATGAGCAACGCCGGGAAGACCGGCAACGTCATCGTCCCCCTGCTGAGCGTGGCACTGGGCGTGATCATCGGCGAACTGCTCGACATTCAGGGCGCGCTGGAACGCTTCGCGGGCTGGCTGCAAAGCCGCGCCTCTGGCGGCTCAACAGCCGATGACAGTGGGCGGGCGCGCTTCATCACCGGCTTCGTCACGGCCAGCCTGGTCTTCTGCATCGGGCCGCTGACATTCGTCGGTTCAATTCAGGATGGCATGGGACTGGCGCTCGGCTTCCAGCAGTTGGCGATCAAGAGCGTGCTGGACGCCTTCGCGAGCATGGCCTTCGCGGCCAGCTTCGGACTGGGCGTGACCTTCAGCATCGTGACCATCATCATCCTGCAGGGCGGGCTGGCGCTGCTGGGCAGTGTGCTGGGGGAGTTCATGTCCACGCCGATGATCAACGAGATGACGGGCGTCGGCGGTCTGCTGCTGATCGGCCTCTCGCTGGTGCTGCTCGACCTGAAGAAGCCCCGCATGGCGAACTTCCTGCCCGCCCTGGTGATCGCGCCGCTGCTGGTAGCCCTGGCGGGGGCACTGGGCATCAACATCTACCCGCTGTGAACGTATCGATCTGGCGCCAATCATTCATTGCCCATCGCTGCGCACGTATGGCATAATCAACGTATTGCCTTTCAACAGATTTCGAGACGAGAACCCTATGAGCAACACATCCGCTTTGAACGTGTTCATCATCGGCGCCAGCACCACAGCCGGGCGCGAGGCGGTGCGCCAGTTCAGCGCGCGCGGCCACAAGGTCACAGGCGTCACCGACAGCTCGCAGGGCGGCGCGCAGGTGCGCCAGGACGGCGGCCTGCCAGCGTTTTCCAACCCCAACCGCCTGGGCGAACTGAAGAGTATGCTGCACATGGGGCCGTATGATGTGCTGGTGCACATGGGCACACAAGCCGCCCACAGCTTCCCCAGCCGCAAAACTGATTGGTCAGCCACGAACGAGGCCATCGTGACGGGCACAGCGGCAGCGCTGGAAGCGGCGGCCAGCAGCGGCGTGAAGTTCATTGTTTATGCCAGCTACGCCTTTCTCTATGGCAATATGCACGGCGAGACAGTGACCGAAGAGAGCGAAGCCCACGACCTGGATCCGGCCTTCAAAGCTGCGCTGCGCGCTGAAAAAGCGGTGATTGGTCATTCTGTGCCCGGCTGCGTGCTGCGCGCGGGCATCGTCTACAGCAGCGAGGACGCGGGGGCGGCGGCGCTCTCCGAGGATGTGCTGCGCGGTCGCAGCATCTACACGGGCGACAGCCACAACGTGCTCAACTGGGTGCACGCGGCTGATCTGGCGAGCGCGGTTGTGCTGGCCGCCGAGCAGCAGCCTGCTGGCGAGCTGTTCAATATTGTCGATGATCACCCGGTCAGCGCCGCCGCATTTGCCGATGCAATGGGCACAGGGTTGGGGCTGGGCGCGGTCAACCGCCAGTCGATCCCGGGCTTCGCGCTGCCGATGATGACCACCGAGATGCAGCGCGCCATCCTGGAAAGCTCGGCGCGTGCCTCGAATGCCAAGGCCAAGCAGGCGCTCGGCTGGAAGCTCAAGTACCCCAGCTACCAGAGCGGCATGGAACAGACGCTGCTCGGCTGGCGCGCGGGGCAGGCCGTCAAAGGTTAGTCTTAGTATCGTCCCTGAATCCCCTCCCTGGGGGGAGCGGGGACTTTCAGAAACACACCCACTCCCCTTCTCCCTTTGGAGGGGGGTGAAGTTCTTCAAACATCACACACAATACACCAAGCAACCACGATCATGCTCAAAGCTGTTTTGTTCGATCTCGACGATACGCTGCTGGACTGGCGCGGCTTCCAACAGGAATGGCCGAGCTACGAACAGCACATGCTGCGCCGCCTCTTCGACCATGTGAACCGCGATGAAGCGCTGCTGCCAGATTTCGCGGCCTTTGAAAACGAGTTCCGTGACCGCACGCGTGAAGGCTGGCGCAACGGGCGCGGCACCCTGATTGCCCCGCATCTGGGCATGATTCTGCGCGAGTCGGTGGAGGCACAGGGCGCGCCATCCGGCCGCTTCAGCGTGGAGGAGTGCCTGCGTGCCTATCGGTGGGGTGCGGTTCCCGGCACGGTGATCTTCCCCGGTGTCGGCGAGACTCTGCAAACGCTGCTCGACGCGGGCATCAAGACAGCCATCGTCACCAATGCCTACCAGCCGATGTGGGTGCGCGATGTGGAAATCGAACAGCACGGCATCCTGCACTATTTCCCAGAATGCCGCATTTCAGCGGCGGACGTGGGTCTGCTCAAGCCGCACCCGACGATCTTCGAGGTCACGCTGCGGCAGCTCGGCGTAAAGCCGGACGAAGCTGTGTTTGTGGGCGACAACCCGATTGCGGACATCGCCGGGGGACAAGGAGCAGGAATGCGCGCGGTGCTGCGTGTGACCACGCCGACGCCGCCCATGCTCAGCGGCCTGATCGTACCAGACGCGGCTATCAACGAACTGCCGGAACTGCTGCCAATTCTGGATGAGTGGTTCCCCGGCTGGCGTGCCTGACCATGCTCGTCCCCTTTCCGGATCGCAATCTGGTGCTGACAGGTTACCTGGGGCCGAATCAACCGCCCATCGCGCAATATGTCGCGGAACGCCTGCGGATGCGCTACGTCAATGTCGAAGCACAAATCGAACAGCGAGCCGAGATGGACATCGAGAGCGTGCGCGCCATGTTTGGCGAAGCGCGTTTGAAGACGCTGGAAAATGACGTGATGCAGGATGTGCTGCTGTACCGCGCGGCGGTCATCCGTGTGAGCGGCGAGACGCTGCTGCGCGGCGATTACGGCAAGCGCCTGCGCGAGACTGGACCGATCATCTGCCTGACCGTGACGCTCGACGCGCTGCTACGACGGATGCATCTGGCGATGGGCGGACGCTATCACAACCCGCACGAACGCGCGCTGGCCGTCGGACACGTCAAGCGCGAGTGGGCGGCACGTAAGCTGGAGGGCATCCACGAACTGGACGCCACCTATCTCAGCGACGATGCGATTGTCGCTGCGGTTGCGGAGATGTGGAGGACGCTGTCAACCGGAGGCGGGTGACGCGCGGCGCATTTCTGATTCACAAAGGCACATCACCAGAACCCGCACACGCGGTCTGGCATCTGACGACCGAAGGCGGCGCACAGGCTGTGCACGCCAACCTTCAGCGCATGTGGGCAAAAGCGCGCTAAACCAACCAGGGTGTGATTCAGGCTGAACACCCCGCATCGGTTGAATGATGCGGGGTGGTAGCAGCGTATCTTCAGGTCATCCCATCAATGCCTGCGCCGCACTTTGCAGGTTACGCGCTCGTGTATCATGCCCCACGTCCAACCCCAGGCTCTGCAGGGCCAGAACCCCCGCGCCTAAGTTCGAGGGTAAGGCCGGTGGGGTGATGATGCAGTCGGGACAACATTGCTGGATCGCTTGACTCAAGGTATCCTGAACGATGCTGCCAGCGCGCATCAGACCGCCCACGAGCGTGACTTCGGTCGCGTTCGGCATCGCCAACTTGTTCTTCACGGTCTGTATCCAATAAGCCAGCAGCGATGCGCCGCGTTCAATCATCTCAATGGCCACCGCGTCACCTTCGCGGGCAGCCTGCGTGACGATTGGCGCCAGAGCTGCGATCTGCGTGCGCGACATACCCTCGACATACACCCGATGCAGGATATCGTTCATATCCGAGATTCCCAAAGCCTGCATTAAACGCGGGCGAATCAGCGTCTCTGGACTGCGTGTGTCGTAGGCCGCGACGGCAGCGCGCAAAGCCTGGCAGCCGAGCCAATAGCTGCTGCCATCGTCGCCCATGATATAGCCCCAGCCCCCGACCAACCAGCGCTCACCCTGAGCATTCACGCCAAAGCACGACGAACCCGTACCCGCGATGAGCACAATGCCAGGGCGGCCGCTCAGCCCACCCGCCAAAGCGATGCGGCAGTCATGGTCAATGCCAACCTGGGCAGGCGGGGCAAGCTGCAAACTCGCGGCGAGTTCACTCACGATGGCGTGATCAGTGCGCGACACCACCCCTGCAATCCCCAAGAAGGCCGCCGCGAATGGACTGTCGTCCAGGCCGGCCTGCTGGCGCGCCTGCTGTACAGCGCGATGCAGGTTTTCCCGCACAGCGTCTACGCCAATATCATCGAAGTTCGCAGGCCCGCCCATTCCGACGCCACATAAGACGCCATCCTGATTGAGGATAACCGCCTGTGTTTTGGTGCCGCCGCCATCAATTCCCAGCACATAACTTGTCATGACTTCATGAAGCCCTTCACCACTTTAATGCGCCTGCCACTCTCGCTGATCAGGCGGTAGCGCCCTGTCGCGGCGGGGATAACAAACGTTTCGGCAAAATTGAAACGTTCCCGCATCCCGGACGCCGTTTCGACCAGCACAGTTTCGCCTTCGACCAGACTGAGAATGTGCGGAGAATTCAGCGTCTCCACCTCTATGGCGCTGGAAAATTCCAGACGATGCACATCGTAGAAATGATCAGGATGCGTTGCTAAGTGAATCACCGACCAATCGTCACCACTGGCGATCACGACAGGCTTGGCGATTAATTCCTGCTGAACACGCTCGCCTTTGCGTTCAAAATTGAGGTTCTCAAACGCGCGGGCGATATTGAGCGGGCGTGGCCGTCCATCAAGGTCAAGGCGCATCCAGTCGTACATCTTGAAGGTAAAAATGTACGGGGTGGCGCTGATCTCAAGGACAAGGTTGTTGATGCCTGCACAATGAATTGTGCCGTGCGGGATGAGAAACAGGTCGCCCGCTTTGGCCGGGGCGCTGTGGACGTAGCGGTCGACATCAACTGGCGTGCTGTTGTGAAAACTGTCTTCGAGCGCGGCGCGGAAGGCTGCTGGATCGATGTCGCCCTTGAACCCGACATAAACCCGCGCGTCCGCACCCCCATCCAGAATGTAGTAGGTCTCATCCTGTGTGAAGCGTTCCCCGAAATGCCGGAGGGCATAGGCCGGGCTGGGGTGGCACTGTACGGAGAGGTTGCCGCCATCGAAAGTATCCAGGAAATCGAACCGAATCGGGAACTCGTAACCAAAGCGCTCGGCACTCGCGCCCAGTACGTTCCGATATTCCTGGAACATCAACAGGTCAAACGAAACTTCGAGCAAGTTAGTGCCATCGCGCAGCATCAGACCGTTCTCCGGGCTGATCAGCTCAAATGACCAGGCGTAGTTAGGCGCATCCTGCGGTAACTGCGGTATATGCTGCTTAATCCACTGCCCGCCCCACGCCCCTGGCTCAAACCAGGGACGCGCACGAAAGACGCTTTGGCTGATGGCGTGCAGCGTTGCTCGCAGCGCGTCCCCGCTGACAAAGACGGGCGTATCAGGATGCTGTGCATCCACACACAGATCAATTTGCGGGAGAATATTGGCGGCGTGCTGGCGCAGGGCCACCCAATCCACAAAGTAGAAACGCTTGTACATCACTTTGGGATCAACGGCTTTGGCTGCCCCCAGATTGCGCACTGAACCCGCCCGCGAACGGAATTGAATCTCATTCTTGGGGATGTCAACGTAGACTAACAATCCCTGCCAGCCTGCCAGCGCTGCCCCACAGCCGTAAACGATGTTCACGGCGGCCTGCGCGGGTTGCAGCGCTCGCAGCTTGTCCGCATCGAAAAAATCGACCAATGAACCCGTGAAGCGTGTGCCAAAGATCGGGTCATCGCCACCAAGGAATGGAGCAAGCATCGCGTCGATCTGCTCCACTGGGCGCAAGGCCTGGTCAATCGAATGCCATGAAGCCTTTACACCCTGTGCCTGCAAACAGTCATCAAGCTGCTGCCGAAATTCCTCCCAGAACACGCCGACCTGCCCATCAATGATCACCATCTTTTCATGGGCGATGCGAGCAGCCAATGCCTCGTAACCGAGTACGATGTTTCCATCGACTATGGGGTAGGCCGGATACAGATCATACTGACCAGCAGGCGTCGGGGTATGCTGGATTGGCGCTAAAAGCTGCGAAGTCTTGCGCCACGCCGCACTTGCACTAGACGACATCGCCTATTCCCCTTGCTCAGGCCGTTTGTAGTCATCCTCGTAACGGGTGATGTCGGCTTGCTGCCAGTTGCCAAAAGC
>JAEUQX010000097.1 GCA_016788625.1 Anaerolineae bacterium
TGACGTTACCACCACGCAGGGCTAAGACGCATTGTACAACACGCGCCTTGCTTCTGCCGTATCTAACTCGCAGAGGTAAGGCGTTTTCCATTTACCGAAGAAAGGAGGAACAAGCCAGATGCCACGCTACCAACGCCTGCCGAAAGCGCCGGTTGACCCGTATCGCGTTGCTCCCCTGCCTGTAGATCGTCCGGCTGCCGTTTACTATCGTCAATCGTCTGAGGCGCAGATCGGTAACATCTCTACCACCCTGCAAACGGTGGACATGATCGAACACCTGCTGAAGCTCGGCTGGGTGCGCGACAGCATCTACATGATTGATATGGATGCGGGGATCAGCGGCACGAAGAAGATTGAAGACCGTCCCGGTATGTCGCTGCTGTACGACCATATCGAGCATGATCGCATCGGGCTGGTCGCCGCCCAGGATGTGGACCGTTTCTTCCGCGATGTGACGATGATCCAGACCAACATCTTTCTGGATGCCTGCAAACGCAAAAATGTACGGGTGATGACTCCGAGCGTGGTGTATGACTTCAATCACCCGACAATGGGAGCCTACTACCTGAAGATGTTCCGTGAGGAAGCACAGCGAGCGGCTGACTTTCTGGAATATCACATCAAGGGACGACTGCATAAAAGCCGGGATTACCTGATTGAGCAGGGACTCTGGGCAGGTCGCACCATCGCGCTGGGGTATATCGTGGATACGCGCCGCACCTTGCCGAATGGAGAACGCAATCCTGACTGGCGCAAGTACATTCCCTTTGCACCGAGCGCTGATCTGGTGCTGGCGTACTTCGAGTTGTTCCGCGAGAAGGGACGCAACTTTCAGGCGACGTGGGAACATATCGAGCAGCACGGACCATTCATCCCGGATGACCTTGCCCAGCAGGTTCCAGAGGGCTTCCGTATCGAGAATTGGTTCCGCTATCGCTCCAACATCACCGGACGCATCATGCCTTCCAAGTCAGGCTTACACAACCTGCTGACGAATGTGGTCTACATCGGTCACTGGGTTCACAAACAAGCCATCGTCTGCTGGCATAATCACGAACCTATCGTGCCGGAAGACCTGTTCATGCTGGCATTCAATTCACTGTCGTCCACCGATTTCTACGGCGAACCGAACGCACATTACATCCCGTATCGTCCCTGGACCCGCCACGTTGTCGAGGAGCGCGAATGCGATCCACCGACTTACAGCGGCTTGGTCTTCTCAGACCAGATCGAAGGCTATGAACTGCGCCGCTACAATTCGGTCTACAATCACACCAACCGCAACTATGGCTATATCCTGCATAACGAGCGCATCGAAGTCCAAATGACGGTCAAAGCGGCGGTGGTCGATGAAGCAGTAGATCAGATGCTGCTGGAACGGTTAGAAGCAACCACCATTGACGAAGCCATCTGGCAGCAGGCATTGCAGACGACGGAACACAGCGGTCACAGCGAGAAGCGGCGGATTGAGCAGGAAATCCGCAGTGCCGAACGCAGCAAACAGACCATTCTGGACAATCTGAAGGCGATCTCCAATCCCGGCATCGTCAAAAATCTGGAAGCCAGCTATGAAGCCAATGAGCGCGAAATTGAGCGACTGACCGTAGAACTGGCAAACCTTGCGACGAGCGAGCATTACCAGCGGGGTCTGCTGGAAGCACGTCCGGTGCTTCAGACCGTCATCACCCACTGGGAGCAGGTCGCTGGAGATAAACGCCGCGAGTTGTTTGAGGCATTTGCCCATCGTATCCTGGTTCGACGACTGGATATCCTGAACCGGGAAGTGATTGTTCAGTGGCGGGACGGCACCGAAACCCGGCGGACATTCACCCGCGCTGGTAAGCGTCTCTTCTGGTCGAAACACGATTTGCAGCAGCTTAAACAGATGGTGGAAGGCAATGTGCCGCAGGTGATGATCATGCGTGCGTTCCTCATCCTCACCTGGCAGGACATCCAGAAGCGGTATCCTTATCACTTTGGCAATGGCAGCTTCGCGCCGCACTACTCAGGGGAGAAGCAGTATCCGGCGCATTTCACCTATGCGAAAACGGATGAAGCCAGGGCGGAGAAAGCCGCCCAAAAATCAGTGAGTATCTCTCCTTCTCCAGCGACGGGCTGTTCTGGTCACCGACCCCATAGCCGAAGTAGTAGTCCGGCTGGGGATTCAGAGCGGGCAGGTTTAGCGGATCAGGGAAAGCCAGTCCGAGATGGTCAGCGACATCGTGGGCGAACTGCTGCGCCATGTAGAGGTCGCCCTTTTGCAGATACATCTCCAGTCCCGGCAGCGGCCAGGCTGAACCGGGATCATCGTCAGGCAGCGGCATGACCGGATACGAGTCGTGCTGGAGTGCGCCTCCACTCGTTTCCAGCGCCCGGAAATAGCGCAGTTCACAAGGTTCTGCCTCTGGTTCATCGTTTTCAACCACCGCGAACCAGTGCGCCGTCCCACCGCCATCGACGTGGTGCGCCTGTCCAACACCCTGTGCGTCAAAAGGCTGCATTCCCTCGCCAAAGGTAAACGGTAAGTCGTGCGACAATTCACGATGGGGTACAGCATCAAAGAGCGGTGTGCCGGGAGCGACCTGTCCCCGTACTTCCGCTTCATGCTGTGCCGTCGTCAGCAGACGCTCGTTACCACCTTCGACCCAGGCGCGATCCAACTGACCGCACAGGTTTTCCATGTCTTCGGTGCGACCATCGGCGACCAGCGCCGCCGTCACCTGTTCGCCAGTGAGATAGAGCAGATGGACTTTGACGCTGTCTCCCGTTGAGCCATCCGTTGGAAACACCATCGCCAGATACTGCCCGTCAAGATAGGGCATCTGCGCCACCCGGCGGGCATCCTCACCCAGTCCATCCAAGCCGTCTTGTTCCAGCGCGGCTTCAACTTCGCGCTGGTGTTCTTCGGCAGACCCCCACGACGCATACGCGCCTAAGCGTAGGCGCTGTTCGTGTTCCAGTCCGTAACGATCTGTTGAAGCACGAACCAGATCGACGCCGTACTGCGCCCCATAGTCGTCGCGCTCCGGCGGCACGACTTCAACGGCATAGATCGAGCCATCTTCGGCGGTGTGACGCACCGTGTCGGTATCACTCATGCGTGTCCTTTCGCTCCAGCCGGATCAGAAACTCCGGTGGTTCGCTTTCGCCCGCCGGGACGAAATAGCCGGACTTGCCCAGCTTCTTCTTCCACGCGAGCACCTGGCGCACCGCACGGCGGAGGCTGCCGGGCCGATCCAGACCGTACAGGTCACACAATTCCGCCAGTGCCGCCTGATCTTCCGGTGTGAGGCGGATGGTGAAACTGCGCGTTTTCACTTCGTTCTCGTTTACATCGCTCACAGTTCCATCTCCCAGGCATCACGGGTGTAGTCGGCAATTTCTCTTGCCGCTTCCGGCTCAAGTGCTACGCCGCGTTCGTTCTCCCACAGATCCCGTTGGTCGGTTGCCAGCGCCATGCCTTCAGCGGCATCAAAACAGCGGTCAATGCCGCCTTTCTGCGCCACCTGAATCAGATACTCGGCTGAGGCATATGCCTTGTCCCACTCACCGGGGACACAGGGCGCAAGCTGCGCCTCCATTTCACCCGTTTCAGGATTGCGCCCCAGTGACAGGATGGACGTGACACAGTTCTCACGGTCTTCCTTGTCGGGCTGGAAGACCCCGATCCAGTAGGCCGTGCCGGTTTCAGCATCATAGAAGGGCGGCGGGTCTTTAGATGGATCGAAGTTCTCCGCTTCGATACCAATGGCGTTCAATGCTTGAAACGCCGAGCCCTCCTCGATCTGCGGCGCTTCTACCTCTTGTTCAACCACGACTCCACCCAGTTCAATCGCCGTTTGAATGAGCGTATCCACCGCGTAATCCGGCGGTTCGTCGCGCCCACCGATGCCGCCATCTTCCAGATCGCGCAGGTGTTCATAGGCCGTATATTCATCAAGGGTGGCACTACGCCAGTTCTCCGGTTCGGGGTTCATCTCAGCAGCGCGGGCTTCCGCAAACTCCGGCACCTGATAAGCAGGCAGCCCCTGATCGTGTATCTGCTCCTGAAGGGTGTGGTAAAAAGCAGATGCCACATCCACATCGTCAAATGAAGCGACAGGCAGATAGCTCCCACCCAGATCGCCCGTGTTGACGTTGGCGTACAGGTCGATAGCGCCAATCTCATAGCGCGTGCCGTCGTCGGCGTCGCGCTCGACCCCAATCAAACGGGCATCGTGCCAGCCCCAATCTTCATCCGCAGGTTCAGGCGGCTCAAAGCCCTGCAAGCCGTCCTGTGCCAGCGGAGGCATGTCCGGGAGGTGCTGAATATCCTCTGGCGTGAAACGGTCATCGTCCGGCAGCCAGGGATCATCGACAGGCACGTAGTCGTAATCCGGCGGTGCGCCGCTGAACAGATCATCCGGGAACGGATCGTCCGGCATGAAATAGGGTTCGTCTGGTGGTGGCGGCATCCAGTCGTAGTCCATCGGCGGCGGTTCAGGCATGTAACTGCTCATATGCCTACTCCTCTGCCGGGCGCAGCATCAGCGGTTTGGGCGTGTGCCGTGCCTTGACCTGTGCAAGGGCATGTTCCGTCGCTTTACCCAGGTGCGGATTGAAGCCTTCCCAGAATGCCCGCAGCACCTCCAACCGGGTTGTGTTTCCCGCCGCGATGCGGTCAAGCTGGTCTTCCAGTCGGGCGGTGTAGTCGTAAGCCAGCACATCGGCGAAGTGCGCCGTCAGGAAATCGCACAGGGCGATGCCGTTTTCCGTCGGCACGAGCCGCTTCTGACTGATCTTCACATAACCCTTGTCCTTGACCGTTTTGACCATACTGGCGTAGGTCGAAGGGCGACCAATGCCGCGCTGCTCCAGCGCCTGCACCAGCGCGGCTTCGGTGTAGCGGGCAGGAGCGCGCGTCTGGTGATCTGCCACCAGCGGCGCGACCAGCTTCAATAGCTGGTTGTCCTTCAGCAGTGGCAGTGTCCCGTTGTGCTCATCCTCCGTTTCGCCCTCGTCGGCAGGTTCTTCGTAGACCTTGAGGAAGCCGTCAAACAGCAGGGAACGTCCCTGCGCCCGAAATTCCAGTGGGAAGGGCTGCCCCTGTGCCTTACCCGCATAGATCACCGCGCCAGTGATCGTGTAGAGGGCGGGCGACATCTGCGAGGCGACGAAACGCTTCCAGATCAGGGTGTACAGCGCTGCGCCATCGCCGTCCACATCTTGTGGCAGGCGGTTGACATCCGTCGGGCGGATAGCTTCATGCGCCTCCTGCGCGTTCGCCGTTTTCACGGTGTAGGTGGGCGGTTCGGGTGGCAGATAGTCCGCGCCATGCTCACGGGCGATATAGTCCCGTGCCGCTTCTTGCGCTTCGGGCGCGATGGACACACCATCCGTCCGCATGTAAGTAATCCAACCCTGCTCGTAGAGAGTCTGCGCCAGCGACATTGTTCTGTCGGGTGACAGCCCCAGACCCTTCGAGGCTGCCTGCTGAAGTGATGAGGTCGTGAAGGGCGGCAGCGGATTGCGGGCTTTTACGCTGCGTCCGGCTTTGCCCACCCACACCTGCGCCGTTTGCAGCAGCGTGACCAGTTTGTCCAGCGGTTCGCGGGTCTTGAACGCGCTGTCTGTCCCTTTGACGCGGTGCAGCTTTGCTGTGAACTCCACACCGTCAGCCAGCAGTTTAAGTGCCAGCGTCCAGTAGGTTTCAGGCGTGAAGGTCTCGATCTCGCGCTCACGCTCGACCACTAGCCGCAGGCAGATACTCTGGACCCGCCCGGCGGAAAACTTGCCATCCAGCGCTTTCGCTGCCAGCGGCGATGCCAGATAGCCGACCAGTCGATCCACAATGCGCCGCGCCTGCTGCGCTTCGACGAGGTTGATGTCCAGCGCACGGGGATGGGCAACGGCTTCGCGCACAGCATCTTTCGTAATCGTGTGGAACAGCGCCCGGTAGACGGGCTTGTCCTTCGGT
The DNA here is from genome assembly GCA_016788625.1 of Anaerolineae bacterium. Classification (GTDB taxonomy): domain Bacteria; phylum Chloroflexota; class Anaerolineae; order Aggregatilineales; family Phototrophicaceae; genus CFX2. The sequence goes on from JAEUQX010000097.1 coordinate 5,957, forward strand.
ATATTTGCCAGCTTCAGCAGATGCCAGGCAATCGCTTCGCCCTCCCGATCCGGGTCGGTGGCGACGTAGACCGCTTCAGCGTCCTTGATGGCTTTCAGCAGCTTTTTAACCACATTGCCTTTACCCGGCAGCACTTCATAAGTCGGGCGAAAGTCAGCGGCGACTTCCACCCCCAGTTCGGCTTCGGGCAGGTCGCGGATGTGTCCCAGACACGCTTCCACGCGCCAGCCCTGTCCCAGAAATCCAGCGATCTTTTTAGACTTCGCCGGGGATTCGACAATCACCAGTTTCATAGGTTATTTGCCTCCTTCATCCAGCGCCGGATGGCGGCGCTGCTGCTCAGGTTGTGTGCCAGCGTTCGCAGCATCTGGCGGGCGCTGCGCCGTGAGATGGGCATCCAGTTCACGTTCGCGTAAGACCAGCCAGACCGGCCATTCGCGGAAGGCGTGGTACGCCTCTTCTTCGAGCGCCTGAAACGGATTGGCAGCCGTTTTTTTCGACACGGTTCATCCTCCATCGGCTAATCCTTCTAGGTGGTCTGGAAGCGGGCGATCTCCCCCGCCGCCGGGCGGTTGTACAGATACCAGAGACCCTCGTCCTGAATATCGAGAACGTAGTGGAAGCGCGGCAGGGCGGCGATGATGTCGCGGTGCTGCTGGTTGAGGTGCTGGAACGCCGCATCTTCGTGGAAGACATTCATGCCCTGCCGCTGCGAGAAGACCACCCGAATCGGGCAGTTCTCGAATACCAACCGCGCTTTCCCCTGCAAAAAGATCGACATCTGTTGGTTCAGCCCTAATTCAACAAGGTATTGTGGCGGCCTTTGATTTAGGCGATGTAGCCCGCGCTATCGAACGCTATTTACCCAACAACACAGGTGGTTCTAAAGCCAGACCGCGCAAACGAGCGTAGGTCACTGGCTTTTTTGTATTTCTCAAAGGAGAGAAAACCGTGAGTAAGCAGAATTCGAAGAAACCCGCTTTACCGGGCAGCACTGTGACGATGGGGTTGGACATCGGTTACGGGGTTGTGAAGGCTGTCACCGCCGATCAGGTGGTGATGTTTCCGTCGGTCATGGGTCATGCCCGTGAGATTAAGTTTCAGCAGGAGGACATCGCCAAACGCCATCCGGGCGATCAGATCACGGATGACAGCGGGGATTGGTTCGTAGGCGATCTGGCTCTGGCGCAGCTCCCACCGGGTGAACTGCTGCGACTGCGTGGAAGAACCGCCAATGAGTCCACGATGGGCAATGTCTTTCGGCTGCGGCTGGCGAAGGTTGCCATCGGCAAGCTGATGCAGGGCATGTGGAACCGCGACATCGTGCACATTCGTGTTGCCACCGGACTGCCGACCGATCATCTCCGGGATGCAGCCGAGCTGAAGGCATCCTTACTCGGTCAGCATGTCATCAAAACGGATACGGCCGACATGGTTGCAAATGTGACCGATGTGATGGTCATGCCGCAGCCGTATGGAACCATCTATTCGGCAACGTTAACTGAAGCAGGCGAAATCAACCGCCAGCATACCCATCGCCGCACTGGTGTCTGTGATGTGGGGACATACACGGTTGATCTGGCGCTGGATGACGAGGGTGAGTTCGTCGATTCAGAAAGCGGCAGCGTCGAGAGCGGGGTGTATACAGCACAGGAGCGCATCGCCGCAGCGCTGGAACGCGACTACCGCGAGAAGATGCCCTTCAAGATCGTCGAAGAAGTGCTGCGAACCGGGATCTTCCACGCCAACGGCCAGCTGGTGGATTACAGCGGGATCGTTGAAGAAGGCCTCGCCCCACTCCGCAGCGCGACGCTGAACCTGATGAGCGAGAAATGGCAGCGCGGCACCACCGTCGATGTGATTTACCTCTCCGGTGGCGGTGCAGAGCTAGTGGTCAAGGAAGTCGGCGAGGCCTATCCCCAGACCCAGTTGGTGACAGGCGCGCAGCTTGCCAATGCGCGTGGGTATCTGCACTACGCCAGGTTCATCAGCCGTCAATCGTAGGGATATGTGTGGTCGTACTGGTTCGGACAGTGTTCAGACCGGTTACGACCACTCTGGAGAAGAGCAGTGAAGATGGCACGGCAAAAACGAGCGACCGCAACCGTCAAGATGACCTACAGCGAGGACAGTGACCTGATCGCCTGGTGGAACAGCCTCCCGCGTGGCAGCCGCAACGCGGTCATGAAAGACATGATGCGCGGATACATCGAACACAACCGGGGCAGCTACCGCCCAATCATCCCCAGAAACATCCCGCAGCCGTTTGATCCGGGACGCTTCACGCAGGTGTGTGACGATGCAGCCTGGATACGCACTGCCCTGATGGACTTGCCGGGGTATGTGGAAAGAGTCATCCAGCATGTTGCTGCCCAGGGTGGTGTGCAGCCCAATAGTCGTTCACCCACTGGGCATAGTGTCTTACAGACTGAGGATGTTTCCGATGAAGATGCCATGCGGCGCGAAAGTCGCATGAAGAAAGCGAAGTGGTAACGATGTCCTACCGACCAGGCAGAACAGCACATGGCACCGCCATGCCCGTCGCAGCGTCGAGGCGCTGCGACCTCACCAGACCCCGTGTAACGGGCGTGAGTAACCAGAAGGGTTCTCACGGGGTCTGGGGCGAGCTATATCCGCTCGCCACTCATGCGCCGTGGGGGCTGATGCAGCGGCTGTCGCCCCTGCATGAGTGCGGCGGTGCAGAGATGCCGCCGCACTCGTGGACGCGGTGTGCCACGCCCACCGAACGCACCCGTGACCCGGATGCGTTCCCCATCTGCATCTTGTCCGTTCACCAGCAAAACGAGGAACAGCGACTATGAACCATCGTCAGACAGTTGCAGAAATCAGCAGACGCCTGCCGCGCCTGAAGCGGCGCGACGTGGCCGAGGTGTTGGAAGTTATGACGGAGTTGTGGCTTGAGGAACTGGCACAGCCCGATCAGTCAGTCACCGTTGCCGATCTGGGCCAGCTGTCCGCTGAGGTACAGAGCTTTCGCAGCGGCGGCGCAGTAGGAAAGCGAACCGTCAAGCGGGTGTATGTGCGTTTTCGTCCAACGGCAAAGTTTCGTCAGACAATCCTCACCGCCTATATAGAGGAAGGACAACTCAAATGAAGAAGAAACCCAATCCCTACAGTGAACGCATGACTGTCAATCTGACTCCCGACCAGATGCGACGGTTGGAAGAACTGCGGAATGTCCGCAGCCGCGTCGGAAACTTTGTCAGCAAGAATGACCTGCTGCGGGATGCGGTAAACCTGTATCTGGTATCCCAGGAGGATTTGCCGGGGTCGCGCCGGGCCATCGCCAGAGGTATCGAATCGAAGGTGGATGCGCTGGATAGCAAAGTCGAAGCTTTGACCACTATGCTGCAAGGCTTCATTGAGCGGGTAACGCGCAAACGTGAGGGGTAGATGGACCGAAAGCAGATGTGTGTCGCCAACGTGCAGTACAAGAAACCTTCAGCCGACGGTGCGAAGCAGTCCAAGAACTTGCTGCGGTATCTGACTTATCGGGAGAGCCGGGATGAGGCGGCGCGGCATGTCGCCGGACGGGAACGATGGGTCGATCAGGGCATGGGTGGTTCGGTAGCCGAAATTGCTCAGCGCTGCGACGATCTCAAAAGCGAGCATGTACTAACCTTCTCGCTGGTCATGAACCCGAACCCCGACCTGATAGCGATGGTCGCGCCGGAGGAGCGTGAGCAGTTTGTGCGCGAGTTGACTGAAAGCACGGTCAACGGGTTTTTTGACGAGCGCGGGCTGGATACCGGCGTAGAGTTTTCATATGTGCTGCATCACCGTTTAACGGATGATCCGCA
>JAEUQX010000114.1 GCA_016788625.1 Anaerolineae bacterium
GCCTGACGGCGCGCAGGTGACCAAACATCGAGCCGACAGCTATGAAGAGGGCGTGCGCCAGCTCTGGCCATCGATCATCGCCGGGATGGGGCGTGATGGCTGGGAACTAGTCACGGTCGAGGCCGGAGCGTGGTACTTCAAGCGACCGCTGCCTTAAGCGTCCCGCTCACGTCTGATCAGCGCGTAGGCCTCGTCGCGCGTCGCCACCAGACGATACTTGACCCCTAGACGCTTATACATCGACGCGAACATCGCACACAAGGTTTCCACGTACACGGTTGTGCTCACCAGCACGATCAGATGGATCGGCTGATAATCAATCGCTGCCAGCCGCCGGAACTGCGCGATCACCGATGAGGGGAGCTGCGCGCTGTTGCTGAGGTCAACGATGATACCCCAGCGTGACGCGACGGCGCGCATCAGGGACTCGGCCTGTGCAGTGGCCTGATACAGCTCTGCCCATTCCCATTTGCCCTCAAGCTCGCATACAATCACGTTCACGTCGCGCTCGGACAGGGCAACGACGATGGGCATTCGGATCATCTCCCATGCGGCAGATTGAACTACACTGTCATTATATGCGGTTTGTGAAGGTAGAAAGCACTGCTCATGCTCGAAGTGACAACTTGCACAGTACCAACCGGGATATATGTCATCGGTGACAATCAGGTGACGATCAGCCGCCCGGCGCACACGGTTGATCTGAAAGCCTTCGCCATCGGCCAAACGACGGTGACCAACCTGCAGTTCCTGGCGTTCGTCAGCGCAGGCGGCTACGGTGACGAGAGTCTGTGGACGGCGATGGGCTGGCGCTGGCTGGCGAGCAAGGGGGATACACACCCATCCTTCTGGTCGGACGAGCGCTTCAACGCGCCCGATCAGCCTGTCGTCGGCGTATCGTGGTACGAGGCCGATGCCTTCGCCCGCTGGCTGGCGCGCGAGAGCGGGCTGCCCTGGCGGCTGCCGACCGAGGTGGAATGGGAAGCGGCGGCGCGCGGCCCGGACGGCGATGCCCCATCCCCGCGCGTCTACAACACAGCGGAGATGCGCGTCGGCTCTCCGTGGGCGGTGACGCGCATGGGCAATGTTTCGTGGTGCGGCGCGGGCGACATGTGCGGCAATGTGTGGGAATGGTGCAGCACGCGCTGGGGGCGCAACTGGCAGACCCACGAGTTCCGTTACCCGTATCACGACGATGGCCGCGAAAACCTGACGGTCAGCGACGCGCGCATCATGCGCGGTGGCTCGTGGTTCGATCCGCGCACGGAAGCCAACCCGGCCAATCGCGGGCGCTATCTGCCCGGCTCGCGCGGCAGCAACATCGGCTTCCGGCTGGCGCGGAGTACATAAAATCCGTGAGGGCGCGATGATCGAGTTTCGCCTGGGCAATCCCGATGACCTGGAACGTTTTCTGCCGCTCATCCAAGCGTACTACCGTTACGACAATCACGAGTATGACGAAGCAAAGGTGCGCCGCGCCTTGAACGGCCTGCTGCATGATGCCCGCAGCGGCCTGGCGTGGCTGATCGAAGACCAGGACGAGGCGGTCGGCTACGCGGTGGTCTGCTTCGGTTACAGCCTGGAATTCGGCGGGCGCGATGCCTTTATCGATGAACTCTATCTGGATGAACAGCATCGCGGCCAGGGCATTGGCGCGCGCATGATCGAGCATATGGCGCAGGTATGCCGCGACCAGGGCGTACAGGCGCTGCATCTGGAAGTGATGCCAGGCAACAACGAGGTCATCCGGCTGTATGCCCGCGCCGGTTTCGTCAACCGGGGCAGTTCGCTGATGTCCCGCTACCTCACCGCACAATAACACCAATCACCCCGATGGCGTGGGCGTGGTTTGCGGCGGGCCTGCTGTCTGCGTCAGGTAGACGGACTGCTGCGTCTCGCGCTCGCGTACATTCGGCGTGAAGGTCAGCGGCGAAATCGGCACGTCGGTCGGCGGGCGGACATCGGGAATGCGCGTCGCGGCAGGCTCGAATTGCAGCGTGCCAGGCAGCGGCAGCGGCGTCCAGGTTGCCGAGGGCGTTGATGTCGGGCTGGGCGTCAGCGTGGCGCTGGGCGTCGGACTGGGCGTGCGCGTCGGCGTTGGCGGGATGCGCGGCGTCTCGCTGGGCGTCGTGCTCGGCAGCAGGGTCGGCGAGACGGTCACGGTGGGCGATGGTGTCGCCGTCAGCGTGGCGGACGGAAGCGGCGTCGCGCTCGGTGGCAGGGTCGGCGTGGCGGTCACGACCGGGAGCGCCAGCGTATCCGCAGGCAGCGGCAGCAGGTTGCCGTTCACATCGTACTGCGGTACAGCAGCGGAGCGGATAACATCAGCCAGCGGGCGCAACGCATCCGCTTCCGGCACAAGCGTCTGCATGGCGGTCTGCACCTCGGCCATGTAGACGGTCATCGCGCCGTTGGGGTTGGTCGGGTTATTCTGGATGGCCGAAGCCATCGCGCTGTAAAGATCGTTGAGCGCGTCCTGCGACAGGCGATTTTCAGCGGCAACCGCCTGCGCCTCTCCCAAGCGGGCGCGGGCAATTTGCAGCCACAACTCCCCCAACGAACCCGTCATTGGCGAGAACGCCAGCACAATTGTCTCCCACAGCCGCTTGATGCCGTAGAGCGTGTCGCCCGGCCTGCTGCTGGACGAAGCCGCCACCAATCCGGCGCTGCCCAGGAACAGCACGAACAGCAGCGCCAGCGTCGCGGCCAGCCGCTGCATCCCCATCCAGCGCTGCGCAGCACGGCGCGGACGGCCAGCCGCGCGCAGTTTGCCTTCGAGCTTGTTCACAGCGGCAGTCGAGAGGGCGGGCGCGGGTGTGGTCTGCTCCAGCGCAAGGGCGACCGTCAGCAGCCAGCGCAGTTCGGCGGCGTGCTGTGGATACTCGCGCAGGCACTCAGCGAACGTCTTCTCGCCGCTGCGGATAGCATCCACACAGCTATTCAGGATTTCAGTCACTTCCGGCTTGATTTCGCTCACGACGAGAATCCTGACAAAATCATCTCAACATCGAATCCGGCACGCTTCAACTTACCCGCCAGCGTCCGCAGCGCCCGGTGCTGCATGGCCTTGATGGCGTTGGCGTTCTTGTTCATCACCTGCGCGACCATCTCCAGGCTTTGACCCTCGACGAAGCGCATCACGATCACCTGCTGCTGCTCGTCCGTCAGCCCATCCAATGCGCGCTTCAAGGCCTGTGCCGCCTGCTGGCGCAGCAGTTCGTGATCCATATCGGCGCTCACCGCGATGGGTTCATCCTCAATGTCGCTCTCGGCAGGGCGACGCTGGGTGCGGCGGTAATGGTCAACCACGCGGGCGTGGGCAATGCGATACAGCCAGGCGATGAACGGTTTGCCCGTATCGGTGTACTCGCGGATGCTCTTCAGCGCGCCCATGAACACATCGCCCGTCAGGTCCTCGGCCAACTGCGCGTTATTGACGCGATAATAGATATAGCGGTGAATCGCCTGCACATTCTCCCGGTAAAGGGCGGCAAAGGCCTCGCTGTCGCCGCGCCGCGCCCGTGCAATCAGGCGTTGTTCTTCAACGCGACTCACCAGCGGTTCTCCGTTTCAGGCTGCTTTGCTTGGCATTACGCTTCATCAGGATTACCGTCCACGCTGCATAAAGGTTACGGTACTGTCTTTATGATAACGTGAACCGTGCGATGGCGTACATGGGACTGGGGGAACAAAACAGCGCACCCCCACGATAAGCGGGAGTGCGCGCATTACATATCAGATGGGCAAGCGAAAGATTCAGCCGCCGGGCTACTTCTTCTTCGCGGGCACGTCGCCAGCGCTGCACCACGAGCCGCTGGTGTGCACCACATGCGCGATCTTCAGTTCCTGGGCGCGGTCACCGCTGAAGTCCGGGCGATAAGTGTCGTCGATCTGCCAGTTGAATTGATCGCGATCCGGGTAGGCTGTGCGGTAGGCATCCAGCCCCAGCGGCAGCAGGCGCAGGCGGCGGTCAACCCAATCCGCGTCCCAGGGGCCTTCGGAGAGGATCTGTTCGGCAGCGCGGAACTCGTAATAGATAGTGCGGCGGCGTGCCTTGCCTTCGACTTCCGGCGAACCGTGCGCGACCATCACATCGTGCAGCAGCACGTCGCCGGGTTCCATTTCCACAACCGTGACGTTGGGCGGATTCCAGCCGTAGTCTTCCGCCAGCTTGCAGAAATCCTGCCGCTGAATCTGCGACTTCGCCAGCACACGCAGCGCGCCACCATCCACCGTCGAACGATCCAGGTACAGGTCGTAGTTGAAGATGCGATAATTGCGCGGGTGCACGGCGTCCTGATGCCAGACGATCTGTGCGCCGTCCTTCTCCTCTTTGAAGACCATCGACTCGTAGGTGGGCACGAAGTTGCGCCCGCACAGGCTCTCCGCCACCGCCAGCACCTGCGGGCAGCCCAACAGTTCGAGCGAGGCGACCTGCTGCTTATTGTGCAGGTAATTCACCCGATACATCACGCGCCCGCTGGGACGATCTGCAAAGTGAAAGTCTTCCAGGTCAGGATTGGCACTGTTGCCCGCGCCCTGGTAGGCCCAGCCCTGCTGTATCCAGGCGTCGCCCGCATCCTGCAAGCGCTTGAGCATGTCAGCGGGAATCCAGTTTCGCAGGATCAGATAGCCGTTATCGTCAAAGAACTGTACCTGCTCTGGCGTCAGGTGATACGGCGTGCGTTCGGCGGCGTAGGGGACGTTATCAAAGGTTTGGGTCAGCATCGAATATCTCTCCAAGAGCACAAGAACCTATCCATGAACCGCTTCGTGCCTCACACAGACTGTGTTTTGCTCCCCTTGGAGAAGGGCTGGGGGTGAGGTTCTTGGATAGATACGAATTCTTGTGCGCCAGTATATACTGGTGAATAGGCGATATTCGTCCACATTTCAACGCGATTTTTCCAGTATTCTATGACACCACGACAGCGCGCCGAACTGAACATTTTTGGGCTGAGTGTGTGGAGCGGCAGCGTAAACACGCTCTACCCGCCGCACCGTCACAACGAGGTCGAACTGAACGCAATTGAACGCGGCCACTTCACCTATATGCTGGCGGGGCAGGAAACAACGGTCGCCGCCGGTGAGGTAGCGCTGTTCTGGGGCGCGATTCCGCACCAGGTGATTGAGTACGCGCCTGGCACGCAATTGCATTGGGGAACCGTACCGCTGGATTACGTGCTGGGCTGGGAGCTGCCGCGTTCATTCGTCGATGCCCTGTTGGGCGGTGACTGGTTCCGCGACCCTAACCCGTACTACGATCAACGCTTCTTCGCCCGCTGGCAAACCGATCTCCAGGCCGGACAGCCCGCGATTGCGCTGATGGAAATGCGCGCGATGTTCTTCCGCTTCGCCCAACTGCCACACTCCGCCCACGCTGCCGGGAGCGCCCCCTATGCGGAGGGCAGGCAGGGGCGCGCCAACACGATGGCAGCCTACATGAGCGGCCACTTCCAGGAAGCGCTGACCGTCGCGGACATTGCCCGGACGGTGAACCTACAGCCCAACTATGCCATGAGTGTGTTCAAGGCTGCTTTTGGCATGAGCCTGATCGAGTATCTGACGCAGCAGCGCATCGCCCACGCGCAGCAGTTGTTGATCATGAGCGATGCCAGCGTTGCCGAAATCGCGCTCGACTCCGGCTTTCAGACCGTCAGCCACTTTTACAATGCGTTCTCGCGCCTGTGCGGGGTTTCGCCCGGCAGATACCGGGCAGCGCTGCGAGGCTGAGCGGCATCAGACCAGGATGAGATGCACGCCCAATTCCTGAATCGCCCGACGATCTTCGGCGTCCAGGCCGTGATCGGTCACCAGGATGTGAATGTCCTGAAGGGCGATGACCTTCGCCAGCGCGGACTTCTGGAACTTGCTGCTGTCGGTCACGACGATGATCTGGTCAGCGCAGGCCATGCAGGCGCGGAACAGTTCAGCCTCTTCCGGCGTCTCGGCGCTGATGCCACGCGCTACCGAGATGGCTTTCGCGCCGATGATGACCTTATCCACATGAATCTGCTGCAAGATCAGCCGAGAGAGCGTGCCGCGCACCGCCTGCTCATCCGGGTCGATGCTGCCGCCCACCAGGATAACCCGGTGGCTGCCCTGTCCCAGCAGCTCGTTCGCAACCAGCAGCGAATCGGTGACGATGGTCAGGTCGTGATGCTGCGCCAGTTCGCGCGCGACGGCCAACCCGGTGCTGCCGCCCAGCAGCAGCAGCGTCTCGGCATTATGAACCAACTGCGCCGCCGCCGCGCCGATACGCGCCTTCTCCTCAGCCTGCTCGGTCTGGCGCTGCACGATGGGCGACTCGCTGGTGGCGACTTTGCCCAAACGCATCGCGCCGCCGTGCACGCGTTGAATCAAGCGCCGTTCGGCCAGCGCGACCAGATCGCGGCGTATGGTGGCTTCGCTGACGGCGAACGTTTCGCTCAGTTCAGGGACGGTCAGGCTGCCGCGCTCATTGACCAGTTCAACGATGCGATGCTGGCGCTCCAGGGTCATTAGATCGGTGTTCTGCATAACGGCCTGACCTCAGATGATGAGACACTTGACAGTTGGATTATACCCCGTCGCGCTTGAACAGAATGCGCTCAGCATTACGGAAGTAAACCTTCTGCAGCACATCGTCCGGCAGATGCAGGCCGTAAATGTACCAGCGCCCCTGCCCCGGAATATCCGAAGTGCCGTAATTGAAGTATTCGTCGTCTGTCTCCAGGAAGCGGTAGTACAGGCGATAGGCGTCCGGCTCCGGGCCAGCGTCCAGCCCAAAGAGGATGCGGTCGGCATACTGCATGAAGAAGCGCCGCGCGGTATATGGCTGGCGGCCCAACTCGCTGATACGCGCGCTGATGTCCACCATGTAGTTCGGACATTCATCCAGCATCTGCCCAACCCAGCCCAGATTCTCGGAATAGCAGCCGACATGCGCGCCGATGAAGGTGGTGTGCGGGTGACGCTTCACCAGATTGAAGAAGTCGGTCATGATCTTCATGAAGGGCGGGAACGGCGGTGACGGAAACTGCCAGTCGGGGTGGTGGTGCAGTTCCTCATAACGTTCATTGGTATGGTCGAGGACATCGAAGAACGCGACCGGGTCGGCCACATGCACCAGCACGGGCAGCCCCAATTCTCCGGCGGTTTCCCAGATCGCATCGAGGCGCGGGTCATCGATGGCGGCCAGATGTCCCTCGTGGTCGCGCACGTGCAGGCCAAACGGCTTCCAGATTTTCAAGCCCTGCGCCCCGCGCACCGCCTGTTCACGCAGGCGCTGTGCCGCCCACTCGCCAAAACGATTACCGTGCTGCTGCCAGGCTGACCACTCGACACCGCCGAAGATTACGAAGCGTTCCGGGGCAGCGGCCTTGAAGTGGTCGAGGTGCTGGTTCAGAATGTGCTCGCCCCAGCCGCCATCCAGATCGACATAGGCGCGCACCTGCGCTTCGTCCAGGCGGTCGAGCAGTTCGCTGACCGGGCGCTTGTCCCAGCCGCCGCCGAACGGTTCGGCCAGGTGGTTATGGGCATCGATGATCGGGAAACGCGGCTGCGTGATCGTGGTCGATTTGACCACCAGTTTGGTCTGCGGCACAAAATCCTGAAGCAGCAGCGGCTGTCGTTCGTCCATGATGTGTTCCTTTTGGCTGTTCAACAATCCATCATTATTGTGCAGCGGGCACAACGTGTCGTGTCCCTACTAACCAATGGTGCGAAATACAGGTCCTAAATGATCATTGGTGGGTCTGTAGGGACGGGATATATCCCGTCCCTACGAAATCTCCGCTCAATTTGGAACTCGCACCATTGGTTGCTACAGCGAGGCGACAGTTTGCCAGCAGTTCACCCCACCCCCGACCCTCCCCGTTTCGCTGCGCCCATGGAGAAGGGAGTGAATACAAGTGTGGTGCCAATTGCGCCGCAGTGTGCTGCCATCACCCTATCTTTCGTAGGGACACGGCAGTCCGTTCACCGCAGCACTCGGTGAATGGGTGAATGAATACGCTCCGCTTTGGATGTTGCCTCTTTTCATTCCCCCGCAACCAGCCGCCAGATGTGGGCGGCACTCGGCGCGCCGGTTGCGCCGCCTACCTGCGTCACGGCCTGCGCGCCACACGCCGCCGCGAAGCGCAGCGCATCCGGCAGACTGCGGCCTTCCACCCACCGCGCGTACAGGAAGCCAGCGTTGAAAGCGTCACCCGCGCCCGTCGTATCCACAACGGTGACGGGCAGCGCCGGGGCGGAGAATGTCTCGCCCTGCTTATGGTACGCCGTCGCGCCCTTCCCGCCCTGCTTGACGATCAGCAGCCCGCCGACGGCAGCTGCCAGCGCCTGCACATCCCCCGCCGCGCCGAGCAGCGCAGCCGTTTCAACCTCGTTAGGGAAGAACACGTCCGTGTGCGCCAGCGTCGGCGCGAGGTGCGGATTACGCATCCACTGCTCCAGCGGATCCCAGCCCACATCGAGCGAGGTGGTCAATCCCTGCGCCTGCGCCCGCGCGAACAGACGCGGCAGCGCCGCTTGCAGCCCGGTTTGCAGGAAGAACGAACCGACATGCAGGTGATCGTAGCCCGCTAACAGCTCCGGCGTGATGTTCGCGCCGTCATAGGCCGCAATGGTACCGGGATACGTCAGCAGCGCCCGGTCGCGGTCATATGTCAGGGCCACTGTGACGCCCGTGCTGATCGAGACGCGCTCGACCTGTGCCGTGCCCACGCCGAAGTGTTGCAGCTCGTCCAGCACAACTTGCCCGAAGGCATCAGCGCCGACGATGCCGACAAAATCCACCGCCGCGCCCAGTGCGGCCAGCCGCGCCGCCGTGATCGCGGACGAGCTGCCCAGCGTGACCGCGAAGTCCGTGCACGTGAGTTCACGCCCCAGCACGGGCAATGTGGGCAGCCCGGTCAGCACCAGATCAACATTGAGTTCACCCGCCACGAGAACGCGCGTCATGCCCCGCGCATCCAATCGGGCAGATAAGCGGCCTGGGCGCGGCGCATTTCGTCGAACATCTCACGAATTTCCGCAGGCGAACACACCGCCGCCGTGAGCGGGTCGAGCATCAGCGCGTGGAAGGCGGCCTCGCGCTCGCCATCCAGCACGGCGGTCGCCACCAGATCATGCACGGCCATATGGGCGGCATCCAGCGCAGCCAACTGTGTCGGCAGCGCGCCAAAGTGGGTCGGCTGCACCCCATCGCGGTCAACCAGACAGCGCACTTCGACGACGCCATCCTGCGGCAGATTGGTGACCAGCCCGGTGTTCAGCACGTTGCCATAGATCGCGGTTGGCGTGTCAGTCTCCATCGCTTCGATGATATACGAGGCATACTCCGGGCCACGCTCCAGTGGCACAGCTTCCTCACCCGCCAGCATCCGCCGTATCCATTCGTCGGACTCCTGCCGCCAGGTCGGCCAATTCGCGGCGTAAAAACCCGTTTCGCCCAGGTACTCGGCGCGCATGTACTTCTCGATCAGGTCGGGACGCTTGCGGAAGTACGGCGTGAACCAGTGCATCGGCGATACGATTGGCCCCGGCGGCATCTTCAAGGCGCTGCGCACCCTGCCCGCCTGGATCGACATCCTGCATGATACGGAAGACCTCGCGCCGGACGCGCTGGTGATGAACTATACCAACCCGATGTCGCTCACGTGCCTGACTGGGCTGCGCGCATCATCGCTGCCCATCGTCGGGCTGTGCCACTCGATTCAGAACACGACAGAGCAGCTTGCGGGGTATCTGGGCGTGCCGCACAAGGAACTGAAGTTCCGCGCGGCGGGCATCAACCACCTGGCCTGGATTGTCGAACTGACGCGC
>JAEUQX010000115.1 GCA_016788625.1 Anaerolineae bacterium
GCGCGTCAGTTCGACAATCCAGGCCAGGTGGTTGATGCCCGCCGCGCGGAACTTCAGTTCCTTGTGCGGCACGCCCAGATACCCCGCAAGCTGCTCTGTCGTGTTCTGAATCGAGTGGCACAGCCCGACGATGGGCAGCGACGAGGCGCGCAGCCCAGTCAGGCACGTGAGCGACATCGGATTGGTATAGTTCATCACCAGCGCGTCCGGGGCGAGGTCTTCCGTATCATGCAGAATGTCGATCCAGGCGGGCAGGGTGCGCAGCGCCTTGAAGATGCCGCCGGGGCCAATCGTATCGCCGATGCACTGGTTCACGCCGTACTTCATCGGAATATCGAAGTCGTGGCGCACATTCGGCAGTCCGGCCACTTCAATCGTGTTGATCAGATAATCCGTGCCGCGCAGCACCTGTTTACGCTCGGTCGAGGCTTCCACGCGCCACTTACGACCGGTCAAGGCGATGGCCTTCTCGGCGATGCGCTGCGCCAGTTCCAGGCGTTCGGCATCAATATCGACCAGCGCGAAGACGCCTTCTTCCAACCCCGGTGTCAGCAAAATATCGGTGATGATCTCGAAGGCGAAGACAGCGCTGCCTGCCCCGATGAATGTTACTTTCGACATATTTGAACCTGCCATTTTGTTATATTGCACGCTCATGACTGCTTATGCACATTTTAGTCGCGAATGACTTGCAGGTCAACGAAAAGCGCGTTATAGTGAGCATATACGATCAAAAACGCGCAAGGATGTCGTCATATGCAATCATCTTCAACCTATCAGGAAATCCTGACGCAGGTCGATGCCTGGAAAGATGCACTGCACAGCGTTGTGCAGGCACAGGGCGCTATTCAGCGTTTATGGCAGCAGGGCGCGTATGACTCAATCATCTTCACGGGCTGCGGCTCCACGCACTACCTGGCGCTCACGGCGGCCAGCCTGACGCAGAGCAAAACCGGACGGGTCGCCCGCGCCGTGCCCGCCTCCGAACTGCTGATCAACCCCAACAGCGTTTATGCCCGGCAGGGGCGCACCCTGCTGGTCGCCATCTCGCGCTCCGGTACGACGACCGAGACGGTGCAGGCCGCGCAGCAGTTTGTCGAGCAGAAGCGCGGCGAGGTGATCGTCGTCTCGTGTTACGACGATAAGGCGCTCAACCACTCGGCAGCGCTCACCCTGGCAGCACCGAAGGGTCAGGAAGTCAGCGTGGCACAGACGCGCTCGTTCGCCGCCATGCTGGTCATGGTCGAAGGGCTGGCGGCGGCGCTGGCTGGCGAAGCGCTGCGGGATGATCTGTTCGCAGGCATCGATCAGACCTACGTGGAGTCGGCGCTGCGTTTCGCCGAGCAGTACGTCGCCCCGGAACGCTACGCGCGTTACTTCTGCCTGGGCGGCGGGGCGCGCTACGGCCTGGCCTCTGAAGCCATGCTGAAGATGAAAGAGATGTCGCTGACCAGCGCCGAGCCGTTCTACCCGCTGGAATTCCGTCATGGCCCGAAGTCGATGGTCGATCAGGAGACGGTCGTCGTCTGCCTGCTGAGCGAAAGCGGGCTGGCGGCGGAACTGGCGCTGCTGGAAGAAATGCGCGGCCTGGGCGCGACCACACTTGCCATCGGTGCGGCGGCGCAGGCCGACTTCGTGCTGCCCAACGCCGGCGTATCGCTGGTGTATCTGATGCCCGTTGTGCAGTGGATGGCGCAGCGGCGGGCGGTGAGCAAAGGCGTTGACCCCGATCACCCGCGCAACCTGGAAGCCGTCATCGAGCTTCCAGCGCTCAATCTGTGATTGTTCGCGGCGCTGGCTCGCGGAACAGCGCACGAGCCAGCGCTCGATCAACATCGATCAACATCGTTCGTCTTAATTAAGAGGAGTTGACCGTGAAAAAGATTTTGGTGCTCGTTACGGTACTGCTGTTAGGAATTAACGTCGCTGCCGCCCAGGATGCCGTAACCCTGCGGCTGTGGGCGCACCAGGAAGGCGCTTTCAACGCAGGTACGCAGGCGCTCATCGATGCCTATATGGCGGCAAACCCGAATGTCACCATCGAGATGGAAACCTTCGAGTACGAGCTGTACATTCAGACGCTTCAGACGGCCATGCCCGCCGGGGACGAAGCCGACATTCTGGCGCTGTTCGGCTCGTGGGTGTGCAGCTACGCCGACCGTCTCGCACCGATGCCCGATGGCCTGGTCGATACCAGCCTGTTCTTCGAGGCGACGATGGACGGTTACACCTGCGGCGAGAGCGTGTATGGGCTGCCGCAGGAATTCAACATGGAATACGGCACGGTACTGGTCAACCCCCGCATGTTTGAAGCCGCCGGGCTGACCTACCCGCCCGCCTGGTCAGACTGGGAAGGCTTCATCACTGACGCCAAAGCCCTGGCGCAGAAGGGCGACGACGGCCTGATGACGGTGGCTGGCTATCACTTCACCAACGCCGACGCTGTGACCTTCAGCTTCCTGGCTGGCATCCTGCAAAATGGCGGCGACTACTGGAACGCCGACCGCACGGGCTTCACCTTCAACACCGATGCCGCCCGCGCCACGCTGAACCAGATGATGCGCATGGTTGACGAAGGCATCGTAGACCCCGTGCTGTTCAACGACTCGGCCAATTGGGGCGGCAGCGCCTTCTTCACCAGCCAGGCAGCCATCACGCTGATCGGCCCCTGGGCGGCCTA
>JAEUQX010000127.1 GCA_016788625.1 Anaerolineae bacterium
TCGTCGGCGATTTCCCGCCCCCATCCCTGCCAGGGCGCTCAAACCGTTCACCCAAGCAGCCCGCCATCCCGTGGAAGGATTACCAGCGCCGCCAGCCTGAGGCGCATGAACTCGATACCTGGTTCCGCTATGAGCAGTACACGGCCATCGGCATCGTCACGGGCGCGGTGAGCAGTCTGCTCATCTTCGATTTTGATGCCCCTGCATTATATGAAGCCTTCAGCGCCGCCTGCCCTGCCCTGGTCGCGACGCATACCGTGCGAACCGCTCGCGGGCGGCATCTCTATTTCCACGTCGCCCCCGGCCTCACCCTGCCCAGCCGCAAAATCCCCGGCCTGGATATCCAGGGCGAAGGCCGCTATGTCGTCGCGCCGCCCAGCAGCATCAACGGCCACCGCTACACGGTCGAGATTGACCAGCCGCCGCACAGCCTGACGCGCGCAGACATCGCGCAGATCGGCGCATTCCTGGCCGCGCAGACACAGCACGACAGCGCCCTCTATGCCGACATGCTGCGAACGGGGTTGATGGGTGTGGCAGAAAGAGAAGAACGAACCACAGAGGCACAGAGGGAAAACAGAGGCGTCATCATCCCCCCTCTCCAGGAGGAGAGGGCTGCGAGCGAGACGAGAGATGCGACGCCTGAGTCTCCTCATCACGCATCACTCATCACGCATCACTCATCACTCACTACCCACCTGGGCAGCCGCAACGCCGCGCTCTATCGCCTCAGCCACCAACTGCGCCGCAGCGGGCACAGCGAATCCCAAACGATCGACCTGCTGGCACGGCTGCACGCCGACGCCAAACCGCTCGGCCCGCACGCGCCCGAAACGCACGCGCAGCGCATGGCCGAAGCCCGCCGCACCATCCGCAGCGTCTATGACTCAGCCTACGCCCCACCCATCTCTACCAACGGGATGAACCTGCCACTGCTGTCCGAGGCGACTACGCTGGATCAGGCCTTGCGCGAGCATCTGCTCCAGCGCGACCTGCACGACGGCACAGCCTTCCTGCGCGTCTATGAAGGGCTGCTCAGCCAGGGCATCCAACCTGGCGAACGGCTTACGCGCCGCCGCATGACCGCGTTACTTCAACCCCTGGGGATTGGGCGGCCAGCCATCGAGCGCGCGTTGAACGCGCTGGATAATAACGCCCTGCCACTTTTGCCCCCCCACAAAGGCGCTCACAACAGGTCAGAAGGGGTCAGTTTCAAAAATGCTCCCCCCGAACCCCCCGTTTACACTGATAAAGACTCTGTTGATATGTGGAGGTCGCTGTATAATCCAGTTCCCCCTAATGGTGTCCCAACGACAAACCCTACAAAAATTCAAAATCACGCAGGCAGACCCGCAATTCAGTATGAATTTCCGAGCATGGACGACCTGTGTCAGCGCCTCGGCATCCGTCCCGCCGGGGGTGGCGACCCCATCCAGCGTGATGATCTGGCCTCGCCAGCGGCCTACCGCAGTTCGTTGGAACGCAGCTTCATCAAACGCCGACCCGGTCGCTATTTCCTCGCCCTGCTGGCCGAGCGGCTGGGCATTTCCACACGCAGCATCCAGCGCTACCACGACCAGACAGATGTGCAGTCACTGCCCACCTATGACCCTGTAGCCGAACTCTCGCTGGACAGGCTGGATGGCTACCTTGACGAGTTCTTCGACCGCCGTAAGCCGAGTAAGTTCAGCCTGCTGGATGATCGCGGCAAGCGTTACCCGGCGCGCTACCAGACGGCCAAATGGCTGCTGTACTGCAAGCGTAAGGTGATGCTCATGCAGCGCGGCCCCAACCTCTACTGGGTCGATAAACCGCCGATTGGCGCTCTGGCGCGTCATCAACTGGGGTCCTATCAGGTGGCCTATTTCAAACCCAACCATCTGCAAGAAGCAGCCATGCGCCTGATGCGCACCCTGCAGCGGCATTTTGAGCAGGCTGCCGCGCGGGCGACGGACGAAGCGGATACCGCGCAGCAGGCATCAACGGCTGAAAATCCCCCTGCCCTATCGGCCATCCAGGTGGTCGAAAACCTGACGCGCGCGGCCATCTGGAGCGGGCGCGAACGCCAACCCCGTCACCAACCGCGCCTGATCCCGGATATGCCCGCCCCCAAGCCCCACTTTCCGCCGCCGGAGCGTCCGAAGCGCTTCTATCGCCAGGAATTGTCCGATTCAGGCCCGGAAAAGCTGGCGGTGCGCGTCCACGAATTCACCAACCCCAATAAGACTAAGGTGCGGCAAAACCAGCGCCGGAGTCAGAAAGATCCGAACGGCCTTTCGCTGGCGAACGCGCGCCGCCTGATCGAGCTTTATGGCTATACAGCGGTGGTAAAAGCGCTCCATACGGCGACCTGGATGCAGCAGAAAAGCATCCTGCGGAATCCTGCGGGCATGATCATCGAAAAATCGCGGCTCAACTGGCGCGCAGAGCATCCTCAAGCGCTCCATGAGGAAGTACCGAAATTCCACGCGGAGAAACGCGCGGCACGGCGCAAAAAGCG
>JAEUQX010000129.1 GCA_016788625.1 Anaerolineae bacterium
GCGCCGACCTATGGCCGCCCGACAACGCCGCCCGGTGTGGCAATGCCACCTGTCACGCCCGCCGCCACGCCCAGCGAGGCTAAGCCCGGCCCGGTGATCAACACGCCGCCGCCCGCCGAGCCTGTCCCCGCGCGCGCTGGGGTGGGGCCGACCGCGCCCACGAGCGTGACGCGCCGTCGTAAAGAGTGGAAGCTGCCGAACACGTCGAACTTGTTGATGCCGGGTTCGGAAGGCGACTTTGACCGTACTGAACTGCTGCGCCGCGCCAAGATCATCGAAGATACGCTGAACAGCTTCGGCGCGCCTGGCAAGGTGGTCGAAGTCAACACGGGGCCGGTGATCACCCAGTTCGGCGTCGAGCCGGATTATCTGGTGACGCGCGGCGGCAAGAAGAACCGCGTCAAGGTCAGTGCGATTGCTCAGTTGGACAAGGATATTCAGCTCGCCCTCGGCGCGAAGTCGATTCGTATCGAAGCGCCGGTGCCCGGCAAAGGCTACGTCGGTATCGAAGTGCCGAACGAAGTCGCTTCGCTGGTCAGCCTGCGCGACGTGATGGAATCGCGTGAGTTCAAGCGCATCGACTCGCCGCTGACGATTGCGCTCGGCCAGAGCGTGGACGGTACGCCTGTGGCTGCCGACCTCTCGTCCATGCCGCACTTGCTGGTCGCAGGTACGACGGGTTCCGGTAAGTCGGTCTGCGTCAACGCCATCATCACCAGCCTCATCCTGCGCAATCCGCCCGACCGCGTGAAGTTCATCATGGTTGACCCCAAGCGCGTCGAACTCACGGGTTACAACGGCATCCCGCATCTGGTCGCCCCCGTCGTCGTAGACCTGGAGCGCATCGTCGGCGTGCTCAAGTGGGTCACGCGCGAAATGGACGAACGTTACAAGCGCTTCAGCAACGCCGGGGCGCGTAATATCGAGGACTTCAACAAGCACATCGCTGAAACCGATGAGCCGATGCCGTATATCGTCGTCATCATCGATGAGTTGGCCGACCTGATGATGCTCGCGCCGGACGAAACCGAGCGCGTCATCACCCGTATCGCCGCCCTGGCGCGCGCGACGGGCATCCATCTTGTGATCGCCACGCAGCGCCCTTCGGTGGATGTCGTCACAGGTTTGATCAAAGCGAACTTCCCGGCGCGTATTGCCTTCGCGGTGGCGGGTGGCGTGGACAGCCGCGTCATCCTCGACCAGCCCGGCGCTGAACGTCTGCTCGGTCGTGGCGATATGCTCTACCTGAGCGGTGACTCGCCTGCGCCGCTGCGTCTGCAAGGCGTGTACGTCTCCGATAACGAGATCGGCAACATCACGCGCTTCTGGAAGGCGCAGATTACCGCCGAAGAAGCCGCCGCCAAGCCGATCAGCGCCCTGGTGCTGGATAACACCATCGCAGACTCGGCGCGCACGGGAGCAACCGGCAGCGCCGATGGTTCGTCGTCACGTCCGCAGTTGCAGCAGGCATTCTGGGACAAGGACGACCGCCCATCCAGCACGGTCAGCACCGGGTTGGGCAGTGCTGGCGACGATGATGATGCGGATGCAGATGGCGAAGACGAACTCTACGAAGAGGCCGTTGAGATGGTTAAACGGCTCAACAAGGCGTCCGTCTCGCTGCTTCAGCGCCGTCTGCGCATCGGTTACACGCGCGCCGCCCGGCTGATCGATAAGATGGAAGAAGAAGGCATCGTCGGCCCGGCGACCGAAGGCAGCAAACCGCGTGAGGTGCTGACCAGCGGCCCGCCGTAAGCGTTCGCAGTTCGATCCGATCAAATCATAGACATTGACAGGGACATGGTGATGACATGTCCCTTTTGTTTTGCTGTCCTACGCGCTTTGCCGTGGCTGCGTAGCGGTTGGCGTCAGCGTTGGCGTGGGCGTGTCCGGGGTGAGCAGGTCGATGGTGACGGTCGGGCGCGGTGGGTTGGTCGCCGTGATTGTGGGCGATGGCGTCGCCGTTACGGTTGGCAGCGGCGTGGGCGTGTCGCTCGGCGTGGGCGTCGGATTGACAGGGGCGATGACGCTCTCGTGCATGTAAGCTGCCTCGATGCGACGTGTGCCGGGGCGCTGGTCAATCGTGTACCATTCACTCTCTGGCGATGGCCTGCCGATCACGCATACCGGGTCGTTCTCGACAAATGCATCGATGACCGCGCCATTCTCGCTGGGTGTCTCGCGCACGCGGGCATTGGGCACGATGACGACGAAATCCTCACAGGTCGGGATTGGCGTGAAGGTGGGCAGCGGGGTCGCCGCGCCGCGTGTCGGCAGCGCAACCTGCGCGGTCGCCGTCGCCACGATTTCGGCCTGCGCTGTCGATTCGACCACGCCGCGCCCGCCGCTGCGCAGGAAGTTCTGCAGGCCCAACCAGACATAATACAGGCCAAAGACGAGGGCGATGCCTGCCAGGAAGATAATCCAGGCGGGTGGGCCGTCCCTGCCGCGTCGTCGGTTCGGTGGGCGTTGGCGATAGATCATACCTGCTGAATCCTACAATCGGTTACATGTCAATCGAGTATCGTTGTACCGTGTTCTGCCGGGCTTGCCAATCGGTCGCTGGGCAATCGTCAGGTTAGGGGTGAGTATCCAGGGCGCGCAGGATGCGTTGGGCGGTTTCTGCGGGCACCTCGGCGGCCAGCACCTCGCGCAGGCGCTGGTCGCGCAGCTGCAAAGCGTCGTAGAGCTTCTTGATGCGCAGCAGGCTGCGGACGCGCGCCTGCACGGTGATCATATCGAATGGTTTGTTGACGAAATCGTCTACGCCTGCATCCAGGCCGCGCTGCTTGGCATCATCGTGCTCCAGCCCGGTCATCAGCAGCACAGGAATATGCTGGCTGCGCGGGTCATCCTTGATGCGTTTGCAGGTTTCAAAACCGTCCAGTCCCGGCATTCGCACATCGAGCAGGATCAGATCAGGCGGCGACTCGGCCAGCATCTCCAGCGCGCGCGTGCCGCTGTTCGCTTCCAGGACGCGGTAGCCGGCGCTCTCCAGCGTGGCCTGCATCACTTCACGGGTCATCCAGTCGTCATCAACGATCAGTATCACGCTGCTGTTTGGGTTCATTGCTCATCCCTATCGCCCCATCGCAGTGTCTATTGTAAGATGTGCGGGGTAGCCATGTCATGCCGGAAATTGTGGATGAACCCAAGACTCATGCGCTCATTGCTATTTACGCTCGTTGGGCTGGCCGTGCTTCCGGCGGGCTGGTTCTCGTGGCAGACGGAGGAGTTATGAGTCAGTCGACGTCCCTTGACCCTTCGGCCATTCTGGCGAGTCTGGGCATTCATGATGCCACAGACCTGCAACCGCTGCGGGGCGGCGCGGACACGGCCATGTGGCAGGTGCGGTGGAACGGGCGTCAGTACGCGCTGCGCGTCTTTCGCCCAGAGCAGACACAGGTCTATGCAAGAGAACTGGCCGCGATGCAGGTCGCCGCACAGGGAGGTATCCCCGTGCCAGAGGTTGTTCGCAGCGGCAGTTGGGAAGACCGCCCGGTTCTCTTGCTCTCGTGGATCGTCGGAGAAACGGTTTCGAAACAGATTCAGTCCCGCCCACAGCTCGTATGGCAGCTCGGCACTGTCTTCGGACGGATGCAGGCTGCTATCCACAATGTGTCCACGCCTGCGGGCATGGACACGAATGGATGGATTGAGTGGGCGGGCGATGAGCCTGAATTGAAAACGCGGCTGTACGATCTGCCTTCCCGCAAAACCGTCCTGCTGCATCTGGATTACCATCCCCTGAACGTCATGGCTTCCGGCGGTCAGATCAGCGGCGTGCTGGATTGGGCGAATGCCGCTGCGGGCGACCCACGCGCCGATTTCGCCCGCACGTATACCATTCTGCGTGTCGAACCGCACACCCCAGACGGTGGAAGCCTACTCTGGAATGCAGGGCGGCGCTTGTTCGAACGTGCCTGGCGTTGGGGCTATGGCCGTGTGGCTGGACACCTGGACGAGATGGCGCTGTTCTATGCCTGGGCTGGCTCGGTCATGATCCGCGATCTGTCACCGCGTATCGGCAAAGCGGGTCACTGGCTGCGTGATGAGCATCTGGGTGGCGTGCGAGCCTGGCGCGATGCCTGGAAGCGGCGGGCTGGCATCGGTTCATAGCCGATGAGCGTTTATGTGCGCGAAAGGTGCGGCGGGATAGGCTTCGTAGTGGATGATATGAACTTGCCAATCGAGGCGATGAATGAACGCTGTGCCTTCGAGACGTACTTACGCAATAACCCTGTTCCTGATCCTGGTCGTGTGTTACGGCTACTT
Organism: Anaerolineae bacterium; assembly: GCA_016788625.1. Taxonomy (GTDB): domain Bacteria; phylum Chloroflexota; class Anaerolineae; order Aggregatilineales; family Phototrophicaceae; genus CFX2. The sequence goes on from JAEUQX010000129.1 coordinate 4,276, forward strand.
CATGCCCAAGTGGGCGGACTGGGGCGCGAACTCGCGCGCTGACCTGACCTATGCTCTGGGCGACCAGGGCGTGCTGCATATTGACGCCTATCACACCAACACGGGTGACAAAGCCTGCTACCCCGGCCCATTCACTCCGGCGGAAGACCCCAACGATAAGACGGGTGGAAGCTGCGAAGGCCACTTCTACAGCGACAAGTCGCTCGGCCCGTCGCTGCTGGCGCTGCCGCCCTATGTGGTGTTTCGCCTCGTCGCTGGCCTCTCTCCCGTGCAGCGCTTCATCGAGCGCGCGGGCAGCCTGGGCAGCTTCGCGGCCACCGCCAACCCGGCGGGCAGCGAAGTCACCTATGACGACATCTACCAGTACATGGCGCTGATCTTCATCACCTTCTTCGCCACGTCCGTGCCCTCGGCGCTGCTGGGCGTCGTCGTGTTCCTGCTGGCCTGCCGCTTCACCAAACGCGAGTTGTATGCCTTTCTGGTCGGGCTGGTGTACGGGCTGGCGACCATCGCTTTCCCGTACAGCAATGCGCTGTATCAGCATCAGTTGGCGGCGTTCGGCATGTTCGTCGGCTTCTTCCTGTTGTGGCGCGTAGTCTACGAGGGCGCGCACCTGCGCTGGCTGTGGCTGGTCGGTGTGCTGTTCAGCTTCGCGGTCATCACCGAATACCCGGTCGTGCCTGCCTTGGGCATCATCTTCCTGTGGGCGGCCTTCACCATGCCCAACCGCCTGCAACTGTACCGCGTCGTGCTGGGCGCGCTTCCGCTCGGCCTGATCTTCGCGGCTTACAACTATGCGATTTTCTCGACGCCGCTGCCCGTCGGCTACGAATACTCGACCAACTGGCAGGATGTGCATCAGGTCGGTTTTCTCAGCCTGACTATTCCGAATCCGCAAACGCTGATCGGCCTGACCATCAGCCCATTCCGCGGCATCTTCTTCCTCTCACCTGTGCTGCTGCTGGCGCTGCCCGGCTTCGTCTGGCTGTGGCGCGAACACAAGGCGCTGCGCGGCGGGATTGCCATGCTGGCGATGGTCGTCGTGTTCTTTTTCATGTACAACTCGTCCAGCGCGATGTGGTGGGGTGGGCACACCGTTGGCCCGCGCTACCTGACGCCGATGGTTCCCTTCCTGGCCGTGCCGCTCGTAGCGGCTTTCGAGCGCGCTGGGCGTAACCGCGTCTGGCTGGCTGTCGCCGCGCTGCTGGTCGTTCTGGCCTTCGCCAATGTGTGGATACAGAGCATCAGCGGACAGGCCTGGCCGCCTGCCGATACCGCGACGGGTGCTCGGCTGGATAACCCGCTGTTCGATTACTCGCTGCCGCTGTTCATGCAGGGCAACCTGGCACGTAACTACGGCATGATCGCCGGACTGGATGGCTTCCTCAGCCTGCTGCCGCTGGGGTTGGTTGTCGCTTTGATCGCAACGCTGCTGCCGCGCTGGCTAAATCGCCGCGAACAGCGCGTCCACCTGACCACACAGAAGGCCGCTGGAGGCACCCGTTGAACACCGCTGCACTGAATACCACGCTCAGCAAGAATGCGCGGTGGGTCGCGCTGGCGCTCTTCGTCATCACCATCATCACGCGCATCCCGTTCGCCAGCCAGTACCTGTACCACTGGGACTCGGTCAATATGGCGTTCGGCATCCGCGAGTTCAACGTGCTGGAGGGTGCGCCGCAGTTTCCCGGCTACATCGTCTATATCGTCATCGCGCAGCTCGTCAACTTCGTCTTCAACGACCCACAGACGACGATGCTGGTCATCAGCATCATCAGCAGCGGGCTGGCGGTAGCCGTGATCTTCTACCTGGGGCGCGACCTGTTCAACCCGACCAGCGGGCTGATCGCGGCGCTGTTCCTGCTGACCAGCCCGTTATTCTGGTTCTACGGCGAGATTGCGCTGCCGCACACGCTCGACCTGTTGGCCGTGACGTATGCCGCCTGGCTGCTCTACCGCATCATGCAGGGTGAGCATGGGCTGCTGTGGTGGACGGTGATCTTCCTGGCACTGCTCGGCGGTTTCCGGCAGCAGGACTTGCTGTTCATGGGGCCGCTGCTGCTGTTCTGCTGCTACCGCGTCGGGCTGCGCAAGCTCATCCTGGCGGCGCTGCTGGGCGCGGCGGTGACGCTGGCCTGGTTCATCCCGCTGATCAGCTTCGCGGGCGGTTTGCAAAACTATCTGTCCGGGTCGAGCGCCTTCACACAGGAATTCTTCACGACGACCTCGCTGCTTTCCGGCGCGGGATTGTTCGGGCTGCGGCGCAATGTGCTGGAAAAGCTGCTGCCCTATACGGCTTATGCCTGGTCGCTGGCGGCGCTCGGCATCCTCGGCTGGCTGCCCGCGCTGCGCGGCTGGCGCGCCGGACTGCGTGACCGCCGTTTGTGGTTCTTCGTGCTGTGGATGGCGCCGACGATTGGCTTTTACGTGATCATCCACATGGGGCAGCAGGGGCTGGTGTTCGTCTTCCTGCCCGCGCTGCTGCTGCTGAGCGCCGAAGGGCTGTACCGCCTGCTGAACAGCCGCCCGATGCTGCTGCGCGCCGCTGCGGTCATCATCGCGCTGATCAGCGCCGGCGTGTTCCTGCTCGCGCCGTCGCACCCATTGGGCAAAGATCGTCTCAAGCTGTTGACTTATGCGACCCTGCGCGAGGCTGATCAACTGATGGGCGACAAGATCGCCGCTGTGCGTGAGAACTTCCAGCCGGAGAATACGCTGCTGCTGGCCGCGAACTGGCGTCACCTGCAATACTATCTGCCGGAATACCGTTTCGCCCGCTTCAATATTGGTGCGAAGTTCGAAGTTGAAGCCGGGCAGCCGACCAGCGCCGATTTCGTCGGGCAGCCGACCAGCGCGGAAGTCGCCGGGCTGACGGGCGGCCAGGAGTGGCAGATCGTGGTCATGGACGAAGAATTACGGGAATTCGCCGCGCAGCCGCTGCAAGAGGTTGAACGAGCGAATGGCTTCCGCCTGGCATATCTGCCGCTGGCCGCCGACGCGCTGTACTTCACCGACGGAACGACATTCGGGGCACAGGAAAGCTAGGCGACAAACGCCCTGCTTGTTGAACGGTAGCTATTCCCTCCGCAATGAGTTCGGACGTACCGTTGCACGCCCCTACAATCATTCCGCCGTGTAGGGGCACTCAACGGGACGTCCGAATGGTGTCCCAGGCAGCGATACCTTGTCGCGTATTGTGCGCTCCCCGCCCTTAGCGAAGAGAGGCGACGAGTTGCTGCCGCGCCCGCGATACCCACTCGCGCGGGTGCGAGTAGGTCAGGATGCCCGCTACCATTCGCAGCAGCGCGCCAAACATCAGCACCGCCACCAGCGACTCGCCCGGTACCATGCCGTTGAACAGTTTGCCGATGAATGGCCCGACGAACATGGCGATGAATGTAGCCTGATTGTAAGCGGTGGTATAAGCCGCTTTGTGTTCTGCGGGCGTTGTCTCGCTGAAGTAGGCAAACAGGCCGACTGTCGTCATCGTCCAGGCCGCGCCGCCCACTGCTGCCGCGAACAGTGTCACCCACAGCACCGGTGCTGCCGCGATGATGAAGGCTGAGAGCGCGGTTCCGAGCATCCCAATGGCGATCATGGGGCGGTTGCCGATGCTGGCGGCGATCTTGCTGGTGAAAGCCGCGGCGACGGCAGCCGCGATCAGTTCTACCAGACCGAATATTCCCATGAACCCCTCAGCCGCGCCCAGCGCATTGACCAGATGCAGCGGCGCAAAGGCGATGATCGAGAAAAATGTCATGTGCGACAGAATGGCGGCGAAGGCGACCGGGCGGAAGGCTGGCGCGCGCCAGGCCTGCCACGATGTTGGGCCGCTGTCTTTCTGCTTCTGGGCGGGCTGATCGCTCACCCGCACCTTCATCACATGGTAGGTGCTCACCAGCGAGAACAGGAAAGCGACGACGAACATCACCTGATACGAGAGTGGGAACGGCGCATGTTCCAGCCAGAAACCCATCGCCAACCCGCTGCCCGCCAGGGCAATGTTGAACCACATTGCGCGGCGGCTGAGCAGGGTGGGGATGGTCTTGCCATTCACCGACTCGCGGAACATCACCAGGAATGTGAGCGAGACGACGCCCTGCGGCAGCGCAGGGATGACCAGCGATAAAATCAACCACGTCACCTGGAAGGACTGCGGCATGAACGGCGTGAGCGCGGGCAGCAGGAACGCCATCCGGTGGCCAAGCGCGGGCAGGAATGAAGCCTGTCGCGGATTGGTAAAGCGTTCCAGCCAGCGCGACGCTACTATTGAACCGAGCATCAGAATCAGAGCGGGCAGCGACGCCAGCAGCGTTAACTGGGTATCATTTGCGCCGAGATGGATGGCATAGACCGAGAGAAAACGGCTCACGGCGGGGAATGCCAGACCAAACCAGAAGATGTCGCCGACGAGATGTTGGAAATTGGCCTGTTCGCGTGGCAAGGTGGCACGATTCGCTGCGCTCATGGTGAGATGAACTTCCTGAATATATCCTGTTGGTGATGGTTGCGTGATCCACAGAATCTTAACACCGGGGAGTCGGCCAGCAGCGCTACGAGTAGCCTACGCTTGACCAACGCACGGTTCTAGTGAGAGTCAACACGCTTCAGATGGAGTGGATACTGTTCTTATTGTAGGACTCATGTTTCGGTAAACACAATAAGACAATTTCGGCGGCGGACTTATTCGCGCTGCTGGTTGAGTTCTACCTGATTTGCCTGTATATTGTGAGATAAGCATTCTCTAGAATATAACGGAGGACACCAATGTCCTTTTTCGGCAATCGCCGGCAGGCCGATCCTGTGCCGCCGCCCGTTTCTAACATCGAGCGCCCACAGCAGCCTCCCAAGCCTGCTGCCCCGGCTTCACCCGTTGGCTTCGAAACCGTACTCGGTGCAAACAGCGTCATGGAAGGCACGCTGCGCAGTAATGCCAATGTGCGCCTGGACGGCACCTTCAGCGGCACTCTTGAAATCAGCGGCAATGTGCTGGTGGGCGAGACGGCCAAGATCAACGCCGACATCAACGCGCGCAACATCTCGATTGCCGGGGCGGTGCGCGGCAACGTGAACGGCAAGAAGGTGCAGCTCCTGCGAACGGGGCGCATCTGGGGCGACATCCGCGCGACGGCGCTGACCACCGAGGAAGGTGCGTTCATCGACGGCAAGATCACGATGGTCAGCCACGAGGCTGATGATCGTAAAGTCACGGGTGAAGCAGCAACCGTCACTCCCCAGGCCGAGGTTGTGGAAGCAGTCGAACCGGCAGAGACGCCCGCTGGTGAAACTGATACTCCGCATCCGGATGAACCGCCGCCGCAAGCATCATAGTTGCTTATGCCGCCACGCCCGCCAGCGTTGGATTTGCCGGGTGATCTATTGGGGATTCTGCCATGCGCTTGTTGATCTCGCTGTTGTTTCTATTCTTCCTGGCCGCCGGTCTCATCCTGACACTTCTGGAACCGAATGCCGTACTCACACGATACGCTCAGATCGCGTTCGTTGTTCTGGTGGCTGTCAATGTGCTGGATCGCGCCTTTGGCCTGTTCAAGCGGCGTCCGCGTTCCAAAACCCCTCCATCGCAGGTTGGTGAACTGGAACGGCTTTACTTCCGCTGCGTCCGCGAACTGCTCAACGATGCGCCTGATTTGCTGCAGGTGATCAACGATTTGCAGCGCATCCTTTCCATCGACCCCCATTACAAGAACGCGCAGCACTATCTGAATCGCGCTATCCTGATGCGCGCCCAGGGTGAGACCAACCCGAACGGCAGCATCTCCCGCCCCCGCAGCTATGACGAGTTCATGAAGCTGCAAGATCAGCTCATCGACCCCAACCCTGCTACGCGTAAAGCGGTGGTTATGGAACTCATTCAGTATGGCGAAATGGCGGTCGATCCCCTGATCGCGCTGCTGATGGATGATGATGCCGATGTGCGCATTCATGCCGCCACCGCGCTGGGTTGGGTCGGCGGGCGTGAAGCGGTTCAACCCCTGCTTGTCGCGCTTCAGGATGAGGACACCTACGTTCGCCGCTACGCCGCCCGCGCGCTGTGTTGGGTGGTGGATGAGACGGCGATTGATGCGCTGATCGATTCACTGAACGACCCGGACAATTACGTGCGGCAGTATTGTGCGCGTGCTCTGGGTTGGAGTCAGGATCGCCGGTCGATTGCTCCGCTCCTGGAACTGCTCAGCATCGAGCAGAACAACGATGTGCGCGAGTATGCCTATATTGCCCTGGATGATCTGGGTGAACCCAATGTTCGGGTTGAGCGCCCGCTGGAAGTCGCTGAGTGAATCCTATGCAGATTTGCCTCGATGTTGTGGACCTGCTGCAACTGCGCGAAATCTGGAGTCAGCGCCCGATCATCACCGCTTTCACCCGTTTGGAACCGCGCGCGGCAGCTGTGCCCAATGATGTTGACTTTCGTATTGAAGACTTAATGCCGCGACTCTATCGGCTCAAGCGCTCGTCACTCTGGCTGGCGCGGGGCGGGGCGGCGAACCAGGATCCCGCGCGTCTGCCGCTCAGTGACTTTTCGGAAGATCACCTCAGCGAGCTTTACCCGGAAGCCGAATCGGCCAAAGCACAGCGCAAGCTGCTGTTTCATGCGGCGTATCAGCGTTTCGTCGTCACCCAGTATCGGGGCGATCTGGGCGAGATGCGCGCTGTATTGGGGGCGCTGGCCGATGTGCGCCGTATGCCGGACGGCGAGTGTCTGGACGCCAATGCGCTGCCGCGCGAGGGATCAGCGGAGTGGATACCCGCCGAGATTACCGACGACATTCGCGGGCTGGATGCGCGCTATGACGCGGCTGAACCCGGAACACCTGCCACCTATGTAGTCTCCGATCAATTCTGGCCGCTCCTGACCAAGGTCGCCGCTGAAGAGATCGACAGCGCCATCACCAGCGCGCTGAGCAACGGGCGCAGCGCGGAAGCAATCCGTGCTACTCTTGACGCGCTCACCAACGTGGCCTACCTGTGGAATCGCTCGCCATCCGTTGTTGGCTTATGTTATCAGACGGGCGATGGGGCTTTTTGAGTGCAGTATGACTGCTAATCACCCATTACGCTCAACCATGAGGCATCTATGATCAAGGTACTCTTTGTCTGCACCGGGAACATCTGCCGCTCACCGATGGCTGAGGCGGTCTTCCAGGATATGGTGAATAAGGCCGGGCTGAGTGATCGTATCCACGTCGATTCGGTTGGTACCAGCGGCGAAGAGGTGGGTAACACCATTCATCGCGGCACCATGGGCGTCCTCTCGAAACACGGCATCCCCTACAACCCGCGCCGCCCCGCCCGCGAGATCACCGATGCCGATTTTGCGCGTTCGGATGTGCTGCTGGCGATGGAACACTCGCATCTGAATTTCCTGCGCCGTTACGGCGGCACTCACGCAGGGAAAGCGCGTCTGTTCCTGCACGACGCCCGTGAAGCAGGAACGGTCACGATGGAAAATGTTCCCGACCCCTGGTACGACGGTCAGTTCGACCGCACGTATGACCTGGTGACGAAGGGCTGCGCGGCGCTGCTCTCGCGCCTGCGCGCCGAACACGGACTGTGACGTAAACTGCCTGTGAAGATGCCGTTGAGTGCTTGCGCTGAGATCGTAAGGAAACCGCCGCGCCAGATTCTGCTTGTCTGTTAGGCAGACATCGCCAACAACCTGCATAGCCGAATGCAAACAGAGCGTTATAATAAGTACGCATTGCCATCTGTAAGCGAATAGTTCAGGTCAGACAGCCCAGGGTCAAGCGATGTGAGGCGTAACCACAGCCTGGCCCGGCATATTCCACCAATCGCGGAGCTGACGACTAAAGACTATCGGCTGACAGCTTATGCATGAACAAGTGTTTTGAAACCCTATAGAGTATTCCCCTATTCTTTCAAAAGGTGTGCCATGACTGTATCCGAGCAGTCTCCCATCCGTACCGCCCCCGAAACCATCACCATCAGAAACCCCGTCACCAGCGCCGTCATCGGTGAAGTTCCCATCCAGTCCGCCGATGAGGTGCGCCGCGCCGTCGAACGCGCCCGTGCCGCCTTCCCGGCCTGGGCAGCGCGCAGCGTGCAGGAACGCGCGACGCTGCTGCGGAAGTGGGGCGACCTGATCATGGCCGAGCAGGACAAGATGATTGCCACCATCCGTTCGGAGACGGGCAAGATACAACTGCACGCTTGGGAAGAAGTGCTGGTGATCGACAACACGGTCGATTACTACTACTACCGCGCCGCTGGCATCCTGCGCCCGCAGACGCGCCGCTCGCTGATCCCAATGAAGTTCAAGGCGCGCATGTACTACAAGCCCTACGGCGTGTGCGGCTTCATCACTCCCTGGAATTACCCGCTCCTCAACGCGCTGCAAGATCTGATTCCCGCGCTGATTGCGGGCAATACGGTGATCCTCAAGCCGAGCGAGATCACGCCGTTCACCGCGCTGTATGCGGTTGAACTGATGCACCGCGTGGGCATCCCGAAGGATGTCGCGCAGGTGGTGACAGGCGCGGGGCAAACGGGCAGCGCGTTGGTCGATCTGGTCGATGATCTGTCATTCACGGGCAGCACGGCTACCGGGCGTAAGATCGCTATGCGCTGCGCGGAACGACTGATCCCCTACAGCCTGGAGCTGGGCGGCAAGGATGCGCTGATCGTCCTCAAGGATGCCAACATCGATCTGGCGGCGACGGGCACGCTGGCGGGGTCGCTGGAGAACAGTGGGCAGGTGTGCGTGGCGACCGAGCGCGTCTACGTCGAAGCGGCTGTCTACGACCAGTACATTGAGCGCATCAGGCACTACGTCGCGCAGATGGTGCAGGGCAGCGGCGACGGCATGTGGGATATCCACATCGGCAGCATGACCAACGAGCGTGAGGTGCAGCGCGCCGAGCAGCAGCTTGCTGACGCGGTGAGCAAAGGCGCGAAGGTGCTTTATGGTGGCAAGCGGCGGCCTGACCTGGGGCCATTGTTCTTCGAGCCAACGCTGCTCGTCGATGTTGATCACTCGATGGAGGTCATGCGCGAGGAAACATTCGGCCCGCTCATCCCGATCATGAAGGTGAAGGACGAAGCCGAGGCTATCCGGCTGGCGAACGACAACCGCTACGGCCTCTCCGGGGCGATTTATACGCGCGACCTGAAACGGGGCGAGCAGCTAGCGACTCAGATGGAAAGCGGCGACGTACACGTCAACTGCACGAGCTGGATTTTCGGCATCCCCACGCTGCCGATGGGTGGGGTGAAGGAGAGCGGCGTGGGCAGGCGCAATGGGCCGGAGGGGCTGCTGCGTTTCGTCAAGCCGCAAAGCATCGTGATCGACAACGAACTGATGAACAAACCCAAGCTGACGCTGGTTGACGAGTTTGGCCTGCGGATCGCGCTGTTGATTCGTTCGGCTCGCAGGTACATCCCCTTCCTGCGATTGTGAGGCGTGGCAGTCAGTGATACGATGCTTTTATACCCTGAATGAGTACCTGAGGTCATGATGGAAGCATCGTTCACGCAGCACCCGGTCGCGCGCGCGGAACTCAAACACCAGTGGCATGTCATCGAAACCAGCCGTTCTGGCCCGATCTGGGTGTGGACGGCTTACATCCTGCTCGTGCCCGCGCTGTTGATTTCGGTGGTGGCGCTGTTTGTGACGCTGATCTTCACCGCCCGCGCGCTGGATGTGCCGAACTTCCCGCATATCCCACAGCCCGCGCTCAACCTGGGCGTGCTGTACCTGCTGGGCATCAATGTCGCGATGACGCTGGTCGTCACGCTGGTCACGCTGGCGCTGGCGGCCAACAGCATCAACCGCGAGAAGCGGCGCGGCACCTGGGACATGCTGCTGCTGACCAATGTCAACGCCCGCCAACTGATCTGGGGCAAATGGTGGGCGACGCTGGGCGCGATGGGCTGGGATCACGGCGTACTCTATGTGCTGCGGCTGGGGCCGCTGGCGCTGGCCGGGCTGTTCATGCTGATCTACGTGATGATACGCATAGAACCGTTCCCCGAACTAGGGCAGATGCCGCTGTTTCTGCCCTTCGCCCTGGTGCCGCTGCTGCTCGCTGTATTCACCCTGCTGGACGCGGCACTGACGGCTGCGCTGGGTGTCCTCATCCCGATGCTGCCCCTGGAAGGCGCGGCGGCGTTCCTGCTTGGCCTGGGTCTGCGGCTGCTGCTGAGCATCATACTCGTGCCGTTGTGTGTGGCGCTCTTGGTGCTGACACAGGCGAACAGCAGCGTCGCAATGCTGCTGTTGACACTGGCACTCGCGGCATTGTGGGCGGGGCTGACGTGGGGCGTGCTGCGGCTGGCGCAGCACTTCGC
>JAEUQX010000138.1 GCA_016788625.1 Anaerolineae bacterium
CCTGCACATCACCGCCGTTAGCCGTGATGACTTCAGCCACCGTTGACCCATCAGCCACCGCGCTGGCGACTTCGCGCGCCGTCAGTCCGGTCTCCTGTGTGACGATTTCGACGATGCTGCGGAGAACAGCGCCGCGTCCGCCGCGCCTGCCCTCTCCACGCTGCACATCCTGCGCGCCCACCGCGCTCACCCCTACCGCTGAGATGACCAACGCCAGCAGAACCAATATCCATTTGCGGGGCTTCATGTTTTGCTCCTTCGCGTTCCGCATTTGACTTACGGCCTCATCATCGCGGCGACATGTTATCGAAGTGTAATCGGCGCGTAGTTCTCCTGTAAATTCTGTTATAATGCGGCGCGATTTGACTCTGAGAGGTATGCATTGACCGACCTGAGTATCATCATCGTCAGTTGGAATGTCTCCGCACTGCTCAAAGCCTGCCTGCACAGCATCGGCGTACACGACAGCATTGAGATCATCGTGGTTGATTCAGGCAGCAGCGACGATACAGTTGAGATGATGCGCTCGACATTCCCGAATGTAAAACTGCTCGCTCAAGGTGATAACCTCGGTTTTACACGCTGCAACAACATCGGGCTGGCTGCCAGCAGTGGGCGTTATGTGCTGCTGCTCAACCCGGATACGGAAGTAATCGGTGACGCGCTGGAACAGATGATCGCGTATCTGGATGCACATCCTGAAGTTGGCATCGTCGGGCCGCACACACTCAACAGCGACGGCAGTCACCAATCCACGCGGCGGCGCTTCCCCACTTTGGCTGTAGGCCTGTTTGAAAGCACATGGCTGCAAGCGTTCGCCCCGACTGCCCTGCTCGACCGCTACTACGTGCGCGAACAAGCCGACGATGCCACCTGCGAGGTCGATTGGGTACAGGGGTCGGCACTGATGGCGCGGCGCGAGGTGTATGAGCAAATTGGCGGCCTGGACGAAGGCTATGTGATGTACTCGGAAGAAATGGACTGGTGCAAACGGGCGAAGCTGGCGGGCTGGCGCGTGGCCTACCTGGGCAGCGCGCGCATCATCCATCACGGCGGCAAAAGCAGCGAGCAAGCCAACGCACGGAAACACATCTGGTTCCAGGAAAGCAAGCTGCGCTACTTCCGCAAATATCACGGCAGCCAGGCTGCACAATCATTGCGACTTTGCCTGCTGCTGCAATACGTTTGGCAGTTGGGCATAGAAGGCGCGAAAGGGCTGGTGGGGCACAAGCGGGAGCTGCGTCGTGAGCGCGTGCAGATGTACTGGCAGGTCGTGCGTTCCGGGCTAAAGGTCAGCTAACGATGCGAATAGGTATCGTCACAGGGGAATACCCGCCAATGCAGGGCGGCGTGGGCGCATATACCCGCATCCTCGCGCTCGAACTGGCTCGGCAGGGACAGGAAATCAGCATATTCAGCAGCATGGCTGCGCGCGAAGCCGACCCGGCGCTACGCCTTACGAACCCCATTCAGGCATGGGGGCCAGGCAGTTTGCTCACGATACGCCAGTGGGCCAACGCCGAACAGTTGGATGTGATTAACCTGCAATTCCAGACAGCCGCGTACAACCTTTCACCCTGGATACATTTTCTGCCGGACGCCGTGCCCAGTATTCCGGTGGTAACCACATTTCACGATCTGCGCTTCCCCTACCTGTTCCCCAAAGCTGGCGCGCTGCGACCATGGATTGTACGGCGGCTGGCACAAGCATCACGCGCCGTGATCGTGACCAATCACGAAGACCACGCCGAACTACAGGGCAATATCCAAGCGACCTTGATACCCATCGGCAGCAACATCCTCAAGAACCTGCCGCCGAACGATGATCGAGAGGCAAGACGGGCAATGGCAGGCGCGAAACACGATGATTTCCTGATCGCATTCTTCGGACTGCTGAACCACAGCAAGGGATTGGATACGCTCCTGCAAAGCCTCGTGCAACTGCGGCATGAGGGCATCGCGGCACAGCTGCTGCTGGTCGGCGGCGGGTTGGGCAGCAGTGACCCCACCAACGCAGCTTATGCCCAGGAATTGCGTACCCGGATACAGCAGCTTGAACTCACGGATTATGTTCACGAAACAGGCTACCTGGATGACGAAGCCGAGGTTGGCGCGTATCTGCGTGCCAGCGATGTTGTAGCGCTGCCGTTCCTCGATGGCGTATCGTACCGCCGAGGCAGCCTGATGGCGGCCATTCACTACGGCTGCACGATCATCAGCACGCAGCCACAGGTGAACATTCCGACATTCCGAGATGGCGAGAACTTGCTGCTCGTGCCTGCCGGGAACAGCATGGCACTGAGCACCGCCCTGCGTAATGCCTATCAACAGCCAGCACTGCGCAAGCGGTTAGGACACGGCGCGGCGGCGCTGGCGCACGAATTCGAGTGGGAGAGCATCGCGCGGGGATATGTGCGCGTCTTCGAGCAGGTGACAGCATGAGCCGCATTCAGAGACGTATTCTCTTCGCGATATTGGCCGCCTACACGTTATTGGGCGTGACCTACAGCATCATCACGCCGCTGTTCGAGGCATCCGACGAGTTGTGGCATTACCCGATGGTCAAGTATCTGGCAGATAACAGCCTGCAACTGCCGCCGCAAGACCCGGCCAACCCCGGCCCCTGGCGGCAGGAAGGCAGCCAACCGCCGCTTTACTACATGCTGGCCGCGGTACTGACGGCGGGCATCGACACGAGTGACATGGAGTCCGTGCGGCGCATCAACCCACACGCCGACATCGGCATCGTGCGGCCAGATGGCAACGCCAATATGATGGTGCATCGCGCGGAGGCCGAAGCGTTCCCCTGGCGCGGTACGGTATTGGCCGCCCAGATCACGCGCCTGTTCTCGGTGGCACTGGGACTGGGTACAGTGCTGGTGACATTCTGGCTGGGGCGCGAAATCTTCCCGGAATGGACGCTGGTGGCGCTGGGCGCTGCGGCGCTCAATGCCTTCCTGCCGATGTTCCTGTTCATCAGTGGTTCGGTCAACAATGACAATCTCTCGAACCTGCTCGGCAACCTGTTGACCCTGCAAATTGTGCGCCTGCTCAAGTCACAACCCCATTGGCGGCAGTATGTCGGCATCGGCATTGTGGCAGGCGCGGGGCTGCTGGCGAAGCTCAACATCGGCTTCCTGATTCCGCTGGTGGCGCTGGCGCTGCTGATCGTCAGTTGGCGGCGGCGAGACTGGCGACCGTTGGTCATCGGCGGCGTTGTATCCGGAACGTTGACCATCGCCATTGCTGGCTGGTGGTACTGGCACAACTACCAGCTTTACGGCGACCCCAGCGGCATCAACCGTTTCCTGGAGATGGTCGGCAGACGCGCTATCCCGGCAAACGCAGCGCAGCTTTGGAGCGAACGGCACAGTTTCACCCAGGCGTATTGGGGTTTCTTCGGCGGAGTAAACGTAGCGTTACCCGAAATCGTCTATCTGATCTTTAACATCATCGGTGGGGCAGCGCTGGTCAGTGCGGTGATCTTCATCGGCAAAACGGCAGTACGGCGCGAGTGGCCGCTGGAACACTGGCTACCCGCTGCCGTCACCATCCTGTGGCCGATCATCACATTCGTCTCGTTCCTCCGCTGGACGGCGGAAACGCCCGCATCACAAGGGCGACTGGTCTTCGGCGCGCTGTCCTCAATTTCGCTGTGGATGGCGGTCGGGCTGGCGTGGTGGTTGCCTACGCGCCTGCGCCCTGCCCTGCTCACTGTTAGCGCGGGC
>JAEUQX010000144.1 GCA_016788625.1 Anaerolineae bacterium
ACGCGCACGGTCTACATCAACCCGGTGTTCCGCTTCCTCTACATGAACATGAATTATCACGTTGAACACCACACGACGCCGATGATTCCGTTCTATTCTCTGGCGCAGTACCACGAGAAGATCAAAGACCAGACGCCGACGCCATACCCCAGCCTGTGGGCAGTCTATAAGGAGATGATCCCGGTGCTGGTCAAACAGGCCACTCAGGACCCCGATCATCACATCGTGCGCATCATGCCCGCGTCCGCGCCGGAAGTCACCGCGCCGATCACGCAGCGCACGGCCAGCGAGACGACCGACGCCGCCTGGCTGGACGCGTGCGCGGTAGCAGATCTGGACGAGAACGATGTGCTCGGCTTCAGCCACAACGGCAAGACCTATGCCATCTATCATCTGAGCGGAGAGCGCTTCTTCGCCAGCGACAGCCTGTGCACACACGAGCAGGCCGATATGACCGCTGGTGGGCTGGTGATCGACGGCTGCATCGAATGCCCGCGCCACAATGGGCGTTTCGATATCGCGACGGGTAAGGCTGTGCGCGCGCCCGCCCGCAAACCGCTCAAGATTTACCCCGCTGAACGGCGCGGGGAACGGGTTTTCATCCGGATTGACAGTTAAAGTAGGAGGTCTTCTCCAATGGACATTCGGCTGCTGCAAAATATCGGTAACATCGCCTCGCGCGCCGTGCAGGGCAAGTACCCGGCGGTTGAGATTCGCTTCTTCGCGCTTAAGGAGGGGGAAGAAGGCCGCATCCATCTCTCGCTCAAGGGTGACAAATCCGGGCGTACCGGGCGGCTCTACGATGTGCGGATCGCGCCCGCGCAGCCGACCGACGCGCTGTTCCTCAAGGAAATCGCCGTCCCATTGGAGAAACAGATCGAGGCGCACGTGCTGGAATTCCTGGGGGCGAACCAGGAAGCGTCATCGTGAGCGCTGTCTAATTCTCATTTAATTCACATATCGAATTCACGAACATCACAGCACCAGATCACATCATCCTCATCCAAACAGTGCTGCCCCGGTCTCTATTTGGATGAGGACATGTCTCCTATGCGCAAAAAGATCATCGTAATTGGCAGCGGCTTCGGCGGGTTGGCCGCTGCCGCACGCCTGGCTGCCAAGGGTCACGACGTACAGCTTTTCGAGAAGCGTGACCAGCTTGGCGGGCGGGCGTACCAGTACCACATGAATGGTTTCAAGTTCGACGGCGGGCCAACCGTCATCACCGCGCCCTATATTTTTGATGAGATTTTTGAGGCTGCCGGGCGCAGGCGCGAAGACTATTTCCAGCTCGTGCCGCTCGACCCGTTCTACCGCATCTTCGACCCGGAAGGCCGCCCGTTCGACTACCGCCACAGGCACGAGGACATGCTCGCCGAGATCGAACGTTGGAGTCCTGGCGACGTGGCGGGTTACGAACGTTTTGTGGCGCACACGCGCGAAATCTTCCGCCGCTTCCACCCCTTCACCGATCAGCCGTTCCTCAAACTGGGCGATATGCTGCGCATCATGCCGGACATGATCCGGTTGCAGGCTTTCCTGGGCACGCACATGTTCGTGGCGCGCTACATCAAAGACCCGTTCCTGCGCCGCGTGTTCTCGTTCCACCCGCTGCTGATTGGCGGCAACCCGTTCGATACACCCTCGATCTACACGCTGATCGTGCAGTTCGAAAAAGAGTGGGGCGTGCATTATGCCAAAGGCGGCACGGGCGCGATTGTAGCCGGGATTGGCCGCTTGATCGAGGAACTCGGCGGCAAGATTCACCTCTCGACCGAGGTCAAAGAGATCGTCATCGACAGCCAGCGCCGGGTGAGCGGCGTGCGCCTGGCCGATGGCACGGTCGAGCGCGCCGACGCGGTGGTCTGCAACGGCGATGTGGCCTTCGCCTATCGCCACCTGATCGCCCCGGAACACCGCCGCGTGTATACCAACGCGCGCATCGACCGCATGTCGTACAGCATGTCGCTGTTCGTGATCTACTTCGGCACGAAGAAGCGCTACCTGGACAGCAACCTCGCGCATCACAACATCATCGTCAATCAGCGCTATCGCGGGCTGCTGCACGATGTTTTCAACGCTCGTTCGCTGCCGGACGACTTTTCGCTCTACCTGCACATGCCCACGCGCACCGACGAGAGCATCGCGCCGCCGGACTGCGAGAACTTCTACGTGCTCTCGCCCGTGCCGCACCTCAAATCCGGCACGGACTGGCAGAGCCAAGCCGCGCCGTACCGCGACCGCATCATGCAGTTTATGGAAGACCGCTACCTGCCGGGCTTGCAGGCCAATGTGATCGCGGAACACTACATCGACCCGCTGCACTTCCAGAACACGCTGAACAGCTACCGAGGCGCGGCCTTCTCGGTCAAGCCCAGTCTGCTGCAATCGGCCTGGTTCCGCCCGCACAACCGCTCGGAAGAATTCGAGAACCTGTACTTCGTCGGCGCGGGCACGCACCCCAGCGCGGGTGTGCCGTCGGTGCTGTCGTCCGGCAAGATCGCGGCGGAACTGATCGACCCAACGCCGCCGCAGAGCCAGTCACGGCGTATCACCCAGGAGCGTGTCAGCCATGTCGAACGTGTTTGAACTCGGCTTTGGCGCGTCCGATCACGAGGTTGCGCTCGACTCGATCCCGGTGAGGGGGCGCATCCCGGAGTGGCTGAACGGCACGCTGCTGCGCAACGGCCCGGGCAGCTTCACCGTCGGCCAGCAGCGCTACCGCCACTGGTTCGACGGGCTGGCGATGCTGCACAAGTTCTCGTTCCAGGGTGGGCGCGTCAGCTATGCCAACAAGTTCCTGGAGACGCAGGTCTACAAGGCCGCGCGCGAGACCGGGCAGATCAGCTACTCGGAGTTCGCCACCGATCCGTGCCGCTCACTGTTCGGACGAGCGATGGCTGTCTTCTCGCCCAAAATCAGCGACAACGCCAAGGTCAGCCTGGCGAAGATCGCTGACCAGTTCGTCGCGCTGGCGGAGACACCGATCCAAGTACACTTCGACCCGCACACGCTGCGCTCGGTGGGCGTCTCGCAGTACGAGCCGAACCCGGTCGGGCAGATGACGACGGTGCATCCGCAGTTCGACTTTGCCGAGGACTCGGTCTATAACCTGGTTACGCGCTTCCACCGCGTCAGCCATTACCGCATTTACCGGATGCGCGGCGCGGGCGTGCCGCAGTTGGCCGCCTCCATGCCCGTCTCGCAGCCTGCTTATATGCACAGCTTCGGCATGAGCCGCAACTACGTCATCCTGACCGAGTTCCCGCTGGTGGTCAACCCGCTGCACCTGCTGCTGTGGCTGCGCCCGTTCATCGAGAACTTCCGCTGGAAACCCCGGCGCGGCACACCGTTCTATGTGCTGAACCGTCATACGGGGGAACTCGTGGCGCGCTTCGAGAGTGACCCGTTCTTCGCCTTCCACCACGTCAACGCCTTCGAGCAGGGCGATGAACTGGTCGTGGACATCGACGCCTATCCCGACAACGGCATCCTCCAGGCCTACTACCTTCAGCGCTTGCAGGACGCCGACGCCGAACTGCCCTTCGGCCAACTGCGCCGCTACCGCCTGCCGCTCAAGGCCAGGAAGGGCACGCGCGTGAGCTACGAGCTGCTCTCCGACGAATGCCTGGAACTGCCGCGCTTCGACTACGAGCGGCTGAACATGGATGGCAGCTACCGCTACGTCTACGGCGTCAGCCTGAACAAGGCACAGCGCAACGGCTTCTACAACCAGATCGTCAAGATTGATATTCAGGGTCGCGTGGCGCAGCGCTGGTACGCGGAGGGCTGTTATCCGGGCGAGCCGGTGTTTGTCGGCGCGCCGGGACGCACGGCGGAGGACGAGGGCGTGGCGCTTTCGGTGGTGCTGGATGCCGCGAATGGACGTTCGTTTCTGCTGGTGCTGGACGCGCAGTCGTTCACCGAGATCGGGCGCGCCGAACTGCCGCACGCCGTCCTCTTCGGCTATCACGGGGATTACTTCAACGGGGTGTGAGCCGGGGATTGAACGCAGTGGGGACGAGCGGCAGCAAAAGGGCGCAGTACAGTTGCGCCCTTGCACGATCTGTTCTATCCGACCGGTGACTACGCCCCGACGAACTCGTCAATGCCCGACAGCACTTCTTCGAGCGTCGTGGGCTGCATGTCGCCCATATGCGCGATGCGGAAGGT
>JAEUQX010000145.1 GCA_016788625.1 Anaerolineae bacterium
TGGAGCGCTGACGGTCGGCTGGCCTGGATGTCGTACCGTAACAACAATGGCGATATCTACGTCTGGGATGGCGAGGATGTGGTCAACATCAGCCAGTACTACGGCGATGATTCACATCCGCGCTGGAGCGCCGATGGTCGGCTGTCCTGGGAGTCTATCCGCGTCGATCAGCTCGAAATCATGGTCTGGGACGGCGAGCAGATCATCAATGTCAGCAAGAATTCATCGTGGGACTCATTTCACCTGTGGGGGCCGGATGGTCGCTTGGCCTGGCTCTCCGACCGTGATGGACACCTGACGGCCTACGTTTGGGATGGCGAAACCATCACCAGAGTCAGCCAGGGCGACAGCGATGTCATGAATCTGGCCTGGTCGCCGGACGGTCGGCTGTCCTGGCAAGCCAACGACTCCGGCAATATCGACCTTTACATTTGGGATGGCGAGCAGGTCAGCAAGCTGGCGGAGAACCCGGCGGGCGACTTCGGGCCAGCGTGGAGCGCCGATGG
Organism: Anaerolineae bacterium; assembly: GCA_016788625.1. GTDB lineage: Bacteria > Chloroflexota > Anaerolineae > Aggregatilineales > Phototrophicaceae > CFX2. Next base: position 507 of record JAEUQX010000145.1, read on the forward strand.
TCGCCTGGCGTGGATTGTGGAGACTGGCGCAGATCGGGATTGGGAGCTATACGTTCGCGATGGTGACAGCGTGAGCAACATCAGCGGCAGTCCCGGCAGCGACCGCGATCATGTCTGGTCGCCGTGAGCGGCACATCAACGAAAGGGTATTCAGCATGGTCAGGCAGGTTTCGGCGCAGGGGTTAGAGTCATTTCAGGACATGCGCTTCGGCATGTTCATCCATTGGGGGTTGTACTCGCTGATCGCGCGCGGTGAGTGGGTCATGCACCACGAGCGCATCGCGGTGGCGGATTACGAACCGCTGGCCGCGCAGTTCAACCCGACGCGCTTCAACGCCGACGAATGGGTGAGCATCGCCGCCGACGCCGGGCAGCGCTATATGGTGATCACCAGCCGCCATCACGACGGTTTCAGCCTGTACGACACGGCGCTGAGCGACTACAAAGTCACCAACACGCCTTTCAAGCGCGACCCCATCCAGGAATTGGCCGACGCCTGCGCCCGACGCCGTGATGTCAAACTCGGTTTCTACAGCTCACTGCTGGACTGGCATCACCCGGCCTATCGTTTCCGCGCGGAGAGCGGGCTGGCCTGGGCGGATTACATCGCTTTCCTGCACGGCCAGGTGCGCGAACTGTGTACCCGCTTTGGCGAGATCGCCTGCATCTGGTTCGATGGTGACTGGCCGCGTCACCCCTTCGATGAACACAACGCCTACTTCAAGGCGGGCGGCTCGTTCGAGTACGACGCGCTCTATGACCTGATTCACACGCTGCAGCCGCAGGCCGTCATCCACAACAATCGCCATGAACAGCCTTTGCCCGGCGAGGATGTGCAGGGCATCGAGCAGGATTTGCCCGGCGCGAACACGGCAGGGTTTAACACCACGCAGGTCTATGATCTGCCGCTGGAAGTGTGCATGACGATCAACGACAACTGGGGCGTGCATCATGGCGACCATAACCACAAGTCATCGCGCCATCTGCTGCACACGCTGGTACGCGCCGTCAGCGTGGGGGCAAACTACCTGCTCAATGTTGGGCCGACGGCGGACGGGGAAATTCTGCCCGTCCACGTCCAGCGCCTGCGCGAGATCGGCGCATGGCTGCGGCAGCACGGCGACTCGCTGTACGGCACGCGCGCGGGCGTGATACCTCCAACAACGCAGACCGTCAGCACCCGGCGCGGTGCTGTGCATTACGTGCATGTGCTGGACTATGTGAGCGACTGCGTTCGGTTGGCAGGTGTGCCGGAGGCGCTCACGCAGGCGCGGCTGCTGCGCGACGGGACGGCGGTGGCGCTGCGGCGCGACGGCGACCAGGTGACGCTGACCCTCCCGGCGGAACAGCGCGACCCATTCGATACGGTGGTGGCGCTGACGTAGATCAGATTCCCTGACACGTAGTCGAAACACGAAACAAAAAACAAGGCGCAGGTTGTTAAACACTGCGCCTTGTGGGGGATGGAGCACTATTCATTTATCCCCCAAAGAGGGTAATGGTTGAAGTTGTGCCGTTGGTGATCGCCGCGCTCAGCATGTCGACATATGCTGCCGCTTCGCTGCTCGCCTGGCTGCCCACCAGATCGAGGTACTGCTGGTAGCTCGCCAGCGCTTCGTCAAATTGTGCGGCCATGAACTGCGCATCGCCCAACGTCCAGTACATCGTGGCGTAATCAACGCTGACGGTGAAGATCACATCCGGGATTTCACGGATAGCCGTCTTCAGTTCGCTGGTGGCACGTTCGTAGTCACCCTGCGTGTAGAAGTAGTACCCGACGCGATAGGCCAGGATGGCATCGGCGAATGGGTCGATTGTGCCAGCATCGTTCAGATCCTGCGCACGGGTCGTCTGTGTCAGTGCGAGCAGGAATAGAAGGAACAGCACGCTCACGACGACGATGATCATCTGCTTGTGTTCGGAGAGATTGAATTCGATGTGATGTTCTGAATGTGGGTGTGCCAGGTGCGCCAGGTGCCGCCGTTCCGCATTCCGCATCGCCTGTGCCCGGTATGCTTTGTCCTTTGGGTAGTCATTGCTGTTGAACATGATTTTGTGCTCCTGTTAGTGCTCGCTTGCCTCTGTTAGCTTTACCTTAGGCCGGAACGTGAGAAGTCTCACCGTCTGAACAGGAGGGATTGCAGGAGGGGAAAAGGAGGGGGAGTGAAGAAAGGTGCTATAATGTGATGTAACAATAGTTTGAAAAATAATGTTGATGAGAGAGGGAACTCATGGAACAAGCTCCAGATGCTGTGACAGATCACGCCCTCTACGAACCGCTGACCAACCGCGAACTCGAAATCCTGCAACTGCTGGCGCAGGGACTCTCCAACCGCGAGATTGCCGACAAACTGGTGCTGGCATTGACCACCGTCAAGTGGTATGTGCGTCAGATTTTCGAAAAACTGGACGTGACCCGCCGCCGCGAAGCCCTGGCGGTGGCGCAGCGCCTGGGGCTGCTGGTTGATTCGTTGGAAGTGCCGAGTGGCGCCCTGACGCAGGCGCTGCCCGTCGGCAGGAATCCGTATAAGGGTTTACGACCGTTTCACCAGCGCGATGCCCATGACTTCTTCGGTCGCGATGCCTTGACGCAGCGGCTGCTCTCTCGGCTGGGCGAGCGCGGGGAAGACTCGCGTTTTCTGGCGGTCGTTGGCCCCAGCGGCAGTGGCAAATCCAGCGTTGTGCGCGCGGGATTGATCCCGGCGTTGCAGCACGGCGCGATGGCGGGGGCTGAAAACTGGGTCATGGCTGATCTGCTGCCTGGCAGCCATCCTTTTGATGAGTTGGAACTAGCGCTGCGCCGGGTGGCGGTGGAACGTCCGGGCGACCTGATGGAGCAGCTCCGGCGCGACGAAAGCGGTTTGCTGCGGGCGTCGCGCCTGATCCTGCCGGATGACGGCCAGCTCTTGCTGCTGATCGACCAGTTTGAGGAATTGTTCTCATTGGTCAACGACCCCAGAGTTGCCCGGCGTTTCCTCGATCTGCTGTATGCCGCGTCCATCGACCCACACAGTTCCATGCGTGTGCTGATCACCTTGCGCGCCGATTTCTATGATCGTCCGCTGATGATCCCCGACTTCAGCACCCTGGTGCGTTCCCGCACAGAAGTGGTCATCCCGCTGACACCCGCCGAACTGGAGCAGGCGATCGTGCAACCCGCGCAGGCTGCTGGCGTGGGCGTCGAACCTGCGTTGGTCGCAGCCCTGATTGCCGCTGTGAACGACCAGCCGGGCACGCTGCCGCTGCTGCAATACGCGCTGACCGAGCTGTTCGAGCGGCGCGAAGGCCGGGTGATGACGCTGCGCGCCTACGAACGCTTGGGCGGCGTGTTGGGCGCGCTCACCCGCCAGGCGGATGAAGTCTATGATGACCTGGATGAACCCGATCAGGCGCTCACCAAACAGATATTTCTGCGCCTGGTCACGCTGGGCGAAGGCACGGAAGATTTACGCCGCCGTGTGCTGCGCTCCGAACTGACCGCGCTGGCGCCGGATGCGAATCGTATGAGCAGGCTGGTTGATGCTTTTGGCGCGAGTGGGCTGCTGACCTTCGACCGCGATGTGCGCACACAAGGGCCGACTGTCGAAGTCGCTCATGAGGCGCTGCTGCGCGAGTGGTGGCGGCTGCGCGAATGGTTGGAGGACAGCCGCGCGGACATCCGGCAGCAGCGCGTGCTGAGCGCCGCCGCGCTGGAATGGGAACGCGCCCGGCACGAGAAAAGCTATCTGCTCAGCGGCGTTCGTTTGGCGCAGTTCAACGGTTGGGCGGAAACAGCGCTGGTCGCCCTCACGCCGGACGAGCAGCAGTTTCTCTCGGTCAGCGTGGCAATGGAGCGCCAAGAGAACCTCATCCGGCGGCGCAGGCGCAATCTGGCGCTGGCGGCAGCTGTTGTGGTCGCGTTGATCATGACCGTCCTGGCCGTGATCACGTTGGACCGCGAACAGGTGGCGCAGCGTGAGCGCGATTATGCTCGTGAGTTGGCGCTGGTCAACGGCGCGCAGGCGATGCTGGAACGCGATGATATCGAGACGGCGCTGGCGTTGGCGCTGGTCGCCAATACGACCGGAAGTATATCTGGGCAGGCGCAGGAAATCCTCAGCCGGGCAGCCTATCGGCCAGGGCCGATTCAGTGGTTTCGTGGGCATTCAGCGGCAGTGCTGGACAGCGTTTACAGCCCTGACGGCAGCAGGATGATCTCGGTAGATTTTGCTGGGGGTATCATGCTGTGGGATGTTCGCACCGGCAAATCCCTCCCGCTGCAAGGGCACAACAGCGGCTTTGCTCAGAATGTCGATTGGAGTGCGGACGGGCGCAGCGTCCTGACGGCTTCGACTGATCTGAGCATCATCATCTGGGATGCCCAGACCGGGGAGATGATCCGCCGCCTGAGCAGTGCTGAACTGACCAAC
>JAEUQX010000228.1 GCA_016788625.1 Anaerolineae bacterium
CGTGCGCGCCGTCACCTGACCGCCGCCGCTGGAGTCGATCAGGCTGAAGCCGAAGACCAGCAGCGCCAGGGCAGCGACCGCCAGCGCAATCCATCGCCACATCCTGCATCATCCTTGTTCTATTTTGCACAATTGTGGTCATTATACGCCCTGCCGGATGGATGACAGGTGAGAGGATGATGATGAGCGGGAATACGTCAGCCGCACGATGCATGACTCAAGACAGAAGCATTCACCACAGAGGCACAGAGAAAACATGAGGAAGAACAGAGATGGGTTTATAGGGGTAGGGACATGACATGTCATGTCCGTTTAGGATGGTATCGTATAAGCGTGTAAGGACGAGTTTTTCAGAGAAGGGCGAATGTGCAGAGGCGCTCCCCTGGAACGCCCCCGCATGGTTGATCTGTTCGCCGTTACCCCACCGAGCCGCCAGCGGTCACGCCCCAGATGCGCGCGTCGCCGTTTTCGTCGTGTGAGGTGAGCAGCGCCGCCTTGGGCGAGAAGCTCAGGCTGACGACCGCCGCGCTGTGACCGCTGAGCGTCGCCAGCGCGGTGCGGCTAAACGGATCCCACAGCACAATCGTGCCATCCGCCGCGCCCGCTGCGATCAGGCTGCCGTCCGGGGTGATCGCCACGCTGCGCAGCGGAACAGGAGTCCCACTCGTCAGCCGGGCTTCTTCCCGCGCGCTGCCGTCCACGGCCACCTGCCAGATGATCAGCAGGCCGTCTTCGCCCGCCGAGACCAGCCGCCCGCCTGCCGCGCCGCCAAACGCCAGTGCGCTGACAGCGCCCGCGTGACCACTGAGATTGGCTTTCGGCGCGAGCGTGACCGAGTCGTAAATGGCGATGCTGCCGTTGCTGCTCCCCAGCGCGATCAGCTTCTCATCCGGCGAGACGACCATCACACCCGTGCCTGCCGCGACCTGCCGGGCCTGCGCCGCGTTGCTGGTCGTCAATGCGCTCAGGGCGGGCACAGCCGTGGCTTGCAGGTTGAGCGGTTCCAGCCAGTAATCGCCGTCATCGCCCTCCGCCGTCCAGCCTGTGATGCCGTTGTAACTGATCTGCCACCAGATGATCTTATCGAGCAGGCTGCAGCGCGGCCCGGCCACGACATCAAACGTCGCACCCGCTTCGATCTGGCCGAGCAGGTCGCCGCTGGTTCCGGGCAGACTGCGAATCAGGTTGGGGAAGCCGCCCGCTTCGACGCGCGCCTGTGTGCCAATCGTCAGGCGTGGCGCGAGGAAACCCGGATCACCCGGCGGTGGGCAGGCTTCGGCAGGGCCGGTCGGCGTGGGCGCGGCGCTGCTGCTGCACAGCACGACGATGGTCTGATCGTTGGAGACGCGGTAGTCGTAGCTCGTGCCATTGTAGACCAGGATGAACTGGAAGCCGCCCGTGACAACCTGGGCATAACTCAGGCCGGGCTGTGGGCAGCCGAGTGACGTGTCCGGGAAGTTGCTTTGCACATACGACCAGTTGGTCAGATCGGTCAGGTTGACCGTGCGTCCAGCGCGGCTGCTCAGGTCGCGCAGCGCAGCGTTAATCGGTTCCGGCGCCTGCGCCACGACGAGCAGCGCGGGCGCGAGCAGGCTGATGAGAAGCAGGCCGAGGAGGATACGGCGGGCCATGAGCGCTCCTTATTGTGACTGTGAAAAACGTGAATTGTTCATGCTTTATTGTATCCAGTTTTCGCGCGCTGGGTTGAGTACGCTGTTCCCATGATTTAGGCATAGGGGACGCCGAAATCAGGGCGTATATCAAGGACAACCTGAACCGGTACTTTTAGACACGCCAATGATTGATACTTATCCAAGGCTTGCGACGCTCTTGACTAACAGCGAAAAGCTAACGACCTCCCCATCCGCATCCTCTTCGCGGAAATAAAAAGGGCGAACCACAGCGGCTCGCCCTCGAAAATGCAGCGTTCTAACGTCAGCGATTCAGCGACATCGGCATGATGATGTGGACGAAATCATCGCGATTCTCCGGGCGGATGACACCGGGGTTGGCCGGGCCGTTGCTCTCGAAGACCACGCGCTCATCGCTGATCACATTCAGCACCTCGATCAGGTAGCGGATGTTGAACGAGATGTTGATCGGCTCACCTTCCACCGCCGCATCCAGCATCCCCTCGTTGTCGCCGCGTTCGGCGCTCATGCCCATGATGCGCACCGC
>JAEUQX010000254.1 GCA_016788625.1 Anaerolineae bacterium
GCCCGGCTACCAGTCCGAAGCGCAGGATGATGCGGCCTTCCTGGAAGCGGCGCAGGCGATCGGCTACCCGGTGATGGTCAAGGCGGCGGGCGGCGGCGGCGGCAAGGGCATCCGCGTGGTCTACGAGGCGGACAAGCTGGCAGAAGCGCTGGCGACGGCGCGCAGCGAGGCGCAGAAAGCCTTCGGCGATCCGCGCGTCTTTCTGGAGCGCTACATCGAGACGGCGCGCCATGTCGAAATTCAGGTGCTGGCGGATTCGCACGGACACTGCGTGTATCTGTTCGAGCGCGAGTGCAGCGCCCAGCGGCGGCATCAGAAGATCATCGAAGAGTCGCCCTCGCCGCTGCTCAACACGGGGACGCGGCGGCGCATGGGGTTGGCCGCTGTCGAAGCAGCGCGCGCCGTCGGCTACGTCAATGCGGGCACGGTTGAGTTCATCGCTACGCCAGACGGCGAGTTCTACTTTCTGGAGATGAACACGCGCTTGCAGGTCGAGCATCCCGTGACCGAACTGGTGACCGGGCTTGATCTGGTCAAGCTGCAATTCCAGATTGCGGCGGGCGAGCGGCTGCCCTTCGATCAGGAGCACCTGACCCAGCGCGGCCACGCCATCGAATGCCGCGTATATGCCGAAGACCCGCGCAATAATTTCCTGCCCGCTGTTGGCACGCTGCTGCGCTTCATCCCGCCGGAAGGGCCGGGTATTCGTGTCGACTCCGGCGTGCAGTCCGGCGACGAGATCGGCATTCATTACGACCCGCTGATCGCCAAGATCATCGTCCACGACGCGACACGCGCGGACGCGATCCGCCGGATGCAGACCGCGCTGGCCGAGACCGTCATCCTGGGCACGACCACCAACCTGCCATTCCTGCAAACCCTGCTGGCGCATCCCGTCTTCCAGGCGGGCGAAGTCGATACGCGCTTCGTGGACGCGAACCTGTCCGCGCTGCTGCCAGATGAACCCACACCGCCGGACGCCGCCTTGATCGCGCTGGCGCTGAGCGAACGCGGCGCGCTGCCCACATCGCGACCGACTGCCGAAGAGGACTGGACGCCCTGGTCGCGCGCGGATGGTTTCCGCGTCGGGGGCGAGTAGAATAGACAACGTCGTACACGGATTGAGGAGAGGGAGCGAAATGATGACAAAACGACTGCTGCTGGTGGCACTGCTGATCATTGGGCTGGCGCTGGTGACGCGGGCGCAGAACGACCAGCGCGAAATCTACACCGTGCTGGCCTATGGCGAGACAGCCTTCGAGCCGGATAGCTGGCTGGCAAGCGCCTCCGAACTGGGCACGCGCACGACCGCGACCTGGCGCAACGACGCCGAGGGGGCGCTGGCCTACCTGGATTACCTGCACTACGATGAGGGCATCGCCTCGGAAGATATGGACGATGTGTTCGGCCCGCGCTGGTTCGATGTCACGCTGTCGAACTACGAAGGCTGGCGCGAGCTGCGGAGCTGCCAGTTTGAAGAGGATCTGCGGCTGCACGAATTCAGCCTGCAATTCAACAACCTCAAGTACACCATGCGCTATTGGATTCAGCCCGTCGAGGATAACACGCGCGTGCTGACACTGTTCGTGCTGTACCCGAATGACCAGTTGGAGAAGCTGGACGAATACGCCGAGCGCTTGTTCCCTGGCGCGATTGCCTGCGAAGAACCCGGCGTGGGATAGCAGGCTAGGATCCTATTCACCTCGCCGTGATTCTCGGACGCTCCATTGCATATCCCTACGATTGTTCCGCCATGTAGGGATGTCTAACGGGGCGTCCGAGTGCGGTAACAGATAGGTGAATTCCGCCTGTCACACCGTCACTTTCAGCGACCGCAGACCGCGCAGTACGTAGGTGTCGCGGTAGGGCGGCGCATCCTCTACCAGCGCCATATTCGGCAGGTGTTCGATCAGCGTGCCAATGGCGATCTGCCCTTCCAGCCGGGCGAGCGGCGCGCCCAGGCAGTAGTGAATCCCGGTGCTGAAGGCCAGATGCGGGTTGTGCGCCCGCGCGATGTCCAGCGTGTGCGGGTCGCTGAACTGTTCGCCGTCACGGTTGGCCGCGCCGAGCATAAAGGAGACCTGTGCACCCTTGCGGAAGTGGTGGCCGTTGTAATCCACATCGGCCAGGGCCATGCGCGAGGTCATCTGTACCGGGCTGTCGTAGCGCAGCAGTTCCTCAACAGCGGATTTGATCAGCGATGGGTCGGCGCGCAGGCGGGCGGCCTGTTCGGGGTGCCGCAGCAGTGCCAGCATTCCGTTGCCGATCAGGTTGGTGGTGGTCTCGTGCCCGGCCACCAGCAGCAGCGTGCAGGTCGCCAGCAGTTCCTTCTCGCTCAGCTTGTCGCCCGCTTCCTCGGCCTGCACCAGGGCGGTCAGCAGGTCGTCCTGCGGGACACGGCGGCGTTCGTCGGCCAGCGCGCGCAGATAGGTCGCGAACTCGCGTGTGGCGCGCGTGCCGCGTTCGTAGACCTCTGGCGCGTCGGTCAGTTCCAGCGTGCCCGCCAGGTCGCGCGACCACGCCTGGAACAACACATGATCGGCGACAGGCACGCCCAGCATCTCCGCGATCACCGTCACGGGCAGCGGCACGGCGACATCCGCCATGATGTCCAACTGGCCTTTCGCGCGCGCGTCCGCGATCAGGCCATCCATCAGTGCCTGCACCCGTCCGCGCAGATTTTCGACCATGCGCGGTGTGAAGGCCTTGTGCACCAGCATCCGCAACCGCGTATGGGTGGGCGGGTCGCGGAACAGCATCCAGCCCTGCATCATCTCGCTGTAATCACTGTATTCCTGCGGCGGTTCGGGCGGCAGGCCGAGCTGTTCGCGCGTCATCACGTTGAGGATTTCGTGGCCGAAGCGGCTGTCCTTGAGCAGCGCGGCGCAGTCTTCGTAGCGCGTCAGGAAGGTGATACCCCATTGTTCC
>JAEUQX010000255.1 GCA_016788625.1 Anaerolineae bacterium
TGGTGCGCGCGGCCAATGGTCAGGTGATTTGGTGTACGGCGTCAGACTCTCAAGGCTGACGTATTTCCTGGATAATCTGCTCTGCTGTTTGCAGCGCCGCTGCCTCGACTTCGGCTGAGAGGGCAGCGCCAAGATCAAAGCACTGCCCTTCGATGCCATAAACGATGACGCGCGGCGGCAAACACCCCAGGACACGCGCCAATTCAACCGCCTGCACCAGCCCCAGATCGTGCGTCGAGGTTCCACTGCGAAACGCGGCGGGCAAGGGGGCGTCCTGGACATCGAAGCGACGTATAGTCCCTGGCGCTGCGCCGCTCGACATGGCATCCACCACATAGACCTTTGATGGATTCAGCGCCTGCCACACGCCGATCAGGTCGGCGGCCTGCCCGGTCTGCTCCATGACGCTTACGCCTGGATATGACCGGGCACGGATGCGCCGCGCCACCACGCCGCCCACGCCATCGTCGCCTCGGTCGGGGTTGCCAATCCCGATGACGAGGCAGGCGCAGGATGCATCTTCAGTCGCGCTCAACTTGCACCTTCAGAAAATGTGTGGCGCAGGAAATGCAGGGATCATAGTTGCGTATCGCCTGTTCACAGCCCAGCGTCAACGCCTCTTCCGATTGCGTAAGGCGCGCCTGGACGAAGCGCTGCAGGTCATCCTCGATGATGCGCTGATTCTGCGAGGTGGGCGGCACAATCTTGGCGTCCAGGATGGTTCCTGCCTCATCCACGCGGTAGCGGTGATAGAGCAGACCACGCGGCGCTTCGGTGCAACCGTAGCCGATGCCGCCGCGCACTTTGACGGCGACCGCAGCGCTTGGTGGTGGCTCATACTCGTTGATCAGTTGGATGGCATGATCACAGGCATAGACGGTTTCGACCGCGCGCACGATGATGCTTTTGAAGGGGTTGCGGCATACCCCGTCCAGCCCACCGCTGCGCGCTGCTTCTCTGGCAATGGGCGATAGCTGCTCGTAGTTCAGGTTGAAGCGCGCCATTGGGCCGACGAAGTAAAGTCCACCGCCCTTGCGCGTGGACTGCAGCGCGTTCGAGTGCGCCACATGTTCTTCCACAAAGTAATTCTCGTAATCGCTGATGGCGATGTCCAGACCCCGATTGGAAATCAGACGGCCTTCGTTGAATGCATACTCATCCGGGTGGTGCAGCGCGACGAATTCATAGTCGTGCTCCATATCCGGGAAGGGCAGCGTCCCGACCCAGTTCGCGGTTTCGAGCGCAGCATCACGCGCCCATTTCAGCGGTTCTACCAGGGGTTGTAGTTCCGCTTTTGCAGGGGCGCGGTAGAATCCGCCAACACAGACGTTCATCGGGTGGATTTCCCTGCCACCCAACACCCGGACGATCTCGTTACCAATCTTCTTCAGGCTCAGACCGCGCTTCACCACTTCAGGAAAGTCTTTTGCCATTTGCAGCGCGTCGGGATAACCCAGGAAGTCCGGCGCATGAAGCATGTAGATGTGCAGGACGTGGCTTTCAATCCACTCTCCACAGTAGAGCAGCCGCCGCAGACTGCGCAGCGCGCCGCCGACCTTGACGCCCAGGGCATTCTCCATCGCGTGAACAGCGCTCATCTGGTATGCGACCGGGCAGATGCCGCAGATGCGCGCGGTGATGTCCGGCGCTTCGCTGTACGATCGCCCGCGCATGAATCCTTCAAACAGACGCGGTGGCTCGAAGATTTTCAGCTTTACATCCGCGACCTGGTTGTTCTTGACCTTCACAAACAGGCCGCCTTCACCTTCGACGCGCGCCAGCATACCGACCTTGATGACCCGGTTTTCGGCCTGGGTGATTGTCTTATCCTTCATGGGCATCGCCCTCCTTGCGGAATGCATCGGCGTAAGCGTTGAAGCTGCGATAGGCGCGCAGAATCTCCTGCGGGGTCTTGCCCAGCGCTTTCCATTGTTCGCTCAGCGCGCGTGGATTGGGTGTCTCGGCGGGGCCGAAACAGCCATAGCAGCCGCGCTGATACGCCGGGCACAGCGCGCCGCATCCAGCCTGTGTCACAGGCCCCATGCAGGGCGTTCCCTGTGTCACCATCACGCACGGTGTTCCGCGCCGCTTGCACTCCATGCACACGCTGTACTTGGGCACGTTGGGTTTGCGCCCGTTCAGGTAGGCGCTGATGATCTCGACGAGCTGCGCTTTGTTAATTGGGCAGCCGCGTAGTTCAAAATCGACGAAGACATGATCAGCAATCGGCGTGGACTTGCTCAGTGTTTCGATATACTTGGGGTTGGCATACACCAGCGCCGTCAGGTTTTTGACATCCTTGAAGTTGCGCAGCGCCTGAATGCCGCCAACCGTCGCGCATGAGCCAATCGTCACGAGCAGCTTAGAGTTGCGCCGTACCTGATGAATGCGTTCGGCGTCATGCTGCGTGGTGATTGAGCCTTCGACCAGCGACAGATCATATGGCCCTTTCATCACCGCGCGCGTCGCTTCCGGGAAGTAGGCGATGTCAATCGCACCCGCTACGGCCAGCAGCTCATCCTCGCAGTCCAGCAGGCTGAGCTGGCAGCCATCGCACGACGCGAATTTCCAGACGGCCAGTTTCGGTTTGTTTTTTCGCTGCATAGTAGGCCTCCTATACTTCCCACTTGGTCAGGAAGTGCCGGACTTGACTGTACCGGAACACTGGGCCGTCCTTGCAGACGAATTCCCGGCCAAACTGGCAGTGTCCGCACAATCCAATGCCGCACTTCATATTGCGTTCGAGCGAGACGTAAATGTTGTCGCTGTTGACGCCGCGCTTTTCCATCTCCAGCGTGGTGAAGCGCATCATAACCTCTGGGCCGCAGACCATCGCCATCGTGTTGAGCGGGTCGAACGGCGCGCGCACGATCAACTGCGTCACAAGACCGATGCTGCCGCGCCAGTTGTTGGTCGCGCGGTCAACGGTTACGAACACATCCAGGTCAAAATGAGCGCGCCACTGCTCAAGCTGCTTGCGATACAGCACATCGGCAGGTGTACGCGCGCCGTACAGCAGCACCACGCGCCCATAATGCTCGCGATATGCCAGGATGCGGTACATCGCCGGGCGCAGGGGAGCCAGCCCGATGCCGCCAGCCACAATGACGATATCCTTGCCGCGCGCCTCATCGACAGGCCAGGGGGCGCCGTATGGCCCGCGCACGCCCAGCATCATGCCAACCTTGAGTTCGCTCATCGCGCGCGTTACCGTGCCGACCGCGCGTGTGGTGTGAATCAGCATGTCGCGCCGGGCAGGGTCGCCACTGATTGAAATCGGAATCTCGCCCACACCATAAACGTAAACCATATTGAACTGACCCGGTTCAAACGCAGGTATATCGCCGCCACCCACTGGCGTGAGTTCGAGCGAAAAGGTATCGCTGCTGTCCCATTTGGCACGCTGAATTTCATAGGGCCTTGGGATCATCGGGTCGGACGAAAAAGTTGTTGTTACAGCAGGCTCGGCTGAGAGCAGCATCATGCGCGCCTCCTTTCCTAGTTGACCTTATATAAGTCGAGCAATTGCAGGCGCGTGGCTTGCAGCCGGTCCATCATGATGTGCGAGAAACGCTTCAGGAATTCATAACCCAGGCCGTGATCCTGCTCGCACTTGGTATACAGGCATTGGCCGTCCAGTGCGATCACACGCAGCGCCGAGGTTGCCCGCCCGGTGAAGTGCCAGCGGTGCGGCGGAAACAGCCACGACCACCCAACGACATCACCCGATTCGAGCGTCTGAATGCTGATCTCACCTTGCCCAGGAGCGAAGACCTGCAGGCGCAGTGTTCCTTCGCGGATTATGAAGAACTGCTTGGCTTCGTCACCTTCCTGGAAGATGGTTTCGCCCGCTTTGAAATGCATGTTTGACGCGCAGCCCGTCACCAGTTCCAGGTAATGCGGCTGTAAACCTGCGAAGAAGGGATGTTTAGCTAGAATTGGCTCAAGTGTTTTCACGTTTCCTTTTCCTTTCCGTAACCGCTGCGGTTGGCGCGACGCTCGTTGTCTGTATCTCGCGCACTTCTTCTGTGATATCGATGCCGACCGGGCACCAGGTAATGCAGCGACCGCAGCCCACGCAGCCCATCGTGCCGAACTGGTCAACCCAGGTCGCCAGTTTGTGCGTCAGCCATTGGCGATAGCGCGCCTTCGCAGTGGAACGGATGCTGCCGCCCACGATGTATGAGAACTCCATCGTGAAGCACGAGTCCCACTTACGCCAGCGTTCAGCCGTGTCGCCGCTCAGGTCAGTGACATCCTCGACGGTCGTGCAGAAGCAGGTTGGGCAGACCATCGTGCAGTTGCCACAGGCCAGACAGCGTGCTGCTACCGCGTCCCAGCGCTGGTGGTCATAGCTGGCGTAGAGCAGGTCTTTGAGGCCTTTCGTCTCCAGCGAACGCTCCATCTGGGCAGACGTGGCCGCGATGATGGCTTCACCCGCTTCAACTTCGTCAACCGCTGCTGGGCGGGTGGGGAGGGCGTGCAGGACTTCATCGCCCGACGGACTGCCGCTTTCAATCAGGAAGTAGTGCTGTTCCGGCGTGTAGACCTCGGTCAGTGCCAGGTCATAGCCGGATACGGCCTTTGGCCCAGTGTGCATCGAGGTGCAAAAGCAGGTCTTGTTGGCTCGGCCACAGTTCACCGCGACGATGAACGTATTCTCGCGCTGTGCCTGATAAGCCGGGTCGACGTAGGCGCCGCCCGTGAACACCCGATCTTGAATGGCGATGGCCTGGAGTTCGCAGGCACGCACCCCGATGAGCGCTAATTTATCCGGTGTGTGTGCGTCTGCTTGAACAGTGAAGCCACCGTTGCTGCGCTGCGCCTGCCATAAGCGCATCCGAGCCGGGAACAGATACTTCTTCCAGGAATGTGGCCCCGGGCCGCAGCCGAACAGTCTGGGTTCGCGGGCTTGGTGAAGCCGGTACGTGCCTTTTTCCTGATCATCGGTGTATCCGATGGGCAGGTCTTCGACGGCTGTAATTTCGGCATACGTGACCGCGCCTTCCCGCAGCGTAGGTCCGATCAGTTGGTAGCCGTCTGCCGAAAGCGCTGTCAGCAATTCCTGGAAATCGCGACGTTCAAGCACGTACAGCTTTGGGGGTTTGTTCTTTTTCGATTGGGTCATGCATCAAACTCCTTTTGAAGTGCCTGTAAGGTCATTTTATTGTGAATTTTATCACAAATTAGCGACATGTGCTTCCCCAGCCATCCGTTTCCGCCTTGCGATTATCTGTTGATGTTATGTGTTGGTTGGACGGAGTCGGATGCGGCTGAAACGGCGAAACTCACGGACACAGCCCGCGCGCCAGCCGTTGTCAGGACACTGGACGATATATCCACGAGCAGAATTATGGTTTCTTGAGACGCGGGATGAACCACAGGTCACAATTGACGCGGGGGCGAGGGATGGGCGAGGTCTGGTAGGGATACCGTGCAAGCTGCGAACCACCATGACCAGGGTACAGCCCAGGCTGAGCATGTCAGACTCCTGTCGCGGATGCTTCACACTGCTATCATAATGTTGAACAATCTGGCTCATGTAGTGTCGAACGTCATATGGTCAACAGACATTTATGCTCTGCGCGCCAGGGTTTGTTGATCAGCCTGCGTCAATGTCCAGCCATGTTTCTATGACCATTTTCCGCTAAACTGGATGAACTGCCGACTGCGTAGGGTGGAGGCCGTTGAGGTGAGGTGAAGCTATGAACCGCGATGATGTGCGTGGCCACTGCCTGTCAAAACCTGGTGCGTTTGAGGATTTTCCGTTTGGCGAGGGTGTGGCCGTGATCAAGGTAAGCGACAAGATGTTTGCGCTGATCCCTATGGCCGTGCCTGTACAGATCAGCCTGAAATGTGACCCGGATTGGGCGGCGATTCTGCGCCAGACATTTCCCGCCGTGCAGCCAGGCTATCATCTGAACAAGCGGCATTGGAACACCGTGACGCTCGACGGGAGCATCCCCGACGATCAGGTCTACGAGATGATTGACCATTCGTATGATCTTGTCGTCAAGTCGCTGCCCAGATCCGTGCGCGATTCGTTGAAATGAATGTTCTTACACCTGGAAGTCATATCTTGAAAGCACCCTGGATTTCCTTGTCCGATGCGGCAGCGCTGGTGCACGATGGGCAGACCATCGCGTTCGGCGGCATGACCGTCTATCGGCGACCTGTTGCCTTTGTGCGCGAACTGCTGCGCCGCGTGCCTGCGCCTAAAAATCTGAATTTGCTGTGTTTCACTGCCGGGCTGGAGTCCGATCTGCTGGTGGGCGCGGGCTGCGTCAGCGCGGTGCGCTCGTGTTACTTTGGGCTGGAGTCATTCGGCCTTGCGCCGATGTTCACCGAGGCGGCGCAGCATGGGCACATACAGGTGATCGAAGAGACCGAAGCGAGCTTAGCGTGTGGCATCCGCGCAGGTATCTCCGGCCTCAGCTTTCTGCCGTCCCGCGCCTGGGTGGGCACCGATCTGCCCCGCTTGCGACCTGATGTTCGCACCATCACTGACCCCTATACGGGCGAAGAGTTGATGGCTTTCCCCGCCATCAACTGCGATGTCGCGGTGATTCACGGTCTCGAAGGCGACAAACATGGGAACTTCACTATCAACAATAATGTTGGCATTGACCAGGAACTGATCTACCTGGCGGACACCGTGATCGTGACCGTAGAGCGCGTCGTCGAGCGGGTGCAGCGCACACTCTATTCGACATTGATACCGGCTCCGGGTGCGACGCATCTGGTGCATGTGCCCAACGGCGCGTGGCCGACGAGCTGCTACCCGGACTATGCGGTCTCCGGCGGCGAATTCATGCGTTATGTCGATGCCTGCAACGCAGGGAACTTCGATACCTACCTGGAAGCATTTTTGAGCACGGATTAACCCTGGCATTCGCTCACTGCGCTCGCTACAATCACATTATATCCAACCCAGGGGAGTCCGCGACAAGCGGGCTGAGAGGGTGCGTAATGTCGCACCGACCCTTAACCTGATCCGGATCATGCCGGCGTAGGGAGTGCAAATGACGACACACCAACTGACCACCCCTACGATCTTCGAAGCGGGTGGTTTTCTTTTGCCACCTGCCCAGTTTCAGCCGTTTATGCACAGGTGGAGGTTGCAATGCTATATCGTTTACTGGTGATGGTCTGTATTTTGCTGGTGGTGACCGCGCCCGCGGCTGCCCAGGATGCGACGATCACGCTGGTCACGCATGACAGTTTCAATGTTTCGGAAGATGTGCTTCAGCAGTTCCAGGACGAGACGGGCATCACCGTAGAAATTCTACGCGCTGGCGATGCCGGGGTGTTGGTCAACCAGTCTATTCTGACGAAGGATAACCCGCTGGGCGATGTCCTGTTCGGCATTGATAACACGTTCCTGGGGCGCGCGCTGGCCGCCGATGTGTTCGCGCCTTACGAGTCGCCGCTGCTGGCCGATGTGCCTGATGAATTCAAGCTCGACCCAGAGAACCGCGTCACGCCGATTGATTTTGGCGACGTCTGCTTGAACTACGACGTGGCTTACTTTGACGAGACGGCGCTGCCGCTGCCGGAGTCGCTGGCTGACTTGACAAAGCCGGAATACAAAGGGCTGCTGGCGGTGCAAAATCCGGCCACCTCGTCGCCAGGGTTGGCTTTCCTGCTGGCCAGCATCGCTAACTTCGGCGATGAAGGCGATTACACCTATCTCGATTTCTGGAGCGATCTGGTCGCGAATGATGTTTACATCTCCGACGACTGGACGGACGCCTATTTCGCACAGTTCAGCGGGAGCAGCGGCAGCATGGGCACACGCCCGCTGGTCGTCAGCTACGCCAGCAGCCCGCCCGTCGAGGTGTACTTCATGGAGACGCCGCCAGATACCGCGCCGACGGGCAGCATCGTGGCGGACATGACCTGTTTCCGGCAGATCGAGTTCGCGGGCGTATTGGCGGGCGCGCGCAACCCGGAAGGCGCGCAGCAGTTCATCGATTTCATGCTGAGCGAGGCATTCCAGGAAGACATGCCGCTGCAAATGTTTGTTTTCCCGGTCAACCCGGCTGCTGAACTGCCGGAAGTGTTCGCGCAGTACGCCGCAGTAGCAGAGAATCCAGCCGTTCTGGATGCTGATCTGATTGACGCGAAACGCGAGGAATGGATACAGGCGTGGTCCGAAACCGTCCTGCGCTGATTGGCGCGGCCTGGCTGCGGCATGGGCTGCTGCTCGTGCCGCTGCTGTTCCTGCTGGTCTTCTTCTTCTACCCGCTGCTGGCCGTCTTCGCCGTCAGTTTGTGGCCGGACGGCCAACTTGATCTGAGCGGTTTTGCCCGGATTGTGACATCCGACTACTACCGTGAGACGCTGTGGTTCACGTTCTGGCAGGCTGCCGTCTCGACTGCTCTGACATTGGCATTGGCGCTTCCGGCGGCGTATGTCTTCGTGCGTTTCCGCTTTCCCGGCAAGTCGCTCTGGCTGGCGCTGGCGACGCTGCCCTTCGTGCTGCCAACTATCGTTGTTGCGTCGGCTTTTTCTGCGCTGGTGGGGCCGCGTGGGCTGTTGAATACGCTGCTGATGTCGCTATTTGCGCTGCCTGCGCCGCCCATCCAGCTTGATCGCACGTTGGCGATCATCCTGATCGTCCATGTTTTCTACAATGTTGCGGTTGCGCTGCGGCTGATCGCGGGTTTCTGGGCGCATCAGAATCCACGTATCGAAGAGGCGGCGCGTGTGCTGGGCGCGCATGGCTGGCGCTTGTGGTGGTACGTGCGGCTGCCGCTGCTGCGCCCGGCGATCCTGGCGGCTGCCGCGCTGGTGTTCATCTTCACCTTCACCAGCTTTGGCGTGGTAGTTGTGCTGGGCGGTCCGCGCTTCGCCACGCTGGAGGTCGAGGTGTATCGCCAGGCCGTGAACCTGTTTAACCTGCCTGTCGCGGCGGCGCTCTCTCTGGTGCAGATCGTGCTGATGATTGCCATGCTGGTGGTCTATACGCGCTTGCAGAAGTCGATCCGCTTGGATTTCTCGGCAGCGGTGACCGTCACGCAGCCCCCACGAACATTGAGTGAGCGGCTGCTCGTGGGTGCAACTTTGACTGTGATGAGCATCTTTCTGTTCCTGCCGCTTGCCGCGCTGGTGATGACTTCGATCACGGTGGGCGAGACCGGCCTGACGTTGAGCTACTATGCCGGATTGACCAGCAACCCACGCGGTTCGGTGTTGTTCGTGCCGCCGATTCAGGCCATCGGTAACTCGTTGGTCTTCGCGCTGGTGACGACTGTGTTGGCCGTTGGCTTTGGCCTGCTGTCGGCTTATCTGCTGGTGAACGAGCGTTCGCGGCTGGTGCGCTGGCTCGACCCGTTGTTCATGCTGCCATTGGCGGTTAGCGCGGTGACGCTGGGCTTCGGCTTCCTGGTCGCGCTGGACGAGCCGCCGCTCAACCTGCGGTCGTCGGCGCTGTTGATCCCGCTGGCGCACACGCTGGTGGCGATGCCGTTTGTCATTCGCAGCGTGCTGCCTGCCCTGCGTTCGATCCCGCCCAACGTGCGTGAGGCGGCGCAGGTGCTCGGCGCGTCCCCGGCTGTGGTCTGGTGGCGCGTCGATCTGCCGCTGATCAGCCGGGGCGTGCTGGTCGGCGCGATTTTCGCTTTCACGGTGAGCATGGGGGAATTCGGCGCGTCGTTGTTCGTCGCTCGTCCGGATACGCCGACAATACCCATCGCCATCTTCCGCCTGTTGGGGCAGCCAGGGGCTGTCAATTATGGGCAGGCGTTGGCGATGAGCGTGATTCTGCTGGCTGTCTCCGCGCTCGGTTTCCTGCTGATCGAGCGACTGCGTACTTATGGGGTAGGTGAATTCTGATGCTGAATGTGGCGCATGTGAGTCAGATGTACGAGGGGCAGCCTGTCCTGCGCGACATCAACCTGCACATTCCGGCGGGCGAGATTCTGTGCCTGTTGGGGCCGAGTGGCTGCGGCAAGACCACGCTCTTACGCATCATCGCCGGGCTGGAACGCAGTTACGAGGGCGATGTGCAGGTGGATGGGGCAGGGCTGCGCGGTGTGCCTGTGCATCAGCGCGGTTTCGGACTGATGTTTCAGGATTTGGCGCTGTTTCCGCACCTCGACGTGGCTGGCAACATCGCCTTCGGGCTGCGCATGGCGGGGATGCCCAAGGATGAACAACAGCGCCGTATTCGTGAGGTGCTTGAGCTGGTCGGGTTGACGGGCTTCGAACGGCGCGATGTGGCACGGCTTTCTGGTGGTGAACGGCAGCGCGTGGCCTTGGCGCGCAGTCTGGCGCCCAATCCGCGCTTCCTGATGCTCGATGAACCGCTTGGCGCGTTGGACGCGGCGCTGCGGGAAGAACTGATCCCGGAACTGCGCGGCATCATCAAACGGATGGGGCTGACCGCGCTGTACGTGACGCATGACCAGCATGAGGCTTTCGTGATGGGCGACCGCGTGGCCGTGATGCACGATGGCGCGGTGGAGCAGGTGGGCACGCCGGAAGCGCTCTACCGCCGCCCCGAAACGGTCTTTGTGGCGCGTTTCCTCGGTCTGAACAATGTGCTGCCGGTGTTGAAGTGGCACGCGGGCAGCGGGCAAACGGTGTTCGGCGCATTCCCGTTGGCGCAGCCTGCCGAGGCGCTGCTCCTGCACCCGGATGGCGTGCGTGAGACAGACGCTATAGAAGCTGCGATAGAAGGCCGCGTTGAGCGTGTCGCCTTCTGGGGCGATGCTTACCGCGTGGAACTGCGGCATTCGTCCGGCGAAGTATTGACCTTCAAGCTGCCGTCGGCGGGACGCACAAGGCCAGAGGTCGGTGCTGTGCTGTGGGTACACGTTGCGCCGGAGCAGGTCATTGGGCTGCGGAATACTATAGCGATGCCACCCCAAAGTTGAAGTGGCATCGCAGTGTGGCTGGTCAGATGTCGAGGTTTCGCACGCTCTTAGCGTGGGTCTGGATGAAGCGGCGGCGCGGCGGGACGCTGCTGCCCATCAGCATGTCGAAGATGCGGTCGGCCTCGGCGGCATCCTCAATCGTCACCTGGAGCAGGGTGCGCTGACCCGGATCCATCGTGGTTTCCCAAAGCTGGTCGGGGTTCATCTCGCCCAGACCTTTGTAGCGCTGCACGATGACTTTCTCCGGCGTGTCATACTTCTTCAGCGCCTTCGCCAGCAGATCACCTTCCGAAAGACCCGACTCAGGGTAGATATACTCGAAGTTCTTGCCGTTCTTCAGGCGATAGATGGGCGGTTGCGCGATGTACAGGTGACCTTCCTGGATGAGCGGTTGCATATGACGGAAGAAGAACGTCAGCAACAGAGTGCGGATATGCGACCCATCTACGTCAGCGTCGGTATTATGGGCACAGATGCCGCCAACACCACAGATGAAATTCTCGTCTTCCTCGACCGAGAAGTCGTAGACGTACTCGCCGACAGGTTCGATCTCCTCCGCCGAAAGCACCTCCACGCCAATCAGATCGGCGCTGATCTCGATGAAGTCAAGCGCTTTCTGTGTGGGTCTGGCGAGGTGCTCCTCAACTGTTTGTGCTTTGTTGTGACGCTGCCAGATGGCGCGGCACGTACGGATCTGCTCTTTGCCGCAGATCGTGATGGTATAGTACGGATGCCGGGTGACAATCAGGGCATTGGCACCTGGCTCAAAGGTCGAGTGTGTGGCGACGATGCCCAGTTGCCCGAGAAGGTAGAGCAGGCCATCCTTGAGCAGCGGCGAATTAGTCGTAAAGGACAGATTTTGTCCGGTGGATGTGCCATCGCCCAGGTAGTAGCCTTCCAGGAATACCAACTGCGATTCCTCGCTCATGCTAAACAGGATGTCCGGAATGCGCTTCTCGTGTGCGGGTTTATCCAGCCCCCAGGCGCGCAGCAGCCGTGCCGCCGCAACACTATGGAAATACAGCTTGATGCCGTTGCTGTCCGGGTCACGATAGGCGCGTGGCGTTTCACCGAAGACGGCTTCGATTGCCCTGCTGAGTTCTGGAATGAAGTGCTCGTCTTTCGTGCCTAGGTTCAGGCTAACCTGATGTTTGCTCAGTGTGCCTTCGGCCACGTACCAGCCCAGGAACCACATCAGATCATCGCTTATGGGTAGATAGCGTTTAAAGGCCTTATCCGTATGCGCCTGCGGTACAAGCTCGACATCGGCACCCAACTGCATGATTTCTTCGCGGCTGAAGCTCTTGAACGGCTTGTATCGGCTGACCTCACGCCAGCGGGCATTTTTGCTGTTGTCTCCGTGACTCAGGCGTGCTTCGAGCTTCGATGGTGCAACCGTATATTCGAGGTCGTCATCCCAACCGATGCTCTCCAGATACGCCATGAACTTCGACACGATTGGCCGCACATGAGCACGCTCCCACTGACTGATGGTGATCGGCTCTTTGACGCCGATGGCATCAGCAACACGCTTTTGTGATATCCCCTGAGCCTGACGATGGGCGATGAGCGGTTGCCAGCTTTCTTGGCTGAGTTCAACCAGCCCTTCGCTCCACAAATCGCGGCGCTTGACCTTGCTCAGTACGCGCTCAGTCGCAATCTGCCGCACATCTTCGCCTTGCAAATAAATGCCGTTGGTCAGACCAGCATCGTAAAGTGTGGTGAGCAGGTCAATTGTTGTGGGATGCACGGTTGGGCGGGGCAGGCGACGACTGGCAACCAGGGTATCACCTGGGCGAATTTCGTTGCCCTTCTTAAGGCGGACTTCGCCATTGTCATCGAGTACAAACACGCTATGTGACGAGGTGACTTTGATGGAGCGGTTGTAGCGGGTCTTCAACGCATACATTGCTTCATGATGGGGGTGACGAATCACCGCCTTGAGTGGCCGGAAGCGTGTGCAGTGCGTTTTCAGGTCGAAAGTCATCACCTGATACTCATCGGCGTCACGCTCTCCGACAATGCATTCGTCAATGAAGTCGCCAATCCTGACAAATTTACTGCGTCCTGAATTGTGCATGACTAATGTCGGCTCATCGCCAGCCACGCTCATGACGATCACACGGCCATAGCGCAGATTTTCAACCTTGAAGTCTTCGCTGATACCCGTGCCGAGCGCGGAAATCAGCGCTTTGATTTCGTTGTTGTCCAGGATTTTGTCCAGCCGGGCGCGTTCGGTGTTGAGGATTTTGCCTCGCAGCGGCAGGATAGCCTGGAAGTGGCGGTCACGACCCTGTTTCGCGCTGTTGTGGACGAATACCCCACTTGCCAGGGCGAAGTTATGTGTATGCGGCACTTCGATGTCGTACACGTCCATGCGCTCACCCAGCGGCTCAATCGCTGTGATGCGATGGTTGTAGTTCTCAAGTGCTTCCTGCAATTCCACTTCATTTCCATGGAAGTAGCGCTCGCAGAATTTGTCGAACCTTAGAAGTGATCTATCTCGAGTTTGAAGGCGGAGTTGTTGATAAGCTTCGACGTTGAGTCGCCCTTGCGAAACCGAAATCTGCTTGAGCGCTGACATCGTTTTTAGATAGTAAGTGCGATTTAGCGCGTCTTTGCGACTG
Organism: Anaerolineae bacterium; assembly: GCA_016788625.1. Classification (GTDB taxonomy): domain Bacteria; phylum Chloroflexota; class Anaerolineae; order Aggregatilineales; family Phototrophicaceae; genus CFX2. Next base: position 13,508 of record JAEUQX010000255.1, read on the forward strand.
GCACGAAACTCATCAGTCCACTGTTCACTCGTTTTCTGACTGCGCCAGGCTAACAATTGCTCATCTTGCCATTGGGCCTTTGCCTGATGTGATAAGGCATCTCTCGCTTCGGGATGTTCCTCAAAGTAGGCACGAACCTGCTCAGATCGTTCTTGCCGATTTTCGGGACGGCTCCAATACTCAAGTTGAGCTTGGAAAAGCGTTTCGGCATTCTTCTGCTGATAGTCAGGATTTGACTGGTAGAACTCCAACCACTTTGCTTTCATATAGGCTTTGTATGCTTCGTCTTCCCATTGAGCTTTTGCTTGCTCAGACAGGATTACCTGAGTCTGTGGTTGGCGCATACGTTCGCTCATACGGGCACGAAACTCGTCACCTTGACGAACTTCACGAGACTTCTCGATAGTTTCTGGTTTGTGAAGTGTGCGGCTGGCGTGTGTCCGATGTAATTCGAGATGATCAGCCGAGGTCATCCTCTGGATGTTGGTAGGACTGTTGTTCAGTTTATTGAAATCCAGATGATGGCAATGATCTCCCGCATCTTCATCATAAACGCCTTGCCAGCGGTTGTACCAATCCGCCAACATATGGGTAAATAACCACGTTTCAGAACGGGGGTCCCAAGTCATTTCATAGCCATTGATCGTGATGCCTTTTTCTCGCTTATCCGACAGCTTGCGATACAGCGGCATCAAGGAGTCATCAGGCGTCAGGTCAGCGGCGGCCTTGTAGCTGCCGTCGCGCAGCATGAAGCGATGGTCAGGCGTACAAACGATCTGCTCGCCATTGTCCAGGGTGACACGGATTACAGCGGCATTCCGCTTTGTTATGCGCGCATTGATGATCTGCTCCAGACCAATTTTGCCATCGTGACGGATGGTGTAGCAGAAATGAGTCTTGCCCTCTGCTTGTTCCGCAACCAGTTCGGCGAAGCTAAGGTTTCGACCGTCCGCCAAAGCAACTCGTGTTTCGCCGGAGAAGCAACCGCCAGCGCTATCACCTTCTACAATATAGATTTCTGCATTCTCCCCGCGCTGCGAGCAGTCGGCCAGCTTGCCGGGCAGCGTGCTGCTCTCCAGCAGGCTGGGGCCGCTGCGAACAAGGTCGCGAGCTTTGCGGGCCGCTTCGCGCGCGCGCATACTGGTCATGCACTTCTCGACGATGCGCCGTGCTTCGCGCGAGTTCAACTC
>JAEUQX010000330.1 GCA_016788625.1 Anaerolineae bacterium
TATCGCATCGACAATATTGACGGCTTTCCCAAGCCCGAACAGCATTTGCCCATCCTGATCGGCGCGGGGCAAAAACGCATGTTAACGCTGGCCGGGCGCGAGGCGGACATCGTGGGCATCCTGACCACCTCGGTCGCCAGCGGCACCCTCTCGCCAGACCCGGCGGAGCGGCTGGCCAGCGGCGTACAGCAGAAGCTCGCCTGGATACGTGAAGGCGCGGGCGCGCGCTTCGAACAGCTCGAATTGAGCTTGATACCGAGCATCCTGCTGGCCGACGACCGCCAAGCACGCGCCGAGCAGTACATTCGCGACCAGCGTTGGGACAACATCAGCGTCGAGCAAGTGCTGGACATGCCATCGGTGTTCATCGGCAGCGTCGAGCAGATCATCGCGCAGATGATTGCCCGCCGTGAGCAGTACGGCATCTCGTATTACGTCATCGCGGACGCGCTCATGGAAACTGCCGCACCCATCGTCGCGCGACTGAGTGGGGCATAAGACGCTTATTGCCCCAAATAGGCCTGCGGGTCGCGCTGGAAAGCCCCCCGGCAGACCGGGCAGCAGAAGTAATAGGTCTGCCCTTCGTAGACAACGCTGCCATAGGCCTGCTGCGGGGCAATCAACGCGCTGCACACCGGGTCGCGCACAGTGTCAGCAGGCTGCGCGCTGGCCGATGTAGGCAGGCGCACACTGAGTGTTGTGCCGCCCCCCGGCGTCCCGGTCACGCTGAGCGTTCCGCCGAGCGAGATCACCCGTTCCTGAATACCCAGGAGTCCATAATGTCCGCTCGACGCCAGATCGTGCAGCCCATCGCTGGTCAGCGTCTCCTTTAGTCCCTGTCCATCGTCGCGCACAGTCAGTCGCGCCGCGTCCGCCCGGTACTCCACCGTAATCTCAGCGCTGCGTGCCCGCCCGTGCTTGCGCGCGTTGGTCAGGCCTTCTTGCGCGCTGCGGAACAGCGCCAACTCGGCTTCTTTGTCCAGCCGCCGCTCCTGCCCTTTGACAGTCACCCTCACCTGTATATCGGTCGCCCGCTCGGCAAGCGTTCGCAGCGCCGCCACTAACCCCAATTCTTCGAGCGCGGGTGGCCGCAGGTCAGCGATCAAGCCGCGCAGCGTATCGACCGCGCCCGTCGCCTGTTCACGCGCTGTCGTCAGCAGTACGTTGGCTCGCCCCGGGTCACGCTGCACCCAGGTACGCGCCAGGTCGATGCTCTGCCCGATGGCAACCAGCGCCTGCACCGTCTCGTCATGCAGTTCGCGTGCCACGCGATGCCGTTCGGATTCCTGCCCTTTCGTCAGCGCCCCAGCATACGCGCTGCCCTGCACCTGTGCCCGCTGCACATGTCCGGCCATCGCCACCATCGAGCGCCGCAGCACATCAATATCAGTCACCCCGCCGCAGTTCTCGCACAACGCGTTGAAGTCGCCCTCTGCCAGTCCGCGCGCCCCATCGGAAAGCCGTCGCAGCGGACGCAGCACGCGCAGCGCCAACCAGACGTTCGCGGCGAGCGAGAGCAGCAGCGCCGCGATCAACACGCCAGTCATGCATCACCCCCTTCAAGAGTGATCAACCCACGGGCCAACGCCGTCGTCACCGCCTCAGTACGTGAAGCAACGCCCAGCTTCTCGTACATGTTCTGCAAATGCCCCTGCACAGTGCGATCGGAGATGAACAATGCCGCGCCAATCTGCTTGTTGGTCAGCCCGCGCGCCGCACAAAGCAGCACCTCGCGCTCACGGTCGGTCAGCCCCTCACCCACCTCCTGTGCTGCCTTGCTCATCACCGCCGGGTCAAAGGCCGTACCCCCAATCGCGACCTCGCGCAGTGCCCTGAGCAGTTCCGCCAGTTCGGCCGTCTTCAGCACGAAGCCATCCGCCCCTGCCTCCAACAGCGCCTGCACATAAGCCGGGTTGTCATAGGCCGTCAGCACCAGCACACGCACGTCCGGCATCTCATGACGAATGCGCCGTGTCGCCTCAATACCCGTCAGTTCCGGCATATGAATGTCCATCACGACCACGTCAGGATGCAGCGCCCGCGCCATCTCCAGCGCCTCGCGCCCGTTGGTAGCCTCGCCGACAATCTCGATGCCCTCCCCCTCCAGGTAGAGCCGCGTCCCCTGCCGCACCATCTTGTGATCTTCTGCCAAAAGTACCCGCATAACACACCTCCACCTACCCAGCATAACACGGCCTGCGCTGGAGACAGCAGCGCCAAACAGCCTGAATCCGCCAAACGGCGCATAGCCGGAGATGCCGTTCATGCTACACTGTTAACGAACAGCGGTGAATGAGGGACACTTTACCCCTCATCACTCACAACTCGTCACTCATCACACTTTAGGAGAAAACATGGAGCGCAAGACATTTCAGGTGCCCAACATCGGCTGCGATGGTTGCGTCCGCACGATCAAGAACGAGGTCGCGCAGATCAGCGGCGTCCGCACGGTCGATGGCGTCGTCGACACCAAGACTGTCACCGTCGAATGGGACACGCCCGCGACCTGGCAGCAGATCGAAAGCACACTGAAGGAAATCGACTACGCCCCGGCGCCAGCGTAGCAGCGCAGGGTCTGCCGATGAGGGCGCTATATTCCGCGCCCTCACTCTTCCCCCAGCACCGTCTCAAGTGCTGCGCGCAGCACTTCTTCGTTTACCACACCGAAGCCGCGATAACGCTCAGCCCCATCTGCGTCATAGAGCAGTGACCCCGGATGTCCCGGCAGTTGCAGCGACTCAAACAACGCCTGCCCGGCCATGCCGTCGGCAGCATTGAAATACGCGAAAGCCACCCGTCCCTCAAATTCCGTTTGAAGCCTATCCACGATAGGCCGCATTTGCATTCAGGGCGGTCAGTTATCGGTATAGAAGAACAGGAAACTCGGCTTGCCCGCCTCGACCGTCACCACAATCGGCGGTGTTTCCCCGGCGCAGGCCGTCAGCACCAGCGCCAGCAGACCGCATAATACCCACCATCGTCGCATCAGCCTCATCCTTACTATGGCGCTGCCGTCCCTGTAGCAGCAGGTGTCACCGTTGGGAATGGGTTCTCCGGCGTCAGGTCAACGCCCAACTCGTCGTAAATCTTCTGCAGGTTAGCCGTTACCTGTTCCTGGTAAGCGCGCTGCTCCGGAGTCCACCACGTCTTGATATAGGCATACACGCCCATGATCTCCTCGTCGGTCAGGGTCGTATTGAACGCGGGCATCGGATAACGATTCAGCGCATTGATGACACCATCGCGTGTTACCTTAAGCAGAATCTGATCAGCATACTGCCAGATCACGCCCGTCGAATTATGCGCTGGGACGATCTTCATGCCCATCTCGCGCGTCTCTGCGGCGCTGTCGCCAAGCTGCCCTTCACCATCGAAACCGTGACAGTGCGCACAGAAGCGGTCGTAATTCGCCTGCCCCTGACGCAGCACCGGGTCATCGAATTCCGAGGTCGGGAGCGCATCCGGCCCGACCAGCGTGATCGGCAGCGGTGTGGCCGCCGGCGCGCCGCCACAGGCAGCCAGGAACAAAACAAGCAATAAAGTGATCACCCGCCTTGACATATTGACATTCTCCTTTCGTACAAGCGTCGTGTACTATACCGTATAGTGCCAGCAGAACCACGACAAACAGTGGCTCATTCGCATGACTTCCTTCCTGGAAACACAACGGCTTGTCACAAATCAACAAAGCACCTGCGACTACATGGTAAAAATCAACAAAAAAAGTCCTCAAAACGTTATTAAAGCACACAATGGAACGAGCTTTCGCGGGATGCAACAATACAGTCATGGATTCTATGATGTATTCAGGACAAGCCTCATGACATCCGCAATGCGTGATTTTCTCGAAATCCCCTACGATGAGCTGGAAGAACTGAACCTGGCCGCCAAGGATCAACGCCTCAAGCGGGTCGCTGCTGATGTCGTCCGTGAAGAGCGCATGCGCTATCTGGCGGGCGAAAAACGCATCAAGGCCGTCACGGTCTGCTTCACAGATCTCGAAGGCCGCCTGCACATGTTGGACTATGACAAAAAGTTCCTGCTCAAGTCCGCCGACAACCTGACTTTTGATGGCTCGTCCATTCGTGGTTTCTCGCGCCAATCCGAGTCCGACCTGCGACTGGCGATTGACTGGGCCGCGTTCTACTGGCTGCCCGCCGACATTTTCGGCCCCGGTAAAGTGCTGGTCTTCGGCGAGGTCATGGAGACGGACGGCAGTCCCTATGCCGCCGATCTGCGCCTGCGCCTGAAGCAGTACACCGAAGACCTCTACGCGCAGCAGGGCATCACCTGCAATGTCGCCAACGAGATCGAAGGCTTCCTCTTCAAAGGTCGCAATGCCGAACAGCGCTTTGCCGAAACAGGACAGATCGAGCTGGTCTCAACGACGGGTTACTATCACTCGCTGCCCGGCGACCCGCTGCGTTTGTTCATCGACACAGCCGCCGAAGTGCAACGCGCGATGGGCTTCGAAAACGAGAAAGACCATCCCGAAGTCGCACCCTCGCAGTTCGAGCTGAATTATTCCTATACCGAAGCCTCAATCGCCGCCGATCAGGTGCTCCTCTACAAGCTGATCTGCCGTCAGGTCGCTAACCGCCTGGACATGACAGCAAGCTTCCTGCCGAAGCCCTTCACCGGCATCAACGGCAGCGGGATGCACACCAACATGTCGATCGCCCGCGATGGCAAGAACGCCTTCCACGACCCGAACGGCGCGGAGAAACTGTCGCAGCTTGGCTGGGACTTCATTTACCGCATCCTGACCAGCGCGCTGGACATCTGCCTGGTTCTGAATTCCAGTGTCAATTCCTATCGTCGCCTCGACCCGCACTACGAAGCGCCCAACCAGATCAAGGCCTCGCCGATTGATCGCGGTTCGATGGTTCGTATCCCGCTCGGCAACGCCCGTTCCGCGCGTATCGAGGTGCGTTCCATCGCGCCGGACGCCAACCCCTATCTGGCGATCTATACCCTGTTCCGCACAGGTCTCGAAGGCCCGCTGGACCCGAACGCCAATGGCGAGCGCATTTTGCCGGACAACATCTACGACGCTGTCTACGCCTTCCGCGAAAGCGGTTTCGTCGCCAGTCTGCTCGACCCGACGGTGCACGAGAAGTATGCCGCCGTCAAGATGGCCTCCGCCGAACGCTGCCCACGTCTGCTCGGCAGCAGCATCAAGAACGCTGAAGTACAGTTCCACCACGAGGTCACGAACCAGTACCTCTGGAGCCAGTTCTAGACCGCTAGTCGCTCGTCTATAGTCTCCCGAAAACAAAAGAGGCGCACTCGTGTGGTGCGCCCCTTTTATTTCAATTGCTCAGACGACTACATGCGTGCCCAGGTGATCAGCCCAGGAACGAACGAGGTCGGCAGGTACGGATGATATGGCAGCACGCGCACCGAGAAGCCGCGTTCGCCGCTCGTCGTGATGGTCACCCGCCCGGTGAACTTACACGTACCATTGCTGTTATTGCCGTTGGAAGTCATATCCACAGCCTGACCGTCACCGATGTACCCCTGAGTATTCAGATTGCCATAGTATAGCTGTACGCGCACATCCTTCGGCGTGAGCTGCCCCAGGTCGATCATCGCGCTGATTTCGATCTCTGAACCGACCTTGATCTGCTTTTCAGGGGTTTCCACGCTGCGAACCTGAATGTGCCGCCACGCGCTGCGAACTTTTTCGCGCCAGGCGGCATAGGCCAGCCCCTCGGCCATCTTGCCTTCAGTCAGCACCTTGGCGTTGCCATAGGCAGGCATATAGAACACTTCGGTGTATTCCTGCACCATGCGGCGCGTATTGAAATACGGCGCGAGCGTCTTCATGCTGTTCTTGACCTTGCTGATCCAACCGCGCGGCAGACCGTCACGCCCGCGTTCGTAGAACAGCGGCACGATGTCCTGCTCGATGATGTTGTAGATCGCCTCGCTCTCGATGTAGTTCTGGCTCTCCCACTCACTGTCGTTATATTCCTCACCGCTGCCAATCGCCCAGCCCACATCGGCACTGTAAGCTTCTGCCCACCAGCCGTCGAGGATGCTGCAATTCAGCCCGCCGTTGTAGATCACCTTCATGCCGCTCGTGCCGCTGGCTTCCTTCGGACGCTGCGGGGTATTCAGCCACACATCGACGCCCTGCACCAGATGCCGAGCGATGTTCATGTCGTAGTTTTCCAGGAAGACGATCGCATGACGCAGGTCGGGGTCACGCGCGGCATTGACGATGTAACGAATCAGGTCTTTTCCGCCTGTATCGTGCGGATGCGCCTTGCCTGCGAAGATGAACTGCACTGGATAATCGGGGTTGTTCACAATGCGTTTGAGACGGTCTAGATCGCGGAACAGCAGCGTAGCCCGCTTGTAGGTAGCGAATCGCCGCGCAAAGCCTATCGTCAGCGCGTCCGGATTGAGGACTTCATCCGCCTCCGTCACTGCGCTCTGCGACATGCCGCGATGCTCAAGCTGGCTCCGCAGCCGCCGCCGCGTGAAAGCCACCAGCCGTTCCCGACGGCGTTCGTGCGTGCGCCACAATTCCGCATCGGGAATATTGTCTATGCCGTGCCACAATTCCTCGCGCGCCTCATCGTTGCGCCAGGCTGGGTCGAGATAGCGGTCAAGCAGCGTGCGCATCTCGTTGCTGATCCAGGTCTGCACATGGATACCGTTGGTCACCGACGAAATCGGCACTTCGTGTTCCGGCACCTGCGGATAAACCCACTGCCACATCTTGCGCGAAACATCGCCATGCAGCCTGGCAACACCATTGGCGCCTGCCGAGACCTTCAGCGCCAGCACTGCCATCGAGAATAGTTCGTAGCTGCCCATGTTCTCGCGCCCCAGGTCGATGAACTGATCGCGCGAAAGCCCCATGCTGCGATAATAATCGGTGAAGTGTTCATCAATCAGGTCAAAACCGAAGCGCTCCAGACCTGCGGGCACGGGCGTGTGTGTCGTGAAGATGTTGCTGGATGCAGTAATCTCCTGTGCCTGCTGGAAGGTCAGGCCACGCTCGGTCATCAACTGGCGAATGCGTTCCAGCGCCAGAAAAGCCGAATGACCTTCGTTCATATGGCAGATGTTCGGTCGCATTCCCAACGCATCCAGCAGCCGGATGCCACCGATGCCCATCAGGATTTCCTGACGGATGCGCGTGCGCTTGTCGCCGCCGTACAAACGATCAGTCAGGTTGCGGTCTTCTTCGCGCGGGTTATCCGGGATGTTGGTATCCAGCAGGAACAGCGGCACACGTCCGACCTGCGCCTTCCAGATTTGCGCGTAGAGTTCGCGCCCCGGCATCGGCACGGAAATCCTCATCGGCGCACCATCAATGTTGCGCTGCAAAATGACAGGCATATTGAAGTAGTCGTTGATCGGGTAGAGTTCCTGCTGGTAGCCGTCAGCATTGAGGTACTGCTGGAAGTAACCTTCCTGATACAGAATACCCACGCCCACCAGCGGCAGCCCCAGATCGCTGGCACTCTTGAGGTGATCGCCGCTCAGCACGCCCAGACCGCCGGAGTAGTTTTGCAGGCATTCGGTGATGCCAAACTCCATCGAGAAGTAGGCAATAACTGGCTTCTGGCCGCTATAGTGGTTGGCAAACCAGGTGTTGGAGATATTCATGTAGTCGTCGAACGACTCGCACACGGACTGCAAGTGCGCCATGAAAGAGGGATCTTCGCACGCGGCATCCAGGCGTTCCTGGCTGACGGTGCCCAACGTCAATACGGGGTTGTGCCCCGTCGTTTCCCATAGATCGCGGTCGAGGCGGCGAAACAACGCAATCGTCTCGTGGTCCCAGGCCCAACGCAGATTGTAAGCCAGCTCCTGTAAGCGGCGCAGCGGCTCCGGCAGGTTGGGGATAACATTGATCCTGGCGACAGGTTTGACCATTCGGTAAAGCTCCTGCTAGTGGTCAGATGTGTTGCGGTTGTCCGACTGTTCATCAGACACGCGCAAGGATAGCGCGAGTCTTGCGCCCTTAGCAAGATCGACAAAACGTAGTGAGGGGGTATACAAGGACTTTATGCGAAATTCACGCGGTGGGATCAGGCATCCGCGCACGGCACGGGCAGCAGCGACATACCGCCAATCGCGCCGCGCCGCGTCACCTTGAGCAGGATCACATTGCCTTCCAGCGTCAGCGCGTCGGTCACATCCACATCCAGTGCCGCGTCCGCCTGGAGCGCGCCGACATGCCAGCCGTTGACGTAGACGCTCGTCCCTGCCGGGGCGCGTTCCAACCGCAGGCGGTAGCGCAGGCACACCTCGCCAATCGGTTCCAGGTCAAGCGTGCGCCGCAGATGCACGGTGCCCGCGCCGGGCAGCAGATGTCGCGGCCAATCGGCTATCTGCGCCAGCGCATCCCACGCCGACTCATCCAGGAGCGAGCCGCCGAACGCCGCGTCGGCATCCTCCGGCGGAAAGCAGCGCCAATCGTTATCGAGGGGAATGGGGGTGAAGTTTGTATTCATGCGCGCGATTATAGCAAATCGCCGAGCCATGAATGCTGTAGAAAAAGGTGGTGGCGGGAATCGAACCCGCGAATAGAGGTTTTGCAGACCTCCGCGTTAGCCACTTCGCCACACCACCAGTGTTCATCAACTTACGAATAGCGATGCAGCCGCAGCTTGATGCCCAGCCACACCCCGCCAAATACCGCGAAGGCGAACACCCAACCCGAAACCGCAAAGGCCGATATTCCAGAAAGCAGCGTCCCAACTGTGCAGCCCAGTGCCAACATCGCGCCCCAGCCCATCAGGATGCCGCCCAGCAGCGCCGTCACGCCTCCGCCCAGGGTCAGCCGCGAAATCTGAAAACGATTCGCCAGCAGGACGACCGCAAACGAACCCGCCACCAGCCCGCCAATCAGCCAGCCGTTCTCGGTGATCGTCTGCACAACCTGCGTCGCGCAGCCTGCGAAGCCGTCCAGCCCGTTCAGTCGATCAGCGAGTAAACCCGCGTTATCCAGCACCGTGCGGCTGACGCTGCCAATCTGCGAGGTGACGCCCAACGGCTCAACGCGCAGGTAGGCGATTGTGCCCACGACACCCACGATTCCGCCCGTTGTCAGCGGGTTCCAGCGCTGCTCGATCACACGCCGCCACACGCCCGCCAGCGTCAGACGCTCTGTCTCACGCTGCGGCAGCGCGGGCAGATAGCGCAGCAGCAGCAGCGCCAGCACGCTCAGCAGCGCCAGATGCACGGCCAGCGCGCCGCCATAACCCAGCGTAGCAGGCAGCCAGGCGGTCGGGGCCTGCGAGATCGTCCCCAGATACACGCTCTGCCAAGTGAAGAACCCCAGCCCGAAACCGATTAACGATCCCAACAAGGCAAGCGGCGCACGCGCATACCCTTCACCGAGGCGGTAGAGATGTCCGCTGATGCACGCCCCCGAAAGTGCCATGCCGATGCCAAACGCAACCCCCGCCGCGACCAGAACCCAACTCACCGGGCCGATATGCGCGCCGGGAGGCAGCCGCCCGGTGAAACTGTTCGGCAGGAATGCCCCGAAGATGATGGCGTAACCGATGCCACCAACAGCCAACGCGCTCAGAATGGCGTACAGG